>NZ_WWJY01000484.1 GCF_009865405.1 Streptomyces sp. SID3212 | reverse complement strand
CGCCCGTCCTCGCGCCCCTCCCCGCGCCCGTCCTCGCTCCCGTCCCCTCGCCCGTCCTCGCTCCCGGCCGGCGGCAGGGTCCAGACCGCGGCGGCGGCCTGGCTGAGTTCGGCCTCCGCCTGCTGGTTGATCCGGCGGGCCGAGTCCAGAGCCATGCTCAGTTCGGTGGAGTCGGCGGAAGCGGACACGGTGACGACGTGCACGTCGACCCTGGCCGTACGGTACGCGCGGCGCAGGGCCTTGGCCTGTCCGCGCAGATGGCGTGAGCGGGCGGTCTCCTGCGCGAACTGGGCGCGTAACTCCCGGCGCCGTTCGGCCTCGATGTCGACATAGGACCACTCGTATCCTGCGGAGTTGCTCATCTGACCCTCCCCCAGGGCCGCGGTTCAACCGCACAGGAGAGTGTGTCGTCGTCGGTGCCGGGGCCGGCCGCGGACCTGACCGGCGGCGCAGACGGCGTGCGCGACTCCCTCGGGCGGTGTCAAATGCCCATGATGCAGCACCGGGCCCGCGACGCGAACCCGATTCTCCGATCTCAACGCGGCCTTCTTCCGGCGCTGTTAGGGTCCTGACGCGAAAGGGGGTGCGACGTGTCCTTCCTGGCGGACGCCGTCGAGGCGATCCACGCCCACTGGGCGGAAATCTCCGGGCTGCTGGACGCGTCCGCGCGCGAAGAGCTTCTGGAGATCCTGGCGGACGCCGAGTCGAACCCGGAGGCCGCCGCCGACGAACTGCGCGAGCTGATCAAGCCGTTCACGCCGCCGGGGCACGCCGTGCGACAGGCGCTGACCCCGTCCGGGGTGCGGTTCCGGCCGTCGGCGCCACAGCCGGACTCCGACGCGCTGCTCGCCTCACTACAGGCGCTGCGCACGGCGGTCGACGCCGCACCTTTGGTCGGGACGCCGCACGAGGCTGCCTCCCCGATCCGCCCCGACCGGGCAGCTCCGTCGTACGGCCCCGATCCGGTGGCTCCGTCGTCCCGCCCCGACGCGGTAGTTCCGTCGTACGGCCCCGACCCAGCGGCCCCGTCGTACGGCCCCGATCCGGCGGCCCCGTCGTACGACTCCGACCCGGCGGCCCCGCCGTACCGCCCCGACCCCGACGACGCCTGGCTCCTCGCCGAACCCGCCCTGCCCGCCGCCTCACTGGACCTTGCCCCGGAGCAGGCCCACGACCTGATCCTGTTGACCGACGGTGACGAGGTGGCGCGGGTCCCCGCGTTCCAGCTCGACCCGGAGTCCGGGACGCCGTACCCGGTCGTGGTCGAGATCAACCGGCTGCTGTCGGCCGACGTGGACCCCTGGGGCGCCGCCGACTGGTGGCTGGGTCCCAACGTGTGGCTGGACGCCGCGCCCGCGCGGCTCCTGGGCACCGGAGTGGACCACGCTCTGCTGTCCGCCGCGCGAGCCGAGATCCCGGAGTGGTGAGCACGTGCCTGATCAGATGATCCCCGCCCCGGCCGTCCGGGCGAAGCCGCATCGCCGTGACCTGCCGGCCGGTACGGAGCTGTGGCGCGTGCACAGCGCGCACCGGGCGTCGACGGATTTCAAGCCCGTACCCGCCGATCTGCACTGGGGCGGCGGGCGGTTCTGCGACATCCGGGACGAGTTGAGCACCGGCCCGCGCCCCTACCTGTACGCCGGGCTGTCGCCGCTGACCGCCGTGTGCGAGACCCTGGCCCGTGACCTGCGGACACGGCCGGACGGCCGGCGGCGCGTCACCCAGCCGCGGATACGGGACATGGTGCTGTCCAAGGTCGTCGCGGCCACCGACCTGCCCCTGGTCGACCTGACGGACAACGCTCATCTGGCCGCGGTCCACCAGGACATCTGGCTCGTGCAGGCCCCGGCCCCGGACTACCCGCGCACCCGCCGCTGGGGTTCCTGGATCCGCGGCCAGGCCGACTGGTCCGTGGGCATCGGCTGGCCGTCGCGCCAGGACTCCGGCGTGGTGTCCGGCGAGGTCTGCGTCCTGTACGAACGCGAGGACGGCCCGGCCCTGCTCAAGCCGTCGTCGGAACCCGCGCTGGCGCTGAACACCCCCGCGGGCCGGGACTACCTGAACAACCTCCTCGCACCGCTGCGCATCCGGGTCGAACATCCCCGCCGACGCGCGTGACCTCGGGTCCCTCGGGGCCGGGCCCGCCGGCGTCCGGCCGGCGGACCCTCCGCGACGTGAGTGCCGGGGATGCCGCGGATCCCCGCTGAACCGGCGGGCCGTCAGGGCGCGCAGGAGTCCCCGGAGTCCCCGAGGCCGGTGAGAGCCGTGCAGCGGTACGGAGCCGGATTGATCACCGTCGGCGGCCGGCGCAGCTTGGTGGCCTGCTCGTAGTCATGGGCGTAGCCGACGAGCGTGGGCTCGCTCCACGCCTGGCCGAGGAACGAGATGCTGAACGGCCGCCTGTTGGCGGCCTGGTAGCCGGCCGGGACGCTGATCGACGGATAGCCCGCCTTCGCGCCGATGCCCGCGCTCCCGCTGTTGGCGAAGAGCAGCGCCGTCAGGCTGTTGTCCTTCATGACGGCGTCGATACGGTCCTTGCTGTCGGCCAGATCCTGGGCCCGGCTCGCCTTGTAGGCGGCCGTGTCGGCGCTGTCGGGGCCGAGATCCTTGGCCTCGGAGTTGAGCGCGTTGACCTGTCCGAACTTCAGCGCCGCACCCGCGTGTGCGGTGTTGTACGCGATGATGTCGGCGAGGTTCTTCATGGGGGCGTTCTTCGGCAGCCGCGCCAGATACGCGTTCAGGTCGCGCTTGAACTCGTACGACAGCACCGTCGAGGAGCGCCCCGAGGTGTCGAGGGCGACATCGACGAGCGTCGCGCCCTGCGCGGTGAGCGCGGCGACGGCCGCGTCCCAGAGGGCCCGGTTGTCGGTCCCCGCAGCCGGCACCTGACTGGCGACGACGCCGATACGGGCCCCGCGCAGCGCGGTGGTCGACAGATCCTTGCCGAAGTCGTGCCCGACGAGCGGGTTGGAGGCGGTGGCGGGATCCGCCGGATCCTTGCCGTCGAGCGCGGTGAGCGTGGCCGCGGCGTCGGCGACCGTACGGGTGAGCGGGCCGGCCGTGTCCTGGCTGGCGGCGATCGGCACGATGCCCGTACGGCTGACCAGTCCCACGGTCGGCTTGATGCCCACGACGGAGTTGGAGTACGCGGGACTGAGGATGGATCCGGAGGTCTCGGTCCCGACGGTGACGGCGGCGAACCCGATCGAGGCCGCGACACCGGAACCGGCGCTGGATCCGCTCGGAGTCTGGCTCGCGTCGTAGGCGTTGAGCACCTGCCCGCCGAGCGAGCTGTAACCACCGGGCATCCCGCTGGTCAGATAGTTGGCGAACTCGGTCAGGTTGGCCTTGCCGAGGATGACCGCGCCGGCTCTGCGGAACTGCGCGACGATCGGCGCGTCCTTGGCCGGGTACGAGTCGGCGAGCGCCACCGAACCGGCGGTGGTCGGCATCCCCGCGACATCGATGTTGTCCTTGACGATGACGGGTATGCCGAGCAGCGGACTGTGCGGCCCTTTCCCACGCCGCGCCCTGTCGGCGGCGGCTGCTTCCTTCATCGCGTCGGGGTTGACGGAACGTACGGCGTTGAGCGCGGGCCCCCGCGAGTTGAGGTCCCGTATGCGGTCCAGATAGGCCTTGGTGAGCCCGGCGCTGGAGATCTTGCCGGAGCCGAGCAGCCCGCCCAACTGCGCCACGGTCGCCGTTTCGAGATCGACGGCCACCGGTCTCCCCGAGGGACGCCCGGTCGCACCGGCTCTGGACGTCGTCACCGACGCCGTACCGGCAACCATCAACACAGCCACGGCAAGGGCGACGCCGTGCCGCCGGCCGAACCGTTCACGAGCCGAGAGGTACTTCTTCACCGCAAGCTCCCATCGAGGCACGAATCTCTGGCCCCAGCATGAAAACGGCGATCCGCGTCCACCACGTATCCCCCCGATCTCGATCAAGTTGCCATCCCCGCACGCACATCCGGCGCCCCGGCCAACGGGGACGTGACGGCACCCGACAACACGAAGTCCGGGGCGTGGCCCTCGGCCCCTCCACCCTGGAGCCGTGGCGACGCCCCACTGAAACCTGTGCCCAGGACAAGGGAAGGGAAGGAAGGCCAGGGGGTCGGCCTCGACAGTCGGCCGGAGAGTGGGCCCAGGCTGTCACCATGGACGGACCGGGCAACCGAGTGGCGGTCGGGGCGGGAACCGGCGACATCGCGGTACGGCTTCAGCGGACAGACCGGTTCATTTCCCACGTCAACCGAAGGGCTCGGACCCCATGAGAGAGAAGACCTCCCGCGCCTCGGCCGAAGAGGCGCCTCACACCACCCCGCCGGCCGTCGCGTCGAATGCTCCGGTCATCCTGAGCAACGAGGCCGGTTCGTTCGCCCGGAGTGTGCTGGCCGAGCGCCACCCCGCTCTCATCCAGCAGGTGCGGGACGCCTTCCCGTACGGCCCGCGCCAACACGAGGCACTCGACGTCTTGCTGGAGGAGATCACCAACGGTGTCGTCCAACCGCTTCCTCCCACGGAACACGACCACGACCGCTGGGCGGCCTGGGGGCAGGAGGACTTCGGCCGTTCCTGGTACGACGCTCCGTTCCTGTGGGCGGAGAGTTACTTCTACCGCAGACTCCTCGGCGCCGTCGGCTACTTCGGCACCGGCCCATGGCAGGGAGTCGACCCGTTCGCGCCGTTCAAGAAGGCCGAACTGCGAGGCGACACGGTCGAAGAGGAACTGCGCGCCCTGGACGCGCTCACGAACGTGCCGGCCGGGGAGCGGGCCACGGCCCTGCTCCACGCCTCACTCTGGGGCAACCGCGCGGACCTCGGCTTCCGCGTCACGGCGACGGAGCCGGAGGCCGCAGCCGCCGCCCCCGCGCTGGTCGCCGACGACAGCGACCTCCTGTGGCAGCTTCTGCCGGTCGGAGCCGGCTCGACGGTCGCCGTGGTGGCGGACAACGCGGGCCGAGAACTGCTCCCCGACCTGATCCTCATCGACCACCTCCTCGAAGAGCGGCACGCCGAACGGGTCGTGCTTCACGTCAAGCCCTACCCGTACTACGTCTCCGACGCGATGACATCGGACGTCGTCGACTGCCTCCGCCGCCTCACCGGCGCCCCCGGTGAAGCCGGCAGGGTCGGCGGCCGCCTGTGGGAGGCCATGGCGACAGGCCGCCTGGACGTCCGTACCCACTCGTTCTTCTGCGCCCCGCTGCCGTACGAGGAGATGCCCGAGGACCTGAGGAAGGAGTTCGAGGCCGTCACGCTGACGATCCTGAAGGGCGACCTCAACCACCGCCGCCTAGTGGGCGACCGGATGTGGCACGCCACGACACCGTTCGCGGACCGCACGGCGTACTTCCCGGGGCCGGTCGCGACACTCCGAACCCTGAAGTCCGACGTGGTCGTGGGCCTGGACCAGAAAACGCTGAAGTCCCTCGAACAATCCAGCACACCCTGGCGCACAACCGGCACCCACGCCCTGATCCTGGTCCGGCAGTAGCCCCCCGCCCCAACCCAAACTGAGCCAGGAACAACACGCCCCGGAAGGCAGGCGTGATCGTCGTCCCTACGACGTATTGCCCGGTGAGAGCAATGGCGGAGGATACGAGATTCGAACTCGTGAGGGGTCGCGCCCAAAGTGTTCATCCGGGGGTCCAAGGTCGTCCGCCACCGTCCTGACCTGCGGTTGCATGCCTCGATTGTCAGGGAGCGGACGGTGCTGAACGGGTATGAGTGCAACCCGAACTGCAACTCTCCGGCGAACCCCGGGACCGAGATTCTGGCTGGTAGCGGAGGCACCTACGATGCTGACCAGCCCTCGGCAAAGATGGCGACGCTGACCGATGGCCGCAGGGGAGGAGGTGCGGGGTCTCGAGCTCCCGCTGATACAGGGCGCGACATCGGAATCAGCGCCGTTGCCAACATGCTGATGGATTACTCCCTCTACAGGGACGAAGCGCCGCAGGACATGGACCGGTCAGCGAATGCCTGCGTACCAGTTCGTCTTTCGGATCCGATAGCGGTATCCGACCCACTCTTGAGCGAGCCGTTTGCCCGCTGTGAGCAGGCCCACGGTGTCCGCCCGATGTGCGGCCTCCGCCGCATCGGCCGGAGCCTCCTTCGTGGCACGGGGTCGCCCCAGGCCCAGTAGCGCTTCGTACAGTACTGCGGTGGGCTGCACGCCGGGCAGGCCGAGTTACGACGCCGTGTGGGAGGCCTTAAGCGGGATGCGTACGCCGCTGTGGTCCAGGTCGCCGAAGTAGCGGATACGCCGCCGCTACCAGCACATGACCGGCCCCCGTTCTGCAGCAGACGGCCGCCAAGATCGGAGCCCTACTTTGGGCCGCGCCTGTAGAGGTGGCGGCGAAGGCGGGCTCCCGGGCCGCCCTGCGCTCTGGATCTGCCTCGGTCGACACAGCGGTCTACCTGTCGACTTCGGCGGACGAGCCTGGCTTCGTTTCTCGCGAGCACGCGGAGCGGGTGGTTACCCAGTGGGGTGAGGACCGGCCCGGTCAAGCAACTCAGGTCGAGGAGATGGAGCGGAAACAGGGGGAGGTCGAGACGGGAGGCAGTGCCCAGGTCATCCGCCATGAGATCCCAGACCGCCGGATGGTGCACCACACCCATGCCCTGTTCCTGGCCGGACTTGAACGGCTCAACGTCGGAAGACCTGCCCGATGGTCGACGTGGGCGTTGGACTTCGAGTCCGATCTGTACACGGACCTGCCGGTGCGCTGGCACAATTCGCGTCGGCCGCGCCAGGGGATCGAAGCCCACGTGCGTGGCACGGATGAGGACGCGGTCTCGGCGGCCTAGTGGAGGCGTGCGCTCAGGCGATGGACCGGGCGCAGAATCCCGCCACGTACGGCGACGGGCAGAGTTAGCCTCGGGATGTCACGAGGTGGGCCGTCCAAAGCGTGACCAAAAAACGCGATAAGCACTTCGTGTCTGAACATTAAGGTGCACATCCAGGGGATCAACTACCGGGCCCGCAGCGCGGAAGAACGCGCTGCGAAGAAAAGCAATGGAGGCCCCACGGCATGAAGTACAAGAACGAAGCTGACATCATGCGCGCGCTTGGAATCGACACCTGGAGGCATCTCTCCAAGGAGAAGACGGTCAGGTTCGCGGCCATGATGCCTGACATGGACACCGAAGTGGCCGTGAAGATCATCGAACAGTTCCCCGAGTTCAGGAAGTTCGCCACGGATGCCTTCGGAGCCGTAGAGAAGGCCCACGAGGCCACTCTCGCGGACGGCAGGCATAGCCTGGATCAGGTCTACCAGGCCCTCCGGGAGAACCGGGTGATCTTCGAGCGAGAACTCCACAGGGGCGACCTGACTTGGGAGCAGAAGGAGCACCTCCTCGAACTCATCCAGGAAACGGCAAGACTTGCTTCTCAGAAGGACACTGAGCACAAGCACCACGTGGACGGTCTACTGAAGAAGGTCATGGTCGGTGTCGGTTCCGGGCTCGCTCTGGCTGTGGTCTTCGTCGGGGGCCGGATCCTGACCGAGGGCAAGGAAGAACCCGATGAATCTGGGGAGTCGTGAGACCTGGCGGCGCCGGTCCTTGATCCCGGTGACCGTCTCATCGACCGGGCCACGCTGGGCTGTGACTCCCGCTAAGAGCGGGGGCGTTGTCAGTGGCGTGTGTCAGGCTCGGAGCACGGTACACACCCGTGCCGGCTGTCTATCCACGCACCGCACCCCCGCCCGCAAGGAACGGTCATGGCACATCTGCACAATCAGTTCGACGACCTGCTCACTCTGATCAACGTAGATCCCGACGTCCTCGCGGCGACGCGCGAACGTCTGTTGCTGGCACGCAGGTTGGCCGAGCAGCACCCCGAGGGCCGTACGTCGTACAGCTCGGGTTCGATCCCCGTTCGTACCCATATTCAGCCGCACGCGGGAGCCGTCAGCGATGGGGACGGCGGGATCATCCTGGATCGTGTCCAGCACCCAGAGCTTGGTCCTGACGGAGAAGGGGAGGCTCCGCACACCATCACCGACGAACTTGTCGCGTTCATCGGCTCGAAGATCCGCGACCCGGAGCGCACCCCGTTCTACCCCAAGGCGCGGGTGTACACGTCCCGGCGGGGCCTCAAGATTCACTTCGGCGCCCCGGTCAACGGCACAGATGTCACGGTCGATCTCATCGTGGCGCTGCGCCGCCGTGATGGGCGCGGACTGTGGATCCCCGACCTGGAGCAGGCTCCGGGCTCCGCAAAGGCATGGAGTGCCAGCGACCCCCAGGGCCACGTAGAGCTGCTGACGTCCGGCGCCGACGCCCTGCGACGCACCCGGCGCCGCGCCATCCGCATCCTCAAGGCGTGGAATGCTCAGGCCGCGAAGCCGGGCTTTTCCTCACACCAACTCTCCGTTTGGGCTTGCGAGTTCGTCGAGCCGAGAATGGGCCTCGTCAGCGCCGTTCACACGGTGCTGCTGAAGGCCGCCCTGCGCCTTCAGCGCAGCGAGCCGACCAAGGATCCGCGCTCCGTCTCGCCCGACCTCAAGCCGCTGATCCCCGACGCGGATGCCGAGCGACGGCTGCGAGTCGCCGCCGACAGGCTCGCGAAGGCCATTGCCGACCCCGACGACATTGACACGGTGGCGGAGGTCCTGGAGTACCTCTTCCCCAAGACGATGCGTGAACGTGAGCGCGCCTTCTCCGCCGCGTCCTCTCCCCTGAGCACCACTGCCAGCCTCGGTCTCGCGGGTGCGAGCCTGCTCATCCCGAAGACGCGCTCGTGGCGGGAGGACACGGCCGTTGAGGGGTGACGGGCGTCCTCCGCGGCGTCCTTGGTTCGCACGTCCGATGGCCCGCGCCGAGCTGCTCACCGGGATGCGCTCAACGGGGCTCGACGTGCGCGAGGTAGACAAACCTGCCGACTTCGCGTCCGGATTCATTGTCCAGGTCTACCCGCACGTTCGGATCCTGCCCTCACACAGTCTTCGGATCGCCTTCGCCCCCGGCGATCCGGCATTCCCTCGCGTCCACGCGCGCGGACCCGACTGCCCCGCCCACCGCAACCCCGACGGTTCTCTTTGCCTCTGGTACCCGAAGGACGCGCCCTCGCGCCGGTGGTCGCCTCGTGACGGCGGGCGGCTCCTCATCGCGATCATTGTCCGCCATCTGCGCTGGGAGTCTGCCTATCGCGCCACCAGCATCTGGCCGGGCTTCGAAGCACCCCACGGCCACGGTTCGCCGGGCCTCGACGAACAGGACCACATCATTGGTTGACGCGATCAAGGCGTTCGGCCCCTACGCCGCCGTTTTCGCTGCACTCGTAACCGGCCTCATCCTCGGCGTCCAAGCGCGGATCGGCCGTCGCGCCCAGTTGCAAGAGCGGAAGCAGGAATTGTTCGCGAGCGCGTACGAGGCAAGCATTCAGTATGCGGAGATGGCTTACGCCGTACGGCGCCGCCGCGCGGACGCTGCCGCCGACGAGCGGGTCCGCCTGTCGGAGCAGCTGCGGGAGATCCAGTCCAGACTGACCTGGCACGAGGCATGGGTCCGCTTCGAGGCTCCGGAGGTGGGCGCCGCGTACGACGAACTTGTCGCCCGCACCCGGACAGTGGCGGGACAGAGCATGAAGGATGCGTGGCGCTCGCCCCCAGTGGCGGACGACCCGGCGATGGTGATCCCGACTTCGGTCGTGGACCTGCGGGTGCTGGCGGATGTCCGCGAGCGATACATGGCCGCGGTGGAAGCGCACCTTCGCCCCCGGGGTCTCGCCCGCCGCCTCCTCCCGCGCCCGCGCCGCGCCCTGCCGCCTCCTCCCGTGCCCACTCCCCTGCCCGGTACTGGCCCTGGACCCGCGTGATCACCGACGCCGTGGAACGGCTCGCATTCCTACCTAATTCCGGGTAGCCAGCATTTCTCCCCGTTCCACGAGAGTCCGTAGTGGAAGCCGGCGCCACCCGCGACGACACTTGGGCTCCCGATCTGAAAACGGCCAACCGACTCTGGCCGACCGGCACGCAAGATCGAAGTCAGGGGCGCTCGCCTCTGCAAAGACATTCAAATGCGGGACCTCGACACGACCGGTCGGGGCCCGCTCGTCTTTCCTACCCGGGAAGCCCGAGTTCCTTCAGATACGTGAGCCGGGCGTTTATCGCCGCTGAGAAGTGTCGCCAGTCGAGGCTACCCACCAGCTCCGTCGGCTTAGGCTCCTCGGCCGACGATGTGACGTAGCAGGCGGCGTCGTACAACTGCTCCGCCACGAGGCGTTCACAGAAGGTCCCGAAGCGGTCCTGGTAAGAGGTCTCGTGCCAGTGTGAGTCGATGGGCAGTGCGCCCTTCGCGATCCTGACCGGGTTCCGAGACTTCTGGTGGTCTTCCATGATGAAGAAGTAGCCGAGCCAGGGCTTCTCCTTCGGATACAGGTCGGCCAAGACTGCTCGGCGTAGGTCCACAGCGCTGCCAAGCGCCTCCTCGACCCTGTTGTTGTAGTTGTTGCCGAAGGAAGGGCCACCCAACGCCTTGAGCTCGAAGGCCGCGACTAGGACGCCCTCGTGGACGACCACCACATCCCACTGCTTCTGGGGGCGGTAGTAGCCGGGAAGTTCGAGTCCTTGCTTCTTGGTGACCCGGATGCTCTCGGGCGGGTAGCCGGCTTCGAGGAAGAACTTCGACAGGAGGATCGCGATCGCGTCGAAGTGCTTGCCACCACGTACGGATCCAGCTGTACCGGCTCCGACAGCAGCCTTGATCGCAGACTGTTCGCCCTGAAGCTTCCTGGCGTCCCAGTAGGCCGCTATCGCATCCTCGAAGTCCTGGCGGGTGACCGTCAAGATCCGTCCTCCTAGTCAGGCAGTTCGGCAAGTCCGTAGACGCGCAGGGCGGCCTCCGTGGCGGCCCTCACGTCTCGCTTATCGAAAGCTGCCGCCAGGGCTTCTCGGTCGCGCTCGCTAATCGCTTCCGGGTCGGGGACCCGGATCTTTCGGAGGTATTGGGCCTGGAAGCGGAGGGTCCCCCCTCGCATCTTGACCGCGTACGCCTCCACGAATGCTTCCGCGACCTTGGAGAGCAGCAGACCACCCAGCACGCGCATGTCCCAGACGTCCGAGACGATGAAGTACAGGTTGTGGTGAGGGTACAGCCCGCCCTCATCGAGTACCGGATGGATCGTCAGCTTCATGTCCGGGAACAGCAGTTTGGGCCGCCGGGCCAGTGTGAAATCGACCTTGTCGATGGTCTTGTACCAGCGGTGCGGCTGCTTGACCGCCACATAGCGCTTGCGCAACGCGGCTTCGTGATCGTAGAGATACTTTGCGAGCCGGGGATATGCGGCGAGATCGACTAGATCGCCCCTCGCACACCAGGGGTTGACCAGGTAGGTGCCGCTCCAGTTGAGCGCGCCGCTCGTGGTGTCGCGGACCATGGCCATAGGCAGCAGCCGGTCATCCTCGATCAACTTTTCGTCGCTGGTGAGGAAGACCTTGTCCGCGCCGGTGGCGACGCCAATGCCAACCCTGGTGCCGGTGCCGTTGTTCTCGAGAAGTTGGAAGCGCTCTGTCAGCTCTTCGAGCACGGCCAGCCGGGCGGGAGAGGCGCTCGGCCACGAGTCCTCGTCCGGGAACCAGTGCGGCATGCGAGCGGCCTGGAAGGCTTCCGTCGCGACCGTTTCAGTCTGATCACTCGTGTACCAGCGGGCGAAGTTGGTGGCTTGGGGAGTGTCGAAGGCTTGCGTGGTGTCCGCGGCTACTGCGGTGCCCTGGCCTCGATTGCTGATGAGCGTGATGGCCGGGTAGGCGGAAACCTGGTCGTCGAACGCGTCGACATCATGCATGACCAGGGCCAAGTCCATGCTGAAGCTCTTGGTCACCAGTCGCCTCAGCCGCCGACCGTACTGGTTGCGCATCCAGCGGTCCGCGCAGATGAAGCCCAGATGTCCTCCTGGCCGGAGGCTTCGGAGAGCGACTTCGAAGAAGCCGACGTAGATGTCTGCGCGACCGCCCATGGTGGTGCACGCGTGGCGGTAGACCGCCATCCTGTCCGCTGGGACGTCCTCCAGACGGATGTAGGGCGGGTTGCCGACCACGTAGTCCGCGTGCTGGATTGCCTCGGGCTGGAGCAGGTAGTCCCCCCGCTCGATCCAGGACTCTGCTACCGACTGGGCTTCTGCTGGGTCCCAGCCGTCGTCGACCAGGTGCTTCTCGACTACTTCGCGGCTCCTGTGGACGTTCCGTTCCAGCAGGTCGAGCGCACGTACAGCCCCGCGTGCATCACCGATGGGGCGGTTGTACTTGCGGCAGGAAGCGCTGATCCGCGAGGCCACCGCTCCCAGAAACGCTCCCGAGCCGCAGGCCGGCTCAACAAGCTTCAAGTCGCAGAGGACCTTGTCCGAGGTGTAGCCCACGAGGTCGAGGATCAGGTCGACGACCCAGCGCCGCGTGAACACCTCGCCGTGCTCCACGGCCTCCTCAGGGACCGAGGGGAGGGGGTGGAGGGTGGTGTCGAAGAACAGGGGAGTGGCCACGTCTCGACACTACTAGGGAGGATTTCGGCCACGAGAGTTATCCACAGGGGCGGTCGCGCTCAACGGAGTGATCTGTTCCGTCTGCGGAGCATCGGGCGCGTGGGTCTGATGAGGTCGACAGCCATATCGTTATCGTGGCCAAGGAGAGCACGCTCTGGTTCGTCGACGTGAAGACGCTTGCGACTTAAGTAGTGTGCGGGCCAGCGACCGAGCTGACGTGTCACCTTGGGGTAACTGAGACGCAACGTCGATGGCCCCCGCTGCGAGCAGCGGGGGCCATCGACGTATTGCCCGGTGAGAGCAATGGCGGAGGATACGAGATTCGAACTCGTGAGGGGTTGCCCCCAACACGCTTTCCAACTGTTCGTCCGGGGGTTCGGGCGGATTCGTCAGCGTTCTGACCTGCGATGGAACCGCGTGAGAGTCGGCCTCCGTACCCCGCTGAACGGAGGCGAATGCAACTGGAACTGCAACTGACTGGCTGCCCGCAGACTGCGCCTGACCTGCGGTGTTGCCAGCAGTTCGGACATCGAGGTCCCTCCAGTTGAAGACTTGGCTTGCTGGATCTGCGGATAGTCACCGTTCCAGCCACAGATCGATCCTTGTCCATGGTGATCTACCTGGCCGGTCCGCAGGAAGCGACCACGAGCGGTCGAGAGGAGGCGCACCGAGGATCGTCCGCCCGGTTCCAAAAGGGGTGTGAACTCCACCCAAACCGGGTGACATCGAGGGCCACTCGCCAGTTGGGTTCGACTACTGATGCTGCACATTTTTGGAAAGCACACCGTTTGTCAGTGTGCGGGGCGATTATAGGACGGTCGGGTGGGGCTGCGGAGTGGGGGAGTAACGCGCGTGCATTTGAGCCGGGTGGAAGTCAAGGGGCTGCGTGCTAGCGCCGAGTCGGAGATCGTCTGCGATCTCCCCGGCCGGTTCAGTGTCCTGATCGGTGCGAACGGGGTCGGGAAGACCACCGTCACTGATGCCCTGTACTTGGCCCATCCCAGCCGTTTCCCCAGCCTGCCGCGCCCGAGTGCGACCGCTCTGGGCGGCGGCGAACGCAGTATTACGGTTCAGTACACGCTGGATGCTGACCCGCACACCGAAGGGGTTCTGGGGCGCCAGCTCCACGCCATTCATCACGGTGCGCCCGGTACTGTCGCGCAGCGCTGGAGCACGAACCTGACCCGGAGTTTGGGCAGCATCCAGGCGCAGGCAGGTCAGCGGCAGGGGCCACTGGACACGCTTGAGCCGTTCAAGCTCCTGTATCTGCCCGCCTGGCGTCATCCGCTGGATGAGCTCGCCCGGCGTGAGGTCCGTATTTTGATCGAGTTGCTGCGCGCGCAGCAGGAGCGTCTGGACGGACGCCGCAGTTTGGTATCGCTGCGGGCGCGGGCGTCTCAGCTCCTGGAGGGTCTGGCTAAGGACAGCATCATCGAGGCCGTTGAGGAGCGTATCGGCGCACACCTCTCGGCGATGTCGGCGGGCGTCAGTCCGCAGTGGTCCTATGTCCGCGGGCAGGTTATTGACGACACCTATCTGGCGCGTGTCTTGGAGCTGATGCTCGCCGTGATTGAGGGCCGGGGCCAGGCACGCCCACTGGAAGTCTCCGGCCTGGGCTACGTCAACCTGCTCCACATCGCTGTGACGCTGGCCGCAATTCCCGACCCAGCCAAGCGGGCCACAGGTATGCCCGACGCGCGTATGGGGGTTGCACCCGATCCCGATGACGTAGAGGAGGCTGCGCGCCAGGCTCGCGAGCGGCTCGTGCAGGCGCGGGCCGAGGCTGAATCCGCAGAGGACTCCTTCTTCCCGCCAGATCCCTTCCACGCCACTGTGGTCATTGAGGAGCCCGAAGCACACCTGCACCCGCAGCTACAGCACTCCCTAGTCCGCTACTTGCGCGGAGTCACCGCTCGGCGGCCGGAGCTGCAGATCGTTCTGTCCAGCCATGCCACCGACGTCATAACGTCCTGCCGCCCAGAGCAGATTGTCGTCTTGCGCCGGACCAGCGACGGACGCCGATTTTGTCGTCCCATCGCCACTCTGCCGATGGCCGAGCGCGACAAGACGCTGCGCATGATGCGGCTTCATCTGGATACCAGCCGATCCGCTGCCTTGTTCGCTGAACGTTTGGTCTTGGTCGAGGGCGTCACCGAGGTAGCCGTACTTCGTGAGTTCGCCCGTGCCTGGGCCGCTCAGGACGCGGACAAGCAAGCGTTTGTCGAGGCCCTGAGTATCGTGCCCATGGGCACGAAAGTCGGAGCGTGGGCGGTGCGGTTGCTGGCGACCAAGGGCGCGGAGCTGTGCACCAAGATCGCCGTCCTGCGCGATAGCGACTTGGACTTCGGCGCTGTGCCCATCGCCCCACCATGGATCACAGCTCACGACCCTGACGTTGCCCAGGCGTTTATCAGTCACCCCACGCTCGAGCCGGCCATCACCGCAGGCAACGAAAAGCTGATCGCCGAGGCCCTGGACGACCTAGACCTACCCGTACCGGAGCCGCTAGATCCCGAGTCAGTCCACGCCCTGTTTCGCAGCGCCCGTAAGGCCAAGGACGGCAAGGACGCCACGCCCGCCGGCAAGGGGGCAAAGCGAAAGGCGGAGTTCGCGCTCGCGCTCGCCCAGCAACTTGCCGACGCCAACGAAGCAATGATCCACCCGGTCGTCCCAGGCCACCTGCAGGCGATGTTTGACTTCCTGTACCCGGCACCACCTGCCGCAACCGGGTCGGACGAACCCCCCCAGCCGAGTGAGGATGACAGCGACGTACCGGATGCTTCGGACGATTTGGGCGAGGCGTTGCCTCCTACTGCTAACCCCTGGTTTAGTCCGGCACCCGACGTTGATAGCTCGGGCGAGCCTCGTGGCTGAGGCTGCCCTGGACCGGCTGACTCCCGAACAGCTCATCGCCGCCGGCACACCCCTCACGCGCCTCTACATCGAAGCCGCCCCCGGCTCCGGAAAGACGACCGTGTCCGCATATCGCTTTGGCGTGCAGCGCTTCGCCCTGGCCAGCGACCCGCGTGCGGTCGTCGCCGTCAGCTTTACCCGCTCCGCCACAGCGGAACTGCGCGCGCGTGTCCGTTCAACCTGGGGCCGCGCCGCGATCAACCCACCACACCGCATTGTCACCCTCGACACCGTCGTCTACGACCTGCTCGCCCATCTCCTGCATACCAATAAACTTCGTTGGCCCGGCGGCCACACCGAACTTGAGGTTCTGGACACCTGGAAGGCCCACTATCCGACCCGCTATACGACCCGGGAGCCGGTCGTCGAACTTGAAGGCCGCCAGATCGTTACTGCCCACACCTACCGGCATGCCAAAGGCAACCACCTTGGCCAGCACGACTTTGAGACTGCTGTGAACGACGGCCAATGCACTCACGACAACGTCCGCGCGATCCTCGAACAGGCTCTGAGCGTGCCGGACATAACTGGCTGTCTGATCGACTACTTTGCCACCACCACCCGCGCTCTGATTGTCGACGAGATTTTCGACGCCAACAGCCTCGACCTGGCCGTAGTTGAACTCGCAGCCCAAGCCGGACTACACATCACCGTCGTTGGTGATCCCTGGCAAGCCCTATACGGCTTCCGAGGTGCCCGCCCCGACCTCGTACCCACCCTCATCGAGCGCGCCGAGATGGCCACCCTCCAGCTGACCGCATCTTTTCGCTGGCGTACATCCCACCAAGAAGATCTGGCCACGGCCCTGCGCCGAAGCGAACCCACCACGGTGCCCAGCGCTGTTCTGGACGGCGTCGATGTTGTCTTGGCGCGCGAATGGAAACCCCTATGGAATACGGACCCTCGCGTACTTCCCCTCGCGTTCCGCTCCGCCAGCGGCAACACGCAAGAAGCCGCCTCCACGCTGCTGCTCAACCGGCTCACCCGCAGCGCTTTCGGTGAGCACGCCACCTATGTGACCGATGCTGCCGCTACCCTGCGGTTGGACGAGGACGCCCGTGCCCGCCTGGAACCGCGCCTGGACGCGATCCTCGCGCGCCTCGCCGACAAGGAAGACCTCACTGGCACCCTCGCGGACCTCACAGCCGCCATCGCCACCGAGTCGTCAGCCAGGATCCCTGGCAAGCACCCCAGCCAAATTGAACGCCTCCGGCAGCTGCGTACCCGCCTCCTCCACCCCTTCGACGACCTCATACTCGGCCTAACCACTCATCAGGCCAAAGGACGCGAGTGGGACGCCGTTGCCGTGCGATTCGAGGCCAGCGATACACGAGCCCTACACGTCGGGCTGGACCGAGACAATGAGGATCATCGCAAGCTTTACGTGGCACTCACCCGCGCTCGCCGCCGATCGCTCGCTGTGTGAAGTCGACGTAACGGCACGTGAAGGCGAAGCGCTGCCCCGCCCGTGAGGCGGATTGACCGCTATCGGCCAGCCGACTTAGAGATCGCATGTCCGACAGGTCCTGGCAAGTTCCGGCAAGTTCCTCGCTCCGCAGCGAGGGCTCGGGCAAGCTCTGGCATAGAGATCGTCATCGGCGTTCGAGGAGGACATCATGGCCCTGATTCGGCTCGGCAAAGACCCGGAGAGTCCCAGCGGCGGCTCGCCCACGATCTACCTCGACGACGCACGGGACAACTACCTCGTGCAGGGCTGGAAGGTGGAGGACGCCGAGCGCCTGGAGCAGATGGACATCCCTGGCCACGAGTCGGTGGTGGAGATTCCCCGGCGCATGGTGCAGTTCTTCCTGGAGATGGAGCAGAGTGCCAAGGCCGGCGACCCGGAGGTGAAGCAGGATGACGAACACCCCGACGTTTGAGGAGCTGTTTCGCGACTGCCAGAGGACAGCCGTCCATCTGGAGATGCGCGACGCCTACATGAAGTCGGACCAGGCTTTCATCGACTGGAAGGCCGGTAAGACTCTCGACCCCGCTGAGCGCTGGGCCGACTGGCACAGCATCGTCACGGAGGCGACGGCACGAGGTGTCGAGGTTCGCCGGGCGCGCGTTGTGTCGACGCCGGTCAGTGAGTACGTCCGCTTCGAGCATGCTGTGACGGACGGGCTGAACATCGCCGCGGGAGAAGACGTGCGCTGGCTCTCGCGCCGTCGAGCGACGAACGTCGCGCTCCCGGGCAACGACTTCTGGTTGTTCGACTCCAGCCTCGTTCTCCTCAATCACTTCGACGGCGAGGGAGAGAACATGGAGATGGAGCTGACGGAAGACCCTGAGGTGGCGAAGCTCTGCGAGTCGGCCTTCGAGGCCGTGTGGAAGCGGGCAACGCCGCACGCTGAGTTCGAGTTGTCCTGACAGGCCGAACGCCCCGCCGCGACGCCATGACATCGCCATCTTCGAGCGTTCAGGAAGCCCGCAAGGCTCTCGGGAAACGCCTGGCTGAGATCAGGGAAGCAGCCGGCATCAGCAAGCGGGAACTCGCCAGGCGGTGTGGCTGGCACGAGTCGAAGGCTTCGCGATTCGAGAGCGGTGCCCGTCCGCCGTCGGAGCGCGATCTTCGCGATTGGTGCGCCGCTTGTGGCGCGGAAGGCCAAGCCGGAGATCTCGTCTCGACTGCCCGCGGAATCGAGGGCATGTATGTCGAGTGGCGCAAGATGGAGCGCAACGGCCTCAAGTGGGTGCAGGAATCCGTTCTTCCCCTGTGGGAGCGCACCCAGCGGTTCCGCATCTACTCGCCGTGGCTGATTCCCGGCCCCGTGCAGACCGCCTCGTACATCACCGCGCTTCTGACCTCCATCCGCGACCGTCGCGGCCTCATCGACGACGTGCCGGAGGCAGTCAGAGTTCGGGTGGAGAAACAGAACATCGTCTACGGCAACCACACGTTCGCCATTCTCTTGGAGGAAAGCGCACTCCGGTACCGCATTGGCGGAGCGGAAGTTCTGGCCGGTCAACTCGGCTACCTGCTCAGCGTCATGGCGCTGCCATCGGTGAGCATCGGGATCATTCCCCAAAGTGCTGACCGGGCTCTCTGGCCCGTCGAGGGATTCTTCCTGTACGACGACGAGACCGTGAATGTCGAACTGGTCTCCGCGCACCTCACCGTCGTGCAGAATCACGAACTTGCCATGTATGCCCAGACGTTCGCCGAGCTGGCCGAACTCGCCGTTTACGGCGGTGCGGCAAGGCAAATCATCACGGCTGCCATCGAGTCTCTCGGGTGAACTCCCGGCAAGTTCCGGCACACTCGTGGAACCCAGGCTATCGCCTTTCCTAGTTTGTATGGCACGACGCAAATCCTGTTCCAGGAGGGGCAAGTGATGATCACTGTGGCAAGTATGGGCAAGGCGCTCGGGACGGCAAACAGCACGGCGGTCGATCTCACGATCGAC
The DNA here is from genome assembly GCF_009865405.1 of Streptomyces sp. SID3212. Classification (GTDB taxonomy): domain Bacteria; phylum Actinomycetota; class Actinomycetes; order Streptomycetales; family Streptomycetaceae; genus Streptomyces. Next base: position 17,975 of record NZ_WWJY01000484.1, on the reverse strand, counting down.
GTTGAAGGAATCTCCGCACGGACTGATCTCGTCCTCGCGATGCAAATGGGCAAGACCACTCGTGAGGCCATGGACGCGTCCCTGCCGCTGGTGGTCGGGCACCTGAGCGCTCTCCTGGACCTGGATCTGGGGCAGGCCGGGGACGACGACGTGCGCGTGCTGTACCGGAAGGGCCTTGCCCTGATCGAGCACGGGACGCGGCCCACCAACGAGACGCCCGCCTTCGGCGTCTTTGTGTACCTCCGCGACACGGCCTCCATCGCGCGGCGCCTGCTGTGGATCTACGCCGAGCGTGAGGGGCTGAGTACACCATGACCGTCGAAGTCGGGCACATCATCCGAGAGTTGTCGTCCTACCTCAACGAGCATCCTGCCGAGAAGGTGGCGCTGATGCCGTTGTACGACGCGGCTCGTGATCATGTGCAACGCCGGCTTTGCAATCACGAGGGCCGCTGCCCCGTCGTAACAACGGGTGCCGTGGTGGTGGACGAGGGCGGGCGTGTCCTGAGCCTTCGGCACGCCGACGGCTTCGCTCTCGCCGAGGCGGAGCCCGAGGCCCACGACGAATCCCTTAGCGGCGCGGCTCTCCGGATTCTTGCCGAGGAGGTTGGTGTCCGCGACGTGTGGACCGAACCCGGTCTGGAAGGCCCCTTCCTGGTCGACGTCACTCCACCGGGCCGGCACCGGTACGGGCCGCGGCACCGTTTCGGCTTCCGGTACCTCTTTCGAGCCCATTCCGGCGCCGTCTTTCCCTCGATGATCGAGACCGGCGCAGCCGCCTGGATGCCGCCTGCGCACATCGGCATCAACTCCGTGCGGCAGCGACTCTGTGACTCCGCCGTGGACGCCTCGTGAGTCCTGCAAAGCAGCAATTTGGTTACGTCATAGGAGTCGTGGCGCTGGTCATCGCCATCGGCCTCGGTGTCTGGCGGCGCTGAGCGTCTGAGCGCGAGGCCGAGAATGCGCCTTCGACATCCTACCCAGCACCCGCTGCGTCCCGGCAACCAAGCCCCCGAGCTTTGCCGACAGTCGGCTTGTGGTCATGAGCAAGACGACATCTTCGTCGAGCCGATCGAATTCCCCTGATCCAGCCCCTGTTGGGGCTTCCACACCCGAACTGTCACGCCACACACGAGGAGCTTTGCCATGCGCTTTCGTAAGATCCACGGAGCGGGAAACGACTTCGTACTGCTTGCCGCCGCCGAACCTGGCAGCGAGAAGGATTGGCCGAAGGAGGCTCAGCGCCTCTGCGCCAGAAGGATGGGTGTCGGGGCCGATGGCCTGGTCATTTGCAACCTGATCACTGACAGCCCCGCCGTTCTGGCAGTCGACTGTTTCAATGCGGACGGCTCCGCCGCCACCATGTGCGGCAACGCTTTACGGTGTGCCGCCTGGGCCGCCCACCACGACCACGGATTCAGCGAGATGACGCTCCGCATGGCCGGTGTGGAGCACCAGGCGGTAGTGGCCGACGACTTCGTGTGGGTCACGGCCGAGGTCGGTGCCGTCCACCCGCGCCGCCTGAACCTCGTGATCAACGGCAGGCCCACGTGGTTCGACAGCGCTCACACCGGCACGGAACACGTCGTCGCCATCGTGGACGACATCGACGCGATCGACGCGGAACTCGCCGGCAGCCTCGTCCGCCACCACAGCGATCTTGCCCCGCTGGGGACCAACGTCAATTTCGTCCAGTCGGCCGGCGACCAGGCCCTCAGGATCCGTACCTATGAGCGCGGCGTCGAGGCGGAAACGCTGTCGTGCGGCAGCGGAGCTGTGGCGGCCGTCGTCATCGCCACCATGCGAGGACTCGTCTCCCCGCGCCCGGTCACCGTTCACAACCGCGCCGGAGAACCGCTCACGGTCCGGCCGCACGACGACCGGCCGCGCCGAACCCACTGGGTCGGCGGTCCGGTCACCCACACCTTCGAAGGAGTGCTCGTATGACCATCTTCCTCAATCCCGGTACAGAACCCGCATACCAGAGGGCCGTCCGCGACCTTCGGACCTGGGGCCACAACCGCCAGGGCCTTGCCGTTGCCCTCGTCTACGGCCCGGTGTCCGCCGAGGACCAGCTCTACCACTCGAAGTGTCCCGTCGAGCAGCGCTCCGTGACCGCCCTGGCCGAGGCCCTGGACGAGATCGGCGCTCACTGGGCTGTGCTCAACCCCTGCGAGCCCGGCTTCATCGAGGAGCTGGCCTCGTACGACGTGGCCCTCTCCAACCTGCATGGCCCGTACGGGGAGGACGGGCGCTTACAGGGCCTTCTCGACTACCTCCGCGTGCCGTACTGCGGGAGCGGCGTCTCGGCGTCCGCGGTGGCCGCCGACAAAATTCTCTGCAAGAGGGTCATGCTCAGCCTGGGAGTGCCCACTCCCGGCTGGTCCGTATGGTCGGGAGGGCCGGCGGCCTGGACTGGACGGCCCGTGATGGTGAAACCACCCTTCGGGGGCTCCAGTGTCGGCATGAGCCTCGTTCGCGAACAGGCGGACCTCGGACGGGCACTGACCGACGCTGCCGGCGCAACAGGCGATGACGTCCTCGTAGAGGAGTACGTGAGCGGCACACCGCTGACTGTGGGGCTCCTGGAGCTGCCTGGCGGCTCCGTGGCCATCTTCCCGCCGCTGGCAACGGAAGCCAACGAAGCTGAGTTCTACGACGCCGACACCAAGCTGGACATCGACTCCCATGGAACCGTCGCCGTGCGGATCGCGGACCTCGCCCCCGAGGTGCTGGGCGAGATTGCTCAGCAGGTCAAGACGCTGTGGGGCGGTCTCGGGCTGCGTGGCTCGGCCCGTATCGACTTCATGCTCACCTCGGCCGGCCGGCCGTACGTGCTGGAGGTCAACTCCACCCCCGGCATGTCGCGTGACAGCAACTTCGTCGTGGGTGCCGCCACGCTGGGCTTCACGCACACGGATGTCGTACTGGCGATGCTGCACGAGGCGCTGGCACGCGCGCCATACGATGTCCCCCTGCCCACTCCCGCGTTCTCCAGCACCACATCGACCCGGGAGGCTGCCGTCTTACGTAGGAGTCAGCCGCTGTGCCGCGCGTCCACGATGTGCCCATGTGCCGACAGCTGATCGACCCCGCCGAGTGGGATCTGCACGGAGGCTGGGCCTTGGGGGAGCGGACGGAATGGTCGAACCGGGCGTGCGGCCTGGCGTCGCTTCGGATGATCCTGCTCGCCTACGGGCGCCCGGCTCCGACGGTCACGGAACTGCTGGAACTCGCGGTTAAGAACGAGGTTCTGACCCCGCGTGGAGCACTACACGCGGGGATCGCGGGCCTTGCGACTGACCTCGGCGTCCCGTCCCGTGCGGAGCCGGTTCCGACCGGGGACCTACTGGAACGCCTCGACGACGCACCCGTGATCGTTTCGGTGACGGAGCAGTTCCCCGACGATGGTCGCTCAGGCGGCCACCTTGTGATTCTGCGCGGCTACGAGGACGGCCCTGACCCCGTTGTTTTGATCCGCGACCCTTCCGCGTGGGGGCAGACGCATGATCGAGTCCCCATCAGTCGCCTGTCCCCCTCGTACACCGGCCGGGCAATCACCTTCACCCCTTTGGCCTCGAACAACGGAGATTCCTGATGACCGAGGCGCCCGGCGAAAGGACCGAGGCCGAGGGAGGCCGAAAGATCGCCGTACTCGGAGAGATGCTGGAGCTGGGTGACGAAGCGGTAGAAGCTCACCGGGAGATCGGTCGCTTCGCAGCCGAGAGCGGTGTCGATCTCGTCATCGGGGTCGGAGGTGACCTGGCGAAGCAGCTCGTTCTCACGGCCGGCGCGGCGGGCGCCCCGGACATCGCTCTTGTCGGTGACAACGCGACCGCTGCGGCGTACCTCCAATCCATCCTCCGCCCCGGTGACGTCGTCCTTATCAAGGCATCGCGAGGCGGTCAGCTTTGGCAGATCGCTCAAGCCCTCACCGGACAACCCGTCACCAGCCTCTGAGCTGTCTCCCCCGGTAGCTGGCAGCAGGGGAAGCCCACGGTCTGGGACGGACAGGAACATCGTGAACGCAGCCCACACGGCTCTCACGGGCGGCATCAGTCATGCTTCGACAAAACAATTCACGCTGAAACGATCATTGCAACACGTCCCAGGTGAGTCCTGTTTCGGGCTGTCAACACGGCGCCGGATTAGAGCCCGCAGGCCACCCCGCTAGTACTAAAAACGTATAGCTATCGATGGCAAGGCAGCCTACGCTCCTCGCCATGGCCGTGTACACGAGCAGGAATCGAACGGACGCGTCTCCGAATCGAGCATCTGAGTCGAAGAGCGAGTTCTTCGAGAGGATCGCCGGTCCGTTCTGGGATCAGGTTCGGGACGTGATCAACGAGTGGTGGTCTCACCTCCCGGACCACGCGCAGTCGGGTCTACGCAGTCGGCTGCTAGACCGGAATTCCGACACGAACGTCTTCTCAGCGCTGTGGGAGCTGTATCTGCACGAGATGCTGCTCGGCTCCGGTTGTACCGTGGAGCTCGAGCCAGGAATTGGCACCCGTGGCAAGAATCCCGACTTTCTGGTTACACGCGATGGCAAGCAATTTGTTGTGGAAGCAATCTGGACGACGCAGCGTTTGGGTGACCCCGGGACTATTCTTCCGCCTCACCTGAACGATGCCATTGATAGCGTGCCAAGTCCCAACTTCTTTGTGTCCTGTGAGATCGAGAAGACGGGTTCCGCGACACCGCCGCAGAAGCGGCTGAAGAGTGAGTTGATGCGTTGGCTCGCTGACCTGGACCCCGATCGAGTGATCGCCGAGCACGAGCGCGATGTCCCATTGCCCAAGTACACCTGGCAGGAGGCTGGTTGGTGCCTCTCGTTCGAGGCGATTCCTCGCAGCCCGGGCAAGCGAGGCGATCCAACGAGTAGAACCATCGGTATCTACCCCGCGATGGACTGGCTCGACAACGATTCGGAACGGGTATTCGACGCGGTTAAGAGGAAGGGCGGGAAGTACGGAGACCTAGAGTTGCCGTTCATCGTGGCGGTTGGCCACGCAGCCGCTTTTCCCGAGGACGAGGACATCGAGACTGCGCTGTACGGATCCTCGGTTGAGTACTCCCACGCCGGCGCACCGACCTTCGGCCGAAGGCCCGACGGTTACTGGACCGCCACCTACAACCACGCCCACGGGCGGGTCAGCGGCGTTCTCATCGTGGATAACCCAGCACCCTGGACCTGGGCAAAGAGGACCCCCGTCCTCTGGCAAAGCCCCGATCCCAGCTCGCCTCCAGTCACTGCCCTCCCTACCTGGGCTACCGCACAGCTGGTCGGGATCCAAGTTGAACACCAGTCTGCGGCTCACCCGACCCACACCGCTCTCGGCCTGTCTGAGCACTGGCCGATCGGCGAGGCTTTCCCTCGACATCACCAGAGCAACCCCGCCTGAATACGGGTCACCATTGGAATTTTTCGCCTTCTAGCGATCACCGTCTTGCGGGTCGTTCCAGGCAGCGTGGGAAATAGGTGACGTGGACGCGTGAGCGGCGGTATCCATAGTCTATTCACCGCAGCTTTCGCGGGACCTCGCGGCCTGGCTGCGGGGTACGAGGAGGCGTAGCACCCGTCGCGGACGCAGGCACCGTGCCAGCGGTGCCGGCGCGGTGGGGGCGGGCGGTGGCGGCTCGGGCGCGTGCGGCTTGGCGTTCGGTTGTCTGGTGTTGGAGGCGCCAGTTGAGGACTTCGGCGGGGTGGTCGGCGGTGTCGAGTTCTCGTTGTTGGGCGATTCCGGCGAGGACGTGGCGGGGGTTCTGGCCGGTGCTTTCGGTTTTGGCGAGGGTGGTGGCCAGGGCAGGCCAGGAGGGGTCGTCGAGGATGCGGGTCGCCTGGTCGGGGATGGCGGCGCGGAGAACGGTGGCGTAGCGCTGGGTGGTGTGGGGGCTGGGTGTGCGTGAGGTGAGGTCGGCCAGGACGGGTTGGGCGGCCTGTCGGTAGGCCGTTTGCAGGTGGGCGAGGGTCTGGTGGGCTGCGGTGGCCTGCTGCCGCAGCCCCCGGGCTTCGTTCCAGCGGGCGAGGGCGATGAGGGTGAGGACGGCGGTGGAGAGCAGGCTGGCGAGCCCGCCGCCGTCCTTGTCCGAGCCGAGGGTGTGGAGCAGTTCCTTGGCCGCGGTGCGCAGGGCGGTGGCGCTCTGGTGTTCGGCGCGTACGGCGGAGCGGTTGGCGCGGTTGAACGATGTTGCCGCTGCGCGTAGTTCGGTTCGTAGGGGGGTGGGCGCGGTGGCGGCGGTGTTGTGGAGGAGTTCGCCGAACGCGGCTGCGTGCGCCTGGAGCACGCTGTCCTGCTGTTCGCCGCCTTCGGGTTCCTGGTAGAGGAGGCTGGTGTGGAGGTGGCGCAGGGCGGTGTCGGCCTGGTGCCACGGTCCGGGGCCGCTGGTTCGGGCGGTGGGCTGGTCGGTGAGGTCGTGGGCGGTCAGGCGTTCGCGCAGTCGGTTGATGGACAGGTCGGGGGCGAGGTTGTAGCCGCTGAAGTAGACAGGCTCGTCATGGCCGTTGGTGTCGTCGGGCGCGGCCAGGCTGTATCCGGTTACGTCGCCGGTCTGCGGGCCCAGCCGGTATTTGATCTTGATGCCGAGGGTGGTGAGGATGGAGAAGTACTCTGCCTCGTCGCGTGCGGCGGCTGCCGCCGCGTATGCCTCGTCGCGGAGCCATTCCCTTGCTGTTGTGGTGTTGCCCGCGCGCTGGGCCTTGGCCTGCTCGGCGCTGGTGGGTGTGGGTGCTGCGGTGAGGTCACCGGGTTTGAGGCGGCGCAGGCCGAGTTCGGCTTCGATTTTTCGGCATTCGGTTTGGGCGCGTTGGCCGTCGCGGTTGGTGCGCGGTCGGCGTCCGTCCTCGCGGACGCTGGTGGCCATGATGTGGATGTGGTCGTCCGCGTGGCGTACCGCGATCCACCGGCAAGCGTCGTCGTCACCGTCGGGGGCGATGCCGGTGGCGTGGACGATGCGGCGGGCGACTTCGGCCCACTCTTCGTCGGTGAGGTAGCGGTCACCGGGTGCGGTGCGTACAGGGCAGTGCCAGACGTGCTGGGGGACTTTCTTGCCGGTGCGCTGTTCGCGCACGCGCACAGGCTGGTCAAGGTAGTCGGCCAGTTCGCTGAGGAGGGTGTGGTGTTGGTCCAGGGGGGCGCGGCCGGGGTCGGGGATGCCGGGCATCGCGAACGCGGCGACGATGTGCGGGTCGGTGTGTTCGTCGCGTCGGCCGGGGCCGAAGAGGTAGGACAGGAGTCCGCGGCTGCGGGAGCCGGTGGAGACGTCAGGCACCATGGCGGCATCCTGAGACGACGTGTTCCAGGGCGAGGCGGCCGGCGCGGGCCAGGCCGTGGACCTCGGCCAGGACGTCGTCGGTGCTGTCGGGCTGGGCGCCGGTGTTGATGGCGCGGGCGATCTGGTTGAGGTTCACTCCCACCCGGTGGATCTCGCGCAGCAGTTTCCCGCACAGGAGCGTCAGCTCCTGGAGCGCCTGCGGTGAGGGCAGCGCGGGGATACCGTCGGGGCGCTGATTGCCGAGGTAGGCGTGGGCGAAGGTCAGCGCGGCGTCCATCAGGAAGGCCGACCGGGAGCGCTTGGCGGCCCTGGCGGCGACGTCGATGAACTCCCGCTCGGCGAACTCTGCGGAGGCGGTCAGCTGGATATCGCGCTTGGTGCCGCTGCGCGGCCGGTAGAGGATCTCGCTCAGCGGCCGGCGGCTCATGACGAGAGCGTCGACTTCATAGGGCAGCGGGGTGACGTCGAGGGCTGCGATACGGCGGTGGACGAAGGCGTCAGGGGTGAGGGTCGGCGCGAAGCGTGCGGGATGCTCGGCGTGGTGGTCCTGTCCCTGTTCCGGGAGGGGGCCGCGCTCGGCCTCCTCCCGTCGGCCCGGTGCCCCCTGGTGCCGGTCCTGGCCCGCCGCCCTGTCGGCGGGGTCAAGCGCAAAGTCCGCATCGCCTCCGGCGATGTGGGCTTTGCTCCAGCTTGCTCCGCCGTTGTCGTTCCCGGGGTCGCCATCCTTGCTCCGCCGTTGTCGTTCCCGGGGTCGCCATCCTTGCCGTTCGGGGAGGTTAGCGGGTGGAAGGCGGCAGGCTCCCCGTTCTGGTGTTGTCGGTTGGGGGAGTCCGTTCCGGGGTCGGGCTTGGCGCGGAAGGGGTTACGCATGAGGGCTCCGTTCGCGGGTCGGCGGTGGAGGTGATGGTTGCCGGGATCGGTGGTTTGGCTGGCCCGCACTTCTGGGATAGGGGCCGGTAGACGCGCGGCTGCCGGGGTGTCGGCAGCCGCGCGTCCCTACCTGTCCGTGTGGGCTGTGGCGGTCCGGATGGGTTCAGGTCTGATCGGTGAGGGGCTGTGGATCGTCCGGCCGGTCGGGGTGCTGGCGGGGCTGGGCGGCGGCGCGAACCAGGGTGATGGCCTCGGTCAGACGGAGGGTTCCGGCGCCCAGCTCGGCTTCGGTGAGGGATTTGCGGGCGCTGTCTCGCGTGATCGAGTCGGGGTCCGGGTGTGCGGCTGCGATCACGTTGACCAGTTGCTCCAGCGTCGCCATCGGGGGCCGCCCGCCCTGCCTCTGGCGACGCTGTACGGAACCCCCGTTCTCGTCCTCGCCCGCGTCTTCGGGCTCGCCCTGCGGTGATTCGACTGCCGTCGCGCGTTCTGCGGCCCTGCTCCGATCGACGCCGTCGGAGTTCTGGTCGAACGCCGTCTCCGCGTCGGCGGTTCGCGCAGGTTCGGTCTGCGGCGCCAGGCGCTCCAGCTCCTTGCGTGCGCATGAGTGCGGCGTTCCGTCGGACTGATGGCTTTGGTACGGAACCGGTGTGGCGTTTCCGTCCGCTGGGGTGCGGGCGGGGTCGGTGCCGCCGTAGCGGGTGATCAGGATGTGGAGGTGGGTGGCCCCGGCGAGGGCGAGCGGGGCGATGGCGGACAGGACGGTGACGGTGGGGTCGTCGAGGTGGAGGCCGACGGTGCCGGGCTGGTTGAGGTCCAGGGCGTGCAGGCCGTTGGCCCAGATGCTGGCGGCGGTGGCGGCGATGAACAGAGCCCAGGCGTACAGGCGTGCGGGCAGTGGCGCTTCGCGCAGGACCAGGAGGGCGCGCACCCCGTAGGCGATGAAGCCGTCGATCACGATGGGGAAGAGGTAGGTCAGTTGTGGGCGGACGTGGACGGCGGTGGCCATCTGCCGCAGCGCGTCGAAGGACAGGGCGCAGCCGGCGAGGCCGAGCAGGATGATCGCGAGCTGGTCCCACCAGGTGGCTCGGTGGCGACCGGTCGGCCTTGCCGGGTCGGTCGTGGGTATGGCGGTGTCGGGCATGGTGGAGAAGTCCTTGCGGGGGAGGTCTGGGGGTGGTCTGGGTGTGCCGTCTTTGCCGTCTTGCCGTTGCAACCGCAGGTCAGCGGCGGTACGGCAGGCCGAGCGGCTGCCGTCCGGGACGGCACGGAGACGCGACCAGGGGAGTCGGGGGCTCGGTTTGCGCGGTGCCTGCCGGGGCGACGGGACGGATAGCTGTCCGTCTTGGGACGGATAGCCGTCCCACTTTCAGGGCTGTTGACCTGCGGTTTGTTGGCTGGGACGGCTGGGACGGCAGAAGACGGATGTACGGCTCGGGCTGGTCCCCGCCGACAGCGGCAGCGCTCGCGTCGGCGGGACCAGCGTCAGGTCAGCCCGCGTCGGCCTGGGGGGTGCCGAGAGGGTGGACGGCGGGGCAGTAGCGCTTCCAGGCGTCGGTGAACTTGGTGCGCGTGTATCCCTTGCGCTGGATGTCACCCACGCGCACGTTGCCGGAGCTGATCCCGTACTCGCGCAGCATCGCGCTGAGGCCGCGTGGTGTCAGGCCGCCGCGTCCGTGTTCGGCCCAGGGCGCTTCAGGGTCGCTGTTCAGCGCGTGCAGGAGGTCGTCGGTGCTCAGTTGCTCCTGCTCGCCCTTGGCGTGGAAGACCCGCCGGATGTCGGCGAGGATGCGGGCGTTGCTGGGGTTGTCCTGCTCCGCTTCGGCTTCGGCTGAGACCATGCTGGTGCAGGCGTGGCGGGCACGGTCCGGCCAGGTGCCGCCCGCGAGGTCGGCGACTATCACCAGGGGTTCCCAGGTGTCGGCGGCGCGGTCCTCCACTGGCATGGGGGGCTCCAGGAGCAGGGCTTGGTCGGTCAGGGGTACGGCCCACTGGGCGAGGCGGGCACGTATTTCGTGCAGGGCGGGGCTGTCGCGTTTGGTGCGGTACGGGCTGACGCGTTCGCCTGCCGCGCGACGGCGCATGCGGATCACGATCGAGCGGTCCATGATCGTGTCGGGGAGGTCGCCGATGCCTGCCAGTGCGGCCATGGCGAAGGTGTGGAAGCGGTGGGGGGTGTGGTCGTTGCCGACCACGCGCAGGACGTAGCGGTCGCGCTGGTGCCCGGCGTTGAGAAGGCCGCGCATCTCCTCGTTCTTCTCCGCCTGCTTGGGGGTGCCGAAGATGGTGTCGGCCTCATCGACGAGCAGGGTCGGGGGCTCCTCGGTGATGGAGCGGAAGACGGCGGCGGCGGTGGAGTTGACCGTGATGACGGGGTTATGAACGGTCTCGGTCAGGATGTCGAGGAGGCGGGACTTGCCGCAGCGTTTCGCGGGGCCGACAACGGCCAGGCGCGGGGCGTGCTGCCAGGAGGGCTGCAGGTGGGTGGCGGCGACCCACAGCACCGCCGCGTCCAGTGCCTCGTCGCTGGGCAGGATCACGAAGCGGGCCATTGCCGCCTTGAGCTGATCCAGGAGGACCGCTCCGTGGTCGGCGGTGGCTGCGGGATCCGGTTGCGCCGCGTGTTCGGCGCCGGGGTGGGTATTGTCGTTCATGGAGATTCCTCACTCGACGGCTCCGGGGGGCAACCCGGTCCGTAGTAGGTCTGCTGTCCAGGGATGGGCGGTGTCGAGGTTTCCGATCAGCCCCCGGTGTTCGTAGCGCCGGGGGTTTTGTCGTTCTCTGGCGGCATGAGCGCCGTTCTCAACCTCCTTCAGGTTCGGATTTTCATGCGCCACCATCATATGTACTGCCCGCGGCGCGCGGTGTCAAACCGATGGCAGGTTCGTTTATTGATTCCCTAGTAGCATAGTGGCAGTTCAGAGGCTTGTGTGATCTGCATCACCTTTCGTTTCATGCGCCTCGCGGTTGGGGATTCAATGCTGGTATGGTTTAACGATGGCCCCGGTGTAGTGCCGGTTCAACCGAGAGGAGGTGAACATGGACAAGCCCAAGGAGCGCCACCTCATCCCCAGCGAGGGTGAGGCACTGGTGGCGCACAACCTGAAGATCATGCGGAAGGCCGCCCGGTTGTCCCAGGACGATGTCGCCGAGCGCATGAGGCGCCTCGGTTTCAAGTTCCACCAGACCCAGATCGCGAAGATCGAGAACGGCACCCGGTCCATCCAGTTCGACGAGGTCATCGGCCTGGCCAAGGCGCTGAACCTGCCCGCCGAGTACTTCATGACCCAGGCCGTGGCGAACCCGGACGACCCCAACTACGAGCTTCAGGAGGCGGGCTTCCGCCTCCAGGACCTTGAGAGGGAGTGGAGAACCGCCCAGGACCTCGCTGACGCCGCGAAGGTGCGCCTCGAAGAGGCCGAGCAGGAGTACGACGAGATCGCCGAACGGCTCGGCGTCGACATCACGCCCGCCGCAGACGAGCTGACGTTCTACCCGGCTCCCAACTCGCCCCAGGACCCCCTCCGCAAGGACGTGGGTACCTCCGCCGCCGAGTAACCGCTCCCGCCCGTCCCCCGGCGCTACGAACGCCGAGGGCTGCCCTGCGGACCCCTTTCACACCGCCCATCCCGAACAGCAACCACGGCTGCACGTTGCCCACGCGCCGCCGGGAGGTACCTCCATGCCCGAAACGCCCATCTCCGCTGCCCTGTTGGCTGATGCCCTCGGCATGACCGAGCAGCAGCTCCTCGGCCTCGTCCAGGCCAACACCAGCGCCGCGCACGACCCCACGCTGGTCGCGCTCACCGTCGAGGAAGCCGCCCGACGGCTCGGCGTCGGCCGCACCACCATGTACGCGCTCCTCGCCTCCGGTGAGATCCCGTCCATTTCCATAGGCCGCCTTCGCCGCATTCCTGCAGAGGCGCTGAGCGTCTACGTCGCAGCCCGCACCCAGGCGACCCAGTCGTCCGTCGCTCTCGCGGCCTGAAGGGACGATCATGGCGAAGTCCCGGCAGCCCAACGGCGCATCATCGATCCACTTCGGTAAGGACGGCTACTGGCACGGTTACGTCACCGTCGGCGCCAAGGACAACGGCAAACCCGACCGGCGCCACGTCATGCGCAAGTCCCGCGCTGACGTCACCAAGGCTGTCCGTGAGCTGGAGCGGAAGCGCGACTCCGGCAGCGTGCCGAAGGCGGGCCAGACCTGGACAGTCGAGTCCTGGCTGACTCACTGGGTCGAGAACATCGCCGCGCTGCACGTCTCCGAGAACACCATCGACGGCTACCGTGTCGCTGTTTACCACCACCTGATACCCGGCCTCGGCGCGCATCGTTTGGGGAAGCTGGAGCCCGAGCACCTGGAGCGCTTCTACAAGAAGATGCAGGAGAACGGCAGTGCGGCCGGCACCGCGCACCAGGTCCACCGCACTGTTCGCGCCGCCCTCAACGAGGCGAAGCGTCGGCGTCACCTCACCGAGAACCCGGCCACGATCGCCAAGGCTCCTCGGCTGGAAGAGGAAGAGGTTGTGCCGTACACCGTCGAGGAGGTCCAGCTCCTGCTGGAGGTGGCCAGCCGAGAGCGCAACGCCGCGCGTTGGGTGATCGCCCTGGCGCTCGGTCTGCGGCAGGGCGAGGTGCTTGGGCTCAAGTGGGTGGACCTCGACTTCGACCTTGGGGTGCTGGTCGTTCACCGGGGGCGGCTGCGGCCCCGGTACCAGCATGGCTGCGGGGGCCGCTGCGGGCGCAAGCCCGGGTACTGTCCGCAGAAGATCAACATCCGTCGAGAGACCAAGGACACCAAGTCCCGTGCCGGACGGCGGCCCATTGGCGTCCCCGGCGAGCTGATGAAGCTCTTGGCGCAGCACCGAGACGAGCAGGAACGGGAACGGCGTCTCGCCCGCGACCTGTGGGTGGAGAAGGGATACGTCTTCACCTCACCGACCGGTGAACCGCTCAACCCCAACACCGATCACCACAAGTGGAAGGAGCTGCTGGAGGCGGCCGGCCTGCGGGATGGCCGACTGCACGACGCCCGCCACACCGCAGGCACGATCCTGCTGATCCTCGGCGTCCCCGACACCGTCGTTGACGCGATCATGGGCTGGGAGCCTGGCCAGTCGGCCCGGATGCGCCGCCGATACCAGCATCTGACGAACCGCGTCCTCAAGGACACGGCGGCCAAGGTCGGCGGACTGCTTTGGACCCGGGACGGCGAGCCACCCGCCGCCTGATCCGACTGTCGTGGGTGGGCCATGCGGGCTTCGATCGCCAACGGTCTGAGCCCGCAATCCACGAAGCGTTCCCGCAACCCTCGGAACAGGTTCGGTGCCCTTGGGCTTGAGTCGCCTCTTATGCCTCTACGGTGAATGCTGCCTCGTATCCGTCGCCGATCTTGATGTCCTCGTAGACGACGGTCTGACATAGCCGGTTCCATCGGTTGCCCAGCAGAACAGCAAGTCCCATCGGGCAGGCGAGGAAGAGGTGCATGCGCTGGACTCGGCGGGTGGAGCGGCGTAGGTGGTCGCGGATGCCCACTGCCAAGGCGTTGGCGGCGGTGCTGCCGGGGACGGAACCGTCGTTCGCTTTGCCGCTCGGCGGGGCGAGGACGATGAGCTTACCGACCGGGAGATCCTGCTCGCGGAGGTACTCCAGGACGTCCCTGGTGATCTCCGTCGCGACCGAGATGGCGACAGCGATCTCGTCACCTTGGCCAATCTCGTACTCAGCGACTTCCGGGACCAAGACAGTCTCAAACGGGTCGTTGGTGGACCAGAGTTGGCTGCCGCCCCTCCCCCGCTGCAGCGCTGCGAGGTCGGTCCCGGTGACCATGCGGAAGGTGGTACCAACCAGGAAGGCTGGCGCTAGACGGATACTTCCCGTGACGGAGACGGCGGTCGTACCGGCGGGCAGACGTTCAGGTGCGGCCTCAATATCCGCCTGTAGCTGTGCCCAGGTACTCGGCGACAGGGGTCGACGCTTGGTGTACTCGGATTCGCTTTCGAAGCGGTCGACCCAGTCAATGGCGTGGTCGGCATCCGGGGCCATCGGGTCTGGCTTGAGCGTGGCGATCGACAGGACGACCCGAGCGGGGCCGGCCTTCAAGTCCAGCTCGGCGACGGCGCTCTCGACCATTGCCAGCGTGAGCTCGCGCTGGCCGTCGCGGACCATCTTGGCGACCCATCCGGCGCCCGCCTCCAACGCCCGCTGGTCGTTGTGCAGACCCGTGACGGCCATCAACAGCTGCAGATGCTCCTGGTACTTGACCATGTTCACCGACAGGTCGAAGCGCAGAACCGACAGCAGGTCGAGGAGCTCGGCCTCGGTCAGACCTGCTTCCTCAGCCCACTGGGCACGTGCCTTGCCGCGGTCCGACTTGTTTCCGCCGATGGCTGCCTTGGGCATTAGGAGCCCGGTGCGGGAATCGCAGATCTTCACCAGGTCATCGGCGGGGTCGGCCGCCCGGTTGGTGACCAGGTGCAGTTCGACGGTGCCGCCGTGTGCGGTCAATTGCTTCCACGTCCTGGCGATCTTCTTGAGGATCGACGGGCCGCCGCTGAGGCTGGGCTTGGTCAGGTATGCCGCGTTGACTGGTGTGGCGCTGTCGACCGCGTACTTAACCTGCTTGTAGGTGTTCGGGGGAACATCGCGCAGCAGGACGACGTCGTCGAGATTGCCGACGCCGTCAAGTTCGACGCCGACGGCGCGCACAGGGTTGTGCGAACGGGCGGCGTTCTCACGGAGGAGAGTCAGGCATGCCTCCCAGGCGACGAGCCATTGGTAGTAATCGCCGGTGGTGCGGACGCTGGTGGGGCTGGGGGCAGGGAGATGGGCCATCAGCGCTCCTCGGTGAAGATGGGGGTGGGCTCCAGTTCCTCGGCGAGGGCGAGGAAGTCCTCGTCCATGACAGGCCGGTCGGGGAAAGCGCGGAAGACAGCTGCTGGGACCAGCCGCTGGGTGAGGTCGGAGAAGGTGTAGCCGGGCTGGTCCTTGGTGGGTCCGGTGAGCTCGACGACCTTGCGGATGGTCTCCGGCCGGATGCCGAGTCCGTCGAGCGCCTGGGTGAGGACCGAGCGGCGCTGCTCGTCGCCGGGGCGGGTGAAGGTGAAGGTGGCCGCGGCGCGGCGCATGACGGCCGGGTCGAGGGCGCCGACCCGGTTGGTGCACAGAACAACGACGACCGGGAGCCCGGCGCCGGCCAAGCCGTCGATGCCGGCCAAGAACGCGTCGACGCCGGCCCGATCCTCATGGTGCATCTGCTGAGCCTCGCGGGACTGCACCAGGGCGTCGGCCTCATCGACGACAAGAATCTGCACCTCGCGTGCTCCCTCAGAGCCCGACGCACGCTTGCCCACCACGTGCATGTGGGTAAAAGCGTCTCCAATGAGGGAGGTCATCTCGCCGACCAAGCCGCTGCCGCGGGTAGCGAGCTTGAGCCTGTACAGGTACACCGGCAGATTGAGCCAGTCGGCGAGGTCGCAGCCAAAGGATTCTGCCAGCGCGGACTTGCCGGAACCGACATCGCCAGCGAAAACGAACAGCGGCGCCCGATCCGCGAAGAGGGCGAGGGCGGCGACGTCGCCGCTGTGGTATCGCGCGGCCCAGGACCGAAGTCGGCGCGGGTCCGCGAGGAGCGCGGCTTCTTTGCGCAGGCGCAGCTTCGTGTCATCCAGGCCGACGAGGCGGTCGTAGCGGGCGCGTCGGGTGGGCTCGGGCAACTCGATGACGGGGTGGAACAGGTCGTCCTGGCTGGTCATACGCTCGTTCCTCCTGCTGATGACGCTGGACTAGTAGGCGACGTAGACGTCGCGTGAGACGCCAGTACCGTTGCGGGCGTAGCCGTGCCCCGTGGTGCTGGTGCCTGCGGCGGCACTCGGGGCAGTGCCGGTTGTCCGGGAGATCGGCAGTGCCTCCTTGACCCCGGTCTGCTGGCTGCTGCTCAGGAGCCAGAAGGCGGAGCTGTAGTTCAGGAAGCTGTGAAAGGTGTAGCCGGTGAGGTCGACCGGGTCCGGGAAGCTGCCCGGTCGGGAGTCGATGAGCTGGCCGCCGGCCGTGGCTTTGTAGCGCAGCCGAAACTTCCAGGCGTTGGTGGCGGTGTCGCGGAAGCCGTAGTCGACGGTGTCGAGATAACCGTCTCGTAGAAGCAGGGCGACCTCGTCGGCGAACTTGTCGATTTTCTCGAGGGAGGGTTCGCCGTAGAGGTTGTACAGCAGACGCAGGTCGGCGGCGACTCTGCCTCCGACGTAACGGGCATCGGTGATCGTGAACGAACCGGAAGCGGATCTGGAGTACGAGCCGGTCATGGTCACTCTCCCGGGAAGGTGGGGCCGAACAGCTCGCGCCAGAGGTCGAGCGCCTCACCCTTCGTGGCCGCGTACGCAGCCATCGTGAGGGTGTCGAGAGTCGTCTTGGCATGGCTCACCAACCGCTGGCGGTCGAACTCGGTGTAACCGCGTGCGACGTTGTTCTCCGGGTTGACCGGGTCCCAGACCTGAATGGGATCCGTCGTCGTGTCCACCTCGTCGGCCGTGTAGTAGTCGGTGAAGACGATCGGTGTCCTCAGGCCGGTGCGAACGATGTAGGAGAGCACCTGCTCGATCGCACGCGGGTAGTCGCCGACTTCGAGTGGCTGGCCGTTCCAGCCGACGTCCCACAGGTGCGCGACCAGGAGTTCAATCAGGAACGACTTGCAGCGCAGCTGCGGGTCGACCCCCTTGCTCTCGCGGATCCACGCCTTCAGCAGGCGGATCAGCTCCCGGTAGCTGTCACCGGCCTCTCCCTTGCGCTTTTCGATGAAGCGCAGGTGGAGCGTGACCGAGGTGAGCACCTTGATGCCGCCGCTGGTGACCAAGTAGCCCCGGTCGTCCGGCTCGCCTGTGTAGAGCACCGGCACCACGTCGATCTTCAAGCCAGAGCCCCGCATAGTGATACCGACCGCGTGGTCGGAGGGCTTGAAGTCCTCCGCGACCTTCGTTCTGCCATAGACCTCTTTGCAGCGTTCCTCCAGCCATGCCAGCACCGTCGAGACGTCGATGTCGGGGTCGCCGACGCGCAGGTACGCGGCCACGTCCGCGTCAGACCCCGTGCCGTGCCTGCGACGGATCGCTGTGTGCTTGGCGGTGCTGCCGGACGCGCGGAGCTTCACCAGGTCAAAGTCCGGGTGGCCGGCGATGTAGTCCTCCAGGCGCTCCCGCAGGTAGTTCACCTGGCGGCGGCGCTCCTTCGCCTCCTCCTTCGGCACGTTCACCTTGTTCTTCGCGAACGCCTTGAGGACCTCGTGGTCGACGTAGCTTTCCCCCGCCATGGCTGTTCACCCTTCACCCGAGAAGCCGATCGGTAGGAGAACAGGCTTACCACGCACCACTGACAAACCCGGTCGAAGTTGCCAGGGATACCCAAGGGCCGATACGGGACCGTCTGCAGGGCCCTCCGGCTGCGCCCACCGCACGAACTGCAACTAAAACTGCAACTACGAACGTCGATGGCCCCCGCTGCGAGCAGCGGGGGCCATCGACGTATTGCCCGGTGAGAGCAATGGCGGAGGATACGAGATTCGAACTCGTGAGGGGTTGCCCCCAACACGCTTTCCAAGCGTGCGCCCTAGGCCACTAGGCGAATCCTCCGCGACGAACCATACAAGATCCTGAGGGGTGCTCGCGAACTCGTATCGGGGGGTGGGGATCGGGTACTGTGTGCGGAGCCCCTCACGTGGCGCTATCTGACTGAACTCCCCCAGGGCCGGAAGGCAGCAAGGGTAGGTTGGCTCTGGCGGGTGCGTGGGGGGCGCTTGCGTGTGGGGGTGGAGTGGGGGCGCGGGGGGACCAGATCGGA
>NZ_WWJY01000483.1 GCF_009865405.1 Streptomyces sp. SID3212 | reverse complement strand
AAGCGGGCGTCCCACGCGCTCTTCACCGCACTGGCCCCCGCCCACCCGCGCATCACCGTCCCCGCGCAGTGGCCCGTCCCCGGCCGCGCCGCCGCCGCACGGCGGATCGTCACGCGATCACTCTCCGGGGCGGCCAGCGTCCTCAAGACCGAGCACGGCGTGGGAGGTTCGGGCACCCGAGTGATCACGTCCCCACGCCACCTGGTGTCCGCGCTGCGCACGCTGCCGGCCGGACCCCTCCTGGTGGAGGAGTACCTGACCGACACCACGTCCCCCGGCGATCCGACGTACGACGGGGTGGTGGACGCGGCGGGCGGGGTGCACACCGTCGGCGTCGGCGCGATGGACGTACGTGGCACGGCCTACCAGGGTGTGACGGTGGGCCCGGGAGCCGTGTCCGACCGGGTGGAAGCGGTCGCACGTACCTTCGGCGAAGCCGTGGGCCGGGAACTGGCCGCGGACGGCTACCGGGGCTGGTACGACGTCGACTTCGTCGCCGCGCCCGGGGGCCGCCTGGCCCCCACGGAGATCAACCTCCGGCTCACCGGCCCCTCGGTGGCCTTCATGGCGAAGGCCCGCCTGGACGAGACGAGAGGCGGCACCCACGTGGTGCGCGCGGTGGATCAGATCCCCCTGGGAGCCCGCCTGCCCGACGCGGAACTCATCGGCTGGCTGACCGACCTGACCGCCCGCTGCCGGGCGACCGGCACGGTCCTGCTCCCGTCCATCCCCACCGCGGCCTTCGAACCGGCCCCCTGGCTGGGGGTGCTCCTGGCCGCCCGGACGCCCGGCGCCCTGGACACGGCCGAGGAGCTGGTCCGTACCGCGGCCCATGACCTCGGCCGGATGTTCACCACCCCGGGGTGAGCGGGGCAGGTACCGGAGAGGCACTTCCGCGCGGTTCCGCCGGCGGAGAACACCGGCCCGGCCGGCCTCGGCGATCACTATGGTCCCGTCTCATGACGACGATCACCACGCGCTCGGTCGCGTACCCGGCCGACGGCCTGACGATGATCGGGCACCTCGCGGTCCCGGCCGGCGTCGACCGCCGGCCCGCGGTGCTGCTCGGACCCGAAGGCCCGGGGCTCAGCGACGTCGAGCGCCGCCGGGCCGACGCGCTCGCCGAACTGGGCTACGTGGCGCTGGCCTTCGACCTCCACGGCGGGCGTTATGTGGGCGACCCGGACGAGATGCTGGCCCGTTGTCTGCCGCTGCTCGCCGACCCCGACCGGATGCGGGGCATCGGCCACGCCGCACTCGACGTCTTGCGCGCCGAACCGCGCACCGACCCCGGCCGGATCGCCGCCGTCGGCTACGGCACCGGCGGTGCCGTCGCGCTGGAACTGGGGCGCGACGGCGTCGACCTGCGCGCGATCGGCACACTCAACGCACTGACCACGGGCCGACCGGGCGAGACCGCGCGCATCCGCTGCCCGGTGTGGGCCGGGGTCGGGTCGGAGGACCCGATCATGCCGCCCGCGCAACGGGACGCGTTCACCGCCGAGATGCGGGCCGCGGGCGTCGACTGGCGCCTCGTCGTCTACGGCGGCGCCCTGCACGCCTTCCACCACCCGCCGGTGGACCACCCCACGGTGCCCGGCGTCGGCCACCATCCGGAGCACGCGCGGCGCGCCTGGCACGACGTCATCGGCCTGCTCACCGAGTGCCTGCCCCTGACGGAGTGATCCGGTCGACGGAGTGATCCGGTCGGCGGCTCGTGGGTGAGGGCCGGGCTCAGGTCTTCGGAGCCCCCGCCGACCGCCGTACCGCCCACAGCGCCACGATCGCCGCCGCCAGCATGAGCGGCACGTTGAAGGAGTAGACGAGCGCGGCCTGGCGCTCCCAGTCGCGTTTGGCGGCCAGGCGGTAGAAGTTGTCCTGCGGCCACCAGGCCACCAGGAGCCAGACGACCGCCAGGTGCGCCAGGGTGGTCAGCGTGCCGGGACCGCCCCGCCGGACCATCCCGCGCCGCCCCGCGAGCAGGAACCCGGCCCCCACGCCGAAGGCCACGCCCTCGACGACGTACAGCAGTCCGAAGAGGCCGCTCCACGGTCCCGGGATCCCGGTCCTGTCCGTGGCGCCCGGCCAGAAGACATCGGTCAGGGCGAAGGACAGGAAGAAGGCGACGACTCCCACGAGGGCGCCCACCACGAGATGGCCCGGCACACTCTCGCCGCCGCTGCCTCCCTTCCCGACCGCCCGGTGGGCCCCGGCCGACGGTGGCAGCGGCAGGGCGCCCCGGTCGACCTTCCCCGCCGCGTTCCTCGGCAGCGCGCGCAGCCGGACCACCAGGTCGGGCAGGTCGCCCGCCGGGACCAGACCCGACAGCCCGGCCCGCAGGGACGCGACCGTCGGGGTGGCGCCCTCGGCCGGTACGACGAAGGCGACAATCCGCTGTCCGGTACGGCCCTGCTCACCCGTGACCACGGCCGCCTCGACCTCCGGGTGACCGGCGAGCGCGGCCTCGATCCGGTACGTGTCGACCGTCCGGCCCGCGATCGTGACGCGCTGGTCCAGCCGCCCCCGGAACTCCAGCGGCCCGTCCGTCTCCCGCCGCCCCACGTCCCCGGTCGGCACGGCGTCCCCGCCGCCGGGCGGCGTCAGCCAGATCTCCCCCTTGCGCACCTCCGCCGCGCAGCCGGGGAACGGCACCCCGAGATACGCGGCCCGCTCCGGACGTGCCACAGGGCCCGCCAGCTGCCCGGGCTCGAACCACGTGCCACAACCGGCCACCTCGGCGGTCCCGTACATCACGAGCACCCGGGCGTCCGGTACCGGAAGGAGACCCTGGAGCCGGAGCTGTCCACCGAGGGACAGCGGCTCGCCACCGACGAGCAGCAGCCGCAACTCGGGCAGCTCACCCTCCACCAGCCGGACGGCCCCCGCCGGACCCACCTCGGCGACGGTGACCCGCTCTGCCAGGGCGAGATGCCCCGCGGTGTGGGATCCGGCGGCGTGGGATCCGGCGACATCCGGCTGCCCGCCGGCAGCAGATCCGCCGTCGGTCCACCCGGCCGCCGCGACCTCCCGCGCCCCCTCGCCGAGGACCAGCGTCGCGCCCGAGCACAGCGCCCGTATCCACGCGCCGGTGAACTCGGTCGTCTCCGGCCGCGCGAGCGTCAGCAGCCGGTCCTCAGGCGTCAGCCCGAGGACCCCGGCCCAGGCAGCGTGCGCCGCACGCAGCAGCCCGTGCCCGCACGCGCCCGGCCTCGCCTCACCGGTGGTCCCGGCGGTGAACAGGACAGTGGCCGCGCCTTGTGCCCCGTCGCCCACGCTCACGCCCCCGCCCGCGCCGGACGTCAGGGCCCCGGATACGCCGTCGGCACGGCCGGCCCCGTCGGCCGAGACCCGCCGGTCCTCCGGGACGTCCTCCTCGTCCAGCAGCACCGCGGGCCGCCCGCCCTCGTCCACCCCCGCCGACAGCGCCCGGTGAGTCAGGACGGCCCCCGCCCGAACGGCCTCCAGCCGCCGCCGGATCTCCCGGCGCGGCGTGTCCGGCGCGATCACCGTGTACGCGTGCCCCGCCTTCAGCACCGCCAGCATCGCCACCACCACATCCGGCACCCGGTCCGTGGCGACGGCCAGGGTCGCTCCCGACGGCGGAAGTCCCTCCGTCACGGACAGGCGGGCCGCCAGCCGGCCGGCCGCCGCGTCCAGCTCCCCGTACGTGAGCCGGGTCGGCCCGGCGATCAGCGCCGTCCGCTCCGGCGCCCGGCGGACGTGATCTTCGAACAGCTGATGTATCGATCCCCCTACCATCCGCTGATGATCCCAGACCGTCACAGGGGTGAGGAAGGGCGCGAAAGGGCCCGGGTGCCGAAAGCACCCGGGCCCTTTCCGTACGAATGCGTACCGCTACGGCAGCTGGGCCGCCCGCGCCTCACGGCGGTTGTCGCGGAACGTGTTCACCCGCCGCGCCGTGGCGAAGAGCGGAATCACCGCTCCCGTCACCACCTGGAGCGCACACCCGGTCTGGAGCAGCAGCTGCCCGCCCGGCGCGTCGAACGCCCAGGCCGCCAGCAGCCCCATCGAGACCACGATCCAGCTGAGCATCGCCACCGCGAGCACACCCCGCGGCTTCGGGTACTCGACCCGGCTCACCATCAGCCACGCCACCCCGATGATCGCGAGCAGCGTCGGTACGAAGGGCAGCTCCAGCAGCACGATCGAGATGACCGTCAGCGCGCCGAACGGGCTCGGCATGCCCTGGAACATGCCGTCCCTGATCGTCACACAGGAGAATCTGGCCAGCCTGAGCACCACCGCCAGCAGGACCACGATCGCCGCCAGCGCCGAGACCCGCTGATGCGCGTCGTCCGCGACCATGCCGTACACCAGCACGAAGTACGCCGGTGCGAGGCCGAAGCTGATCAGGTCGGAGAGGTTGTCCAGCTCCGCGCCCATCGGCGAACTGCGGAGCTTGCGCGCCACCAGCCCGTCGAACAGGTCGAAGATCGCCGCGCAGAGCATGAGGATCACGGCCGTGGCGGCGGAGTGCCGCGCCATGCCGCTCTCGTCGCTGCCCGTGAGGTGCGGGATCAGGATGCCGGTGGTGGTGAAGTACACCGCCATGAAGCCGCACGTGGCGTTACCGAGAGTGAGGGTGTCCGCTATCGACAGTCTCATCGACAGCGGCATGTCCTCCGCGTCGTCCTCCGCCTGGGCCTCGGCGGCCCAGCCGGCCTGCGTCTCAGGATCAATCACGGTCAATTCGAGTCACCCCTGCGGTCGTGGTCTGACCGACCTCGACGGCGACATCGACACCTTCCGGAAGGTAGATGTCGACGCGTGAGCCGAAACGGATGAGGCCGATGCGCTCGCCCTGTTCCACCTTGGTGCCCTGGGGGAGGTACGGGACGATGCGGCGGGCCACAGCGCCCGCGATCTGCACCATCTCGATGTCGCCCAGCTCGGTGTCGAAGTGCCAGACAACGCGCTCGTTGTTCTCGCTCTCCTTGTTGAACGCCGGGACGAACCCGCCCGGGATGTGCTCGACCGATGTCACCGTGCCCGCGAGGGGGGCGCGGTTCACATGGACGTTCAGCGGGCTCATGAAGATCGCGACCCGGGTGCGCCCGTCCTTCCACGGCATGATGCTCTGCACCACTCCGTCGGCCGGCGAGATGACCCGGGCCTGGGTGATCTCCCGCTCGGGGTCGCGGAAGAACCACAGCATGCCCGCCGCGAGAGCGGTGGCGGGTACGGCGAGAACGGCGGCGCGCCGCGAGTGGCGCGCCCTGACCAGGCTGATCGCGGCGGTGGCGACGGTCGGCAGAAGCCACGGCGATGCTCCGCGCGCGAGGCGGACCCGGCCGCGTGGTGCAGAGGTTTGGCTGTGGGGCATGGATGACCTTCGTAGCGGATGATGCCGCGCTGGCAACGGGGGACGGCGGCTTTACAACGATGGTATCGGTTGCGAGGAGCAACTGAGCAAGCCAGCAGTCGAGTCGAGCGGCTTGAAGCCAGCGGCAGAGGACAACAGGGTGTGATCTTCTTCGCGGCGAAATCGGCTCAAAAGAGACAATCAGCCCTGGATTGGATACTCCTCCAGCAGTCGGCGGCCAATGATCATTTTCTGGATCTCGGCGGTACCTTCGCCGATCAGCAGCATCGGCGCCTCGCGGTACAGGCGCTCGATCTCGTACTCCTTGGAGAAGCCGTACCCGCCGTGGATCCGGAAGGCGTCCTCGACGACTTCCTTGCAGTATTCGGACGCGAGGTACTTCGCCATCCCTGCCTCCAGGTCGTTTCGTTCCCCGGAGTCCTTTTTGCGTGCCGCGTTGACCATCATCGCATGCGCCGCTTCGACCTTGGTGGCCATTTCGGCCAGCTTGAACTGGATGGCCTGGTGCTGGGCGATCGGCTTGCCGAACGTGTGGCGCTGCTGGGCGTACGCGATACCCAGCTCGAAGGCGCGCCTGGCCACGCCGCATCCCCGCGCGGCGACGTTCACCCGGCCGATCTCGACCCCGTCCATCATTTGGTAAAACCCACGGCCGGTGGTGCCGCCGAGGACCCGATTGGCCGGAATGCGCAGTCCGTCCATGATGAGCTCGGTGGTGTCGACGCCCTTGTACCCCATCTTGTCGATCTTCCCGGGGATGGTGAGCCCGGGGCGCACCACACCGAACCCGGGCTCCTTCTCCACCAGGAACGTGGTCATCGAGCGGTGCGGCGGTGGGGGCGGTGTGGCCGGTGTGCCCTCAGGGCGCGCCTCGTCGGTGCGGCACAACACCGCGACGAGTGTGGACGTACCCCCGTTGGTGAGCCACATCTTCTGGCCGTTCAGGACGTACACGTCGCCGTCCCTGACGCCCTTGGACGTGATGGCGGACACGTCGGAGCCCAGGGCCGGCTCGGACATCGAGAACGCCCCGCGCACCTCGCCCAGCGCCATCCTCGGCAGGAACGTGTCCTTCTGCTCGTCGGTGCCGTACCGCTCCAGCAGGTACGCCACGATGAAGTGGGTGTTGATGATCCCCGACACCGACATCCAGCCCCGGGCGATCTCCTCCACGCACAGCGCGTACGTGAGGAGGGACTCACCCAGGCCGCCGTACTCCTCGGGGATCATCAGCCCGAACAGGCCGAGTTCCTTGAGGCCCTCGACGATGTGCGTCGGGTACTCGTCGCGGTGTTCCAGCTCGGTGGCGACCGGCAGGATCTCCTTGTCGGTGAAGTCCCTGACGGTCGCCAGGATCTCCCGCTGGACGTCGGTCAGTCCGGCTGTCTGGGCGAGTCGGCTCATCTCTCACTGCTCCCGGGGCTCCGGGCGGCCGGGCTGCTCGCCGCCGCGCTGGTCGATGTAGGTCTGCGTCGGCACCATCACCTTGCGGCGGAACACACACACCACCGTGCCGTCCTGCGTGTAGCCCTTCGTCTCCACGTACACGACCCCGCGGTCGCTCTTCGACCGGGACGGGGTGGTGGCCAGCACCGTCGTCTCGCCGTACAGCGTGTCGCCGTGGAAGGTCGGCGCCACGTGCCGCAGCGACTCGACCTCCAGATTGGCGATCGCCTTGCCGGAGACGTCGGGCACCGACATCCCCAGCAGCAGCGAGTAGACGTAGTTCCCCACCACGACGTTCCTGCCGAAGTCCGTGGTCTTCTCCGCGTAGTTGCTGTCGAGGTGCAGGGGGTGGTGGTTCATGGTGAGCAGGCAGAAGAGATGGTCGTCGTACTCGGTCACCGTCTTGCCCGGCCAGTGCTTGTAGACGGCGCCGACCTCGAACTCCTCAAAGGTGCGTCCGAACCGCATCGTTCACCCCTCCGGGATCTCGAACGCGGTGGTACGGGTCATCCCGGCCGCCCGCCCCTTGCCCGCGATCACCAGCGCCATCTTGCGGCTCGCCTCGTCGATCATCTCGTCGCCGAGCATCGCCGACCCCTTCTTGCCGCCCGCCTCCGACGTGGCGTGGTCGTACGCGTCGAGGATCAGCTCGGCGTGGTCGTAGTCCTCCTGCGCGGGCGAGAAGATCTCGTTGGCCGCGTCGATCTGGCCCGGGTGCAGCACCCACTTGCCGTCGTAGCCGAGCGCGGCGGCCCGCCCCGCCACCTCGCGGAACGCGTCCACGTCCCGGATCTGGAGGTACGGACCGTCGATCGCCTGGAGATCGTGGGTCCGGGCCGCCATCAGGATGCGCATCAGGATGTAGTGGTAGGCGTCCGCGCCGTAGCCGGGGGGCTGCTGCCCGACCACGAGGGTCTTCATGTTGATCGACGCCATGAAGTCCGCCGGGCCGAAGACGATGGTCTCCAGCCGGGGTGAGGCGGCGGCGATCGCGTCCACGTTCACCAGGCCCTTCGCGTTCTCGATCTGCGCCTCGATGCCGATCTTCCCGACCTCGAAGCCCATCGTCTTCTCGATCTGGGTCAGCAGCAGGTCGAGGGCGACGATCTGCTGCGCGTCCTGGACCTTCGGCAGCATCAGGCAGTCGAGATTGTGGCCCGCGCCCTCGACCACCGTGACGACGTCGCGGTACGTCCAGTGGGTCGTCCAGTCGTTCACCCGGACGACCCGGATCTTGCCCGTCCAGTCACCCTTGTTGAGCGCGTCCACGATGGTGTGCCGGGCGCCCTCCTTGGCGAGCGGCGCGCACGCGTCCTCCAGGTCCAGGAAGACCTGGTCGGCCGCCAGCCCCTGGGCCTTCTCCAGGAACCGCGGGTTCGAGCCCGGTACGGCGAGGCACGAGCGGCGCGGGCGCAGCCGGTTCACGGGGACCTCGGTCGGGGGGATCGCTGGGGCTGTCATGCGGAGACCTCCAAGGGGTCGAGCGGGCCGAGCTTGTTCGCCGTACGGATCTCGTCGACGATACGACCGATGATCTCGGTGATACCGAAGTCCTTCGGGGTGAAGACGGCGGCCACCCCGGCCTCGCGCAGCGCGGCGGCGTCGGCGCCCGGGATGATCCCGCCGACGACGACCGGGATCTCCCCGGCGCCCGCCTGCCGCAGCCGTACGAGCACGTCGGGCACGAGCGCCGCGTGCGAGCCGGACAGGATCGACAGGCCGACGCAGTGCACGTCCTCGGCGAGCGCGGCGTCCACGATCTGTTCGGGGGTCAGCCGGATGCCCTGGTAGACCACTTCGAAGCCGGCGTCCCTGGCCCGTACGGCGATCTGCTCGGCGCCGTTGGAGTGGCCGTCCAGCCCCGGCTTGCCCACCAGCAACCGCAGCCGCCCCGAGCCCAGTTCCACGGCCGTACGCGTCACCCTGTCCCGTACGGCGGCCAGCGGGGTGCCGCTCTCGGCGCTCACCGCGACCGGCGCGCCGCCCACCCCCGTCGGGGCGCGGAACTCGCCGAACACGCCCCGCAGCGCCTGCGCCCACTCGCCGGTCGTCACCCCGGCCCGCGCGCACGCGACCGTCGCCTCCATCAGGTTGCCGGTACCCTCGGCGGCGGTGACCAGGGCGGCCACCGAGGCGGTCGCCCGCTCCTCGTCCCGGGCCGCCCGCCAGGCGTCCAGCGCCGCCACCACCCGTGCCTCGTTCGCCGGATCGACCGTCATGATCGCCGTGTCCAGGTCGGCGGTGAGCGGGCTGGGCTCGGTCGACTCGTAGCAGTTGACCCCGACGATCCGCTCCTCGCCCGACTCGATCCGGGCGCGCCGGGCCGCGTGCGAGGACACCAGCTCCGACTTGAGATAGCCGGACTCCACGGCCGCCATCGCGCCGCCCATCGCCTCGATCCGGTCCATCTCGGCGAGGCTCTCCGCCACCAGGGCCTTCACCTCGGCCTCGACCACGTGCGAGCCCTCGAAGAGGTCGGGGTACTCCAGCAGGTCCGACTCGTGCGCCAGCACCTGCTGGATGCGCAGCGACCATTGCTGGTCCCACGGCCGCGGCAGCCCCAGCGCCTCGTTCCAGGCCGGCAGCTGTACGGCGCGGGCGCGCGCGTCCTTGGACAGCGTGACGGCCAGCATCTCCAGGACGATCCGCTGGACGTTGTTCTCCGGCTGCGCCTCGGTCAGCCCGAGGGAGTTGACCTGGACGCCGTACCGGAAGCGCCGCTGCTTCGCGTCCTCGATGCCGTACCGCTCCCGGGTCACCCGGTCCCAGATGCGGGAGAAGGCCCGCATCTTGCACATCTCCTCGACGAAGCGGACGCCCGCGTTCACGAAGAAGGAGATGCGGCCCACCACCTCGCCCCTGCGGTCGCCGGGAATCCGTCCCGACGCGAACACCGCGTCCAGCACGGCGATCGCGGTCGACATCGCGTACGCGATCTCCTGGACGGGGGTGGCCCCGGCCTCCTGGAGGTGGTAGCTGCAGATGTTGATCGGGTTCCACCGGGGGAGGTGGTGGACCGTGTACGTGATCATGTCGGTCGTCAGGCGCAGGCTCGGCACGGGCGGGAAGACGTGGGTCCCGCGCGAGAGGTACTCCTTGACGATGTCGTTCTGCGTCGTCCCCTGGAGCAGCGACACGTCCGCGCCCTGCTCGTCGGCGACCACCTGGTAGAGCGCCAGCAGCCACATCGCGGTGGCGTTGATGGTCATCGAGGTGTTCGTACGCTCCAGGGGGATGTCCTCGAACAGCCGCCGCATGTCGCCGAGGTGCGAGACGGGCACCCCGACCCGGCCCACCTCGCCGCGCGCCAGGACGTGGTCGGGGTCGTAGCCGGTCTGGGTGGGCAGGTCGAACGCGACGGAGAGGCCCGTCTGCCCCTTGGCGAGGTTGCGGCGGTAGAGCGCGTTGGACGCCTCGGCCGTGGAGTGGCCCGCGTACGTCCGCATGAGCCAGGGCCGGTCCTTCGGGCGCCGCGCCATGTCAGTGGACCCCGCCGTGCGCGGCGAGCGGCTGCGCCCGCACGTCGTCGCGGAACAGGTTGATGGCGTCGAGGTGCCGCGCGCGCAGCTCCTCGTCGCGCACCCCGAGGCCTTCGGCGGGGGCCAGTGCCAGGACGCCGACCTTGCCCTGGTGGCGGTTGCGGTGGACGTCGTACGCGGCCTGGCCGGTGTCCTCCAGGGCGTACACCTTCGACAGGGTGGGGTGGATCCTGCCCTTGGCGACCAGCCGGTTGGCCTCCCACGCCTCGCGGTAGTTGGCGAAGTGCGAGCCGACGATCCGCTTGAGCGACATCCACAGGTAGCGGTTGTCGTACTCGTGGGTGAAGCCCGAGGTGGAGGCGCAGGTGACGATCGTGCCGCCCTTGCGGGTGACGTACACACTCGCGCCGAAGGTCTCGCGTCCCGGGTGCTCGAAGACGATGTCCACGTCCTCGCCGCCGGTCAGTTCGCGGATGCGCTTGCCGAACCGCTTCCACTCGCGCGGGTCCTGGTGGTGTTCGTCCGGCCAGAACGTGTAGCCCTCGGCGGAGCGGTCGATGATCGCCTCGGCGCCCATCCGCCGGCACAGCTCCGCCTTCCGGTCGCTGGAGACGACACAGATCGGGTTGGCGCCGCCCGCGAGCGCGAACTGGGTGGCGTACGAGCCGAGTCCGCCGCTCGCCCCCCAGATCAGCACGTTGTCGCCCTGCTTCATCGCCGCGCCGTTGCGCGAGACGAGCTGCCGGTACGCGGTGGAGTTGACGAGCCCGGGGGCCGCCGCCTCCTCCCAGCTGAGGTGCTGGGGTTTGGGCATCAGCTGGTTGGACTTCACCAGCGCGATCTCGGCCAGGCCGCCGAAGTTGGTCTCGAAGCCCCAGATCCGCTGCTCGGGGTCGAGCATGGTGTCGTTGTGGCCGTCCGAGCTCTCCAGCTCGACGGAGAGGCAGTGGGCGACCACCTCGTCGCCGGGGCGCCAGGAGTTGACGCCGGGTCCGGTGCGCAGCACGACGCCCGCCAGGTCGGAGCCGATGACGTGGTACGGCAGGTCGTGGCGGCGCGCGAGGTCGCTGAGTTTGCCGTACCGCTCCAGGAAACCGAAGGTCGCCATCGGCTCGAAGATGGAGGTCCAGACGGAGTTGTAGTTCACCGAGCTGGCCATGACGGCCACGAGGGCCTCACCGGGGCCGAGTTCGGGCACGGGAACGTCGTCGAGGTGCAGGGATTCGCGCGGGTCCTTCTCGGCGGTGGGAAGGCCGGCGAACATCTCCGTCTCGTCCTTGTGCACGGTCACGGCGCGGTACGAGTCGGGGAGGGGCAGTGCGGCGAAGTCGGCGGGCGTGGAGTCCGGCGACTGGATGGCGTCCAGGATGTCCTTCACGGTGGTGCCTCCGGCGAAGCTGGGAGTGGTGTGGGACGTCGCCTTCCGAGGTGTGGCCTCGGGCCTGACGGGGTGCTGGGTGCTGCTGAGCGGCGCCGGGTGGGCGCGAGGGTGCCTGTGACGCAGGCGTCCGGGCCACAAGCGCGAAGGCTTGCGGGAACAGCCGGACACCTTCAACGTATGGCACGGTGTGACAGCTGGCAAGGCACTGGGTGCCAGGTTTTTCTCTCACTTGTCAGCCTCATGGCACGCATGAGCCATACCTACCGCCCGGAATGCGGTGAATATCAGCCGGGTGAGGGGAATGTACGGTCGAACGTGAGGCGGGGTGCCTTTACGGACGCCCGCTCGGCGGGTCGCCGCTCGCGGGGTGCCCGCTCGCGGGGTGCCCGCTCGTGGGTTCCCGCTTCTGGGGGGTGCCCGCTCGCGCTACGCGTCCTTCAGTGCCCGCTTGATCGTCCGCATGACCTCGTCCAGCGGCGCGTCGGTGTGCGCCACGGTCACCAGGACGTCTCCGCCGGTACGGGCTGTGACCGCCGGGCGCTCGGGCTTGCCGCCCATCGACAGGCCCGCGCCGATCCCCGGGCCGAACGTGTCACGCACGATCGCGAAGGCGTGGTCGAGCTGCGCCTCCACGTCCCCCTGGCCGCCGGCCCGCAGCCACCGCCGCAGCACGTGGTTGTGCGCCGTGACGACGGCGGACGCGGCCACCTCCGCCAGCAGCGGGTCGTCGTTGCCGTCGGTGTGGTCCAGCTCGTCGAAGTGGCCCAGCAGATAGCGCGTGAACAGCCGCTCGTAGCGGGCCACCGAGGCGATCTCCCGCTCGCGGAGGGTCGGCACCTCGCGGGTGAGGCGGTAGCGCTCCACGGAGACCGCGGGCGAGGCCGCGTACATCCGCATGACTTCCTTGATGCCCCGGCAGATCGTGTCGATCGGGTGCTCGTGGGACGGCGCGGCGTTGAGGACCGCCTCCGCCCGGACGAGCGTGTCGTCGTGGTCGGGGAAGATCGCCTCTTCCTTGGACCGGAAGTGCCGGAAGAACGTCCTGCGGGCCACCCCGGCCGCGGCGGCGATCTCGTCGACCGTCGTCGCCTCGTACCCCTTGGTCGCGAACAGCTCCATGGCCGCGGCGGCCAGCTCACGGCGCATCTTCAGCCGCTGCGCGGCGGCCTTCGTCCCCGAGGCGCTCTCGGGGACGTCGGGGCTGGGGTTCGTACGGGACGGCTTGGCGGACGGCGACATGAGGTGAACGTACTGCATCCGCACGGGGGAGCGCGCCCGCAGGCGCGCACCCGCGATCCGCTGGTCAGCGGCAGAGCGGTGCGCGCTCAGCGGCAGAGTCGTTCGCGCTCAGCGGCGGAGGTGCTCGCGGAAGCCCCGGCCCGACTTGCGGCCCAGGCAGCCCGCCGCCACCAGGTGCTCCAGCAGCGGCGCGGGCGCCAGGCCCGGATCGCGGAACTCCTGGTGCAGCACCCGCTCGATGGCCAGCGAGACGTCGAGACCGACCACGTCCAGCAACTCGAAGGGGCCCATGGGGTAGCCCCCGCCCAGCTTCATGGCGGTGTCGATGTCGTCGAGGGTCGCGTAGTGCTCCTGGACCATTTTCACGGCGTTGTTGAGGTACGGGAACAGCAGGGCGTTCACGATGAACCCGGCCCGGTCACCGCAGTCCACCGGGTGTTTGCGGAGGCGGGCGCAGACGTCGTGGGCGGTGGCGCGGACGTCGTCGGCGGTCAGGACGGTACGGACCACCTCGACCAGCTTCATCGCGGGCGCCGGGTTGAAGAAGTGCATCCCGACGACGTCCTGCGGGCGGGAGGTCGCCCGGGCGCAGGCGATCACCGGCAGGGAGGAGGTGGTCGTGGCGAGGACCGCGCCGGGGCGGCAGACCTTGTCGAGCGTCCCGAAGAGCTGCCTCTTCACCGTCAGGTCCTCGGCGACCGCCTCGACGGCGAGGTCCACCCCGGCGAAGGCGTCGAGCGTGCCCGCCGTCCGGATCCGGGCGAGGGTCTCCTCGCGGGCCTCCTCGGTCAGCCGGCCCTTGGTGACCGAGCGGGCGAGGGACGCGGCGGTCCGGTCCTTGGCACCCTGGGCCTTCTCGGGGCTCCTGGCGGCCAGGACCACGTCGAACCCGGCCTTGGCGAAGACCTCCGCGATCCCGCTCGCCATCGTGCCCGAGCCCGCGACGCCGACGGACCTGACGGTCCTGGCCGCGACGGGGCCCGTGCCCTCCGCCGGGGTGAGGGCGTCGGCCACGGCGGTGGCGCTGCCCGGCTCGTCGTACGTGTAGAAGCCGCGCCCGGACTTCCGGCCGGTCAGCCCGGCCCGGCTGAGCTGGCCGAGGACGGGGGCGGGGGCGTGCAGCCGGTCGTGGGACGCGCTGTACATCGCCTCCAGGACCGTGCGCGCGGTGTCGATCCCGATCAGGTCGAGCAGGGCGAGCGGGCCCATCGGCAGGCCGCAGCCCAGCCGCATCGCGGCGTCGATGTCGGCGCGGGAGGCGTAGCCGGACTCGTACATGGCGGCGGCCTGGTTGAGGTAGCCGAAGAGCAGGCCGTCCGCGACGAACCCCGGGCGGTCGCCCACGGCGACGGGCTCCTTGCCCAGGTCACGGGCGAGGGCGGTGACCGCCTCGACGGCCCGGGGCGAGGTGAGGACGGAGGAGACCACCTCGACCAGCTTCATCGCGGGCGCCGGGTTGAAGAAGTGCAGGCCGAGGACGCGCTCGGGGTGCGCGGAGTCCGCTGCCAGCCGGGTCACCGACAGGGCGTTCGTGCCCGTCGCGAGGATCGTGCCGGGACCGACGATCCCGTCCAGCTCGCGGAACACCTGCTGCTTGGTCTCGTACGACTCCGGGACGACCTCGATCACGAGCGGGGCGTCGGCGGCGGCGCGCAGGTCGGAGAAGGTGCGCAGGCGGGCGAGGACCGTGCGCCGCTCGTCCTCCGTGAGGCGGCCACGTTCGACGGCCCGCGCGGTGGACGCCTCGATCGCGGCGACGGCCCGGCCGGCGGCCGCGTCGCTGATGTCGATGCCGATGACCTCGCGGCCGGCCCGGGCGAGGGTCTCGGCGATGCCGGTGCCCATGGTGCCGAGGCCGACCACGGCGACGGTGGGGAGGGTCATGGCGTCAGGGGTGTCCGAGGGGATGTCCATGAGGGACTCCAGGGGGAGGGGGTGACGACTGGGGGCGGGGCACGACGGCACACGTACGGGTGCCCGGTGCGCCGCAGGGGCCGACGCGCTGCGGCGCGCGCGGCTGGTGCGGGTCGCTGAAAGGGGCGGCGGGCTCTGTTCCGGAGCCGCGCCGTTGTCTGGAACCGACAGCACTCGCGATGGCTGCGTCACCAGGCCAGGCGAGTCGCGGGGGTTTCCCGCTCATCTGAGGTTAACCGACGGGTAACGAGCGCGCCAGACCTGTGCGGGCCGGATCGAGGGCGGCCGGCCCCTATCCTCGGCTCATGGATGAGCGTCATGGATGAGCGTCGTGGATGAGGACTTCCGCTCGCTCGCGGACCGGGTACGGGACGAGTCGGGCGGGTCCGCGGCGTGCGAGCGGCTCCTGACCACCGGCGATCAGGAGGAACTGGCCGGGGTGCTCGTGGAGCGCGAACGGCCGCTGTGGGCGCGGGAGATCGCCGCGTTCCGGCTGGGGTGCGGGGGTGACCGGCGGGCGTTCGAGGCGCTGGTGCTGCTGCTCAACCACCGTGATCCGGAGCGCTGCGTGAGCGCGTCGTACGCGCTGGCGCGGCTGGCCGACCCGCGCACGGCCCGTGCGGCGGCGGCCCTG
>NZ_WWJY01000482.1 GCF_009865405.1 Streptomyces sp. SID3212 | reverse complement strand
CGACGGTCGCGCGCCGCAGGGCCGGGTCGCCGCCCAGGGCCGGGGCCAGTGGCCCGTTGGAGAGGGACAGCAGGACCATCAGGTCGCGCAGTTCCTCGGCGGGGAGGTCGGCGGAGATCCGCCCCTCCTTCTGGGCCCGGGCGATCCGCCCGGCCTTCTGGGCCTGCGCGTCGTGCACGGCCTGCGGCGGCGCGTGATCGGGCCGTTCCAGCTGGTGCCAGGCCGCCAGGCGTACGACGTGGGGGTGCGCCTCGTAGTAGTCGTAGAGGCGCCCGACGTATCCGGGCAGGTCCTCGGGGTCCAGGTCCACGGCCTCGACGATCTCCACCACATGGCGGCTGTACACGACGTCGAACAGCTCCAGCTTTCCGCCGAAGTAGCGGTACAGCAGCGCGTTGTTGACGCCCGCCGTGGTGGTGATGCGGTCAACACGCGCCCCGGCGATGCCGTACCGGGCGAATTCGTCCGCCGCGGCGTCCAGGATCTTCCGCCGGGTCTCTTCTGCGCTGCGTGCCATGGGGACAGGATATGTAGGTAAGCACCTACTTGACAAGCGTTCCGGGCCGTCCTAGCGTCGAAGTAGGTAACTACCTACCTTCCTGTGAACCGGAGAGATCATGATCGTCTACGACAAGCTCTACATCGGCGGCCACTGGGCACCCTCGTCCCTCGACGAACGGATCGAGATCCTTTCGCCGCACGACCGGTCCCCCGTCGGCCACGCCGCTCAGGCGGCGCCCGCCGACGTGGACGCGGCCGTCGCCCTCGCGCGTGAGGCCTTCGACCACGGGCCGTGGCCGCGGCTGACCCCCGAGGAGCGCCGTGCGGCGGTGGCCCGGTTCAACGTCCTGCACGCCGCGCGGGCCGAGGAGATCGCCGACCTCGTCACGGCCGAGAACGGGTCGGCGAGCTGGTTCACCCGCAGCCTCCAGACCGCCCTGGCCGGGCAGACCGACGCGTATCTGCGCGCCTCCGAGGCCCTGCCGTGGGAGGAGGAGGTACGGTCCCCCGGAGGCGCCCGGTCACTGGTGCGCCGCGAGCCCGTCGGAGTGGTCGCGGCGGTCGTCCCCTGGAACGCGCCGCACCAGTCCGCCCTGGTCAAGATGGTTCCCGCCCTCCTCGCGGGCTGCACGGTCATCCTCAAGGCCTCACCCGAGACCGCCCTCGACGCGCTCCTGCTGGCCGAGGTCTTCGACGAGGCCGGCTTCCCGGAGGGCGTGGTCTCCGTGCTGCCCGCCGGCCGGGAGACCAGTGAGTACCTCGTCTCCCACCCGGGCGTCGACAAGATCGCCTTCACCGGCTCGACCGCGGCGGGCCGCCGTATCGCCTCCATCGCCGGGGAGCAGCTCAAGCGGGTCAGCCTGGAGCTGGGCGGGAAGTCCGCGGCGATCGTGCTGGACGACGCGGATCTGGACTCGGTGACGGAGGGGCTGCGGTACGCGTCGTACGGGAACAACGGCGAGTCCTGCGTGAGCCTCACCCGCGTCCTCGCCCCGCGCGCCCGCTACGAGGAGGTCGTCGCCGCGGTGGCCGCCCTGACCGAGAGCCTCACCGTGGGCGACCCGGCCGCGCCGGACACCTTCATCGGCCCGATGGTGCGCCAGGGCCAGCAGGAACGGGTCCAGTCGTACATCAGGACCGGCATCGAGGAGGGCGCGCGGCTGGTCGCCGGCGGCCCCGACACCCCCGCCGGGCTGGAGGGCGGCAACTACGTGCGCCCGACCGTCTTCGCCGACGTCGACAACTCCATGCGGATCGCGCGGGAGGAGATCTTCGGGCCCGTCCTCGTCGTCATCCCCTACGACGACGACAACGACGCGGTACGCATCGCCAACGACTCGCCGTACGGTCTGTCCGGCGGTGTGTGGACGGCGGACACCGAACGCGGCGTGGAGATCGCCCGCCGTGTCCGTACCGGCACGTTCTCCGTGAACGGCGCCCCGACCGCGTTCGACACCCCGTTCGGCGGCTACAAGACCAGCGGGATCGGCCGCGAGTTCGGCGCGGCGGGGCTGAACCAGTACCTGGAGCTCAAGTCCATATCCCTGTGAGACCGGCTCCCCCGGCGGTCGGCTTCCCCCCGCCGCCGGCTCAGCCCTGATGGGCGAGATCCGCCGCCGTCAGGCCCTCCAGGGCCATGCCGAGCTGGGTGCCCTCGGCGATACGGCGGCTGATGCGCTGACGCAGCGTCACCGCGAGATAGCGGGTCAGCAACTGCGGCTTCGCGGCCAGCGTTTCGGCGAGTTCGCCGGCGCGGGCGACGACCTTGCCGGGGGGAAGCACCTCGGCCACGGCACCCCAGCGTTCGGCCTGTTCGGCGGTGAACGACCCCTGGGTGAGGGTGAGGTAGCGGGCCCGGTTGAGGCCGAGGGCCTCTTCCCAGACGATCTGGAGGCCGTCACCGGGGACGATCCCGAAGGTCAGGTGAGGGAAGTCGGAGAAGACGGTGGTGTCCGAGGCGATGACGATGTCGGCGATCAGGGCGTACTCGCTGTGGACGGTCGCCGGGCCGTTCACTGCCGCGACGACCGGCATCTCCAGGTCGGCCAGCCGCTGCATGATCCGGCGGCCCTCGGCGATCGTACGGTCCCAGTGGGCGGGCCTGGTGATGTCGCCGAGGCTGGCGCCGTCGATGTCCGCCATGAAACGGTCGCCGGTCCCGGTCAGGACGAGCACCCGGTTGTCGCGGTCCTCACCGATCTCGTACAGGGCACGCGGCAGGTCGCTGTGCAGGCGCCCCGTGAAGGTCGCCGGGCCGTCGTCGGTGTGGAACCGCAGGGTGAGGACTCCGGAGGGGGTGCGTTCCAGCGCGAGGTTCTCGAACGCGGTGAAATAAGCGGGCTCGTGGGCGGTCATGGGACTGGCTCCTCGAATGGCAGGTGGTGCTCTCCCTCTCCAGGGAACCTCGCGGGGGCCCGTATCCCCAGTATCCGGCCAGGCGAACGGCCGAGGGCGGGCATAAGCCATCCTTCTGGCCGCCGTGGCGCAGGGGTCCGGGGGCACGTGGAGGGGGCCGGTACGGAGCGCCACGCCGCGCCCTCGGGCGCGCCCTTGCCGAGAGCCTGGAAGTCGGAACCGAAACATGGTCCGATGACGGCATGAGCGAATCATCAGAAAAGCCGCAAACAGGACAGAGCCAGGGCTCGGACCTCACGTACGACGTCGTGGTCGTCGGCGCCGGCCCGGTGGGCCAGAACGTCGCCGAGCGGGCGCGCGCCGCCGGGCTGAGTGTGGCGGCGGTGGAGCGGGAACTGGTCGGCGGGGAGTGTTCGTACTGGGCTTGTGTGCCCAGCAAGGCGCTGCTGCGTCCGGTGCTCGCCGTCGCCGACGCGCGCAAGGTGGACGGGGCGCGCGAGGCGGTCAGCGGCACGATCTCCACGGACGGCGTCTTCGGGCGGCGGGACCGCTACGTCACCGACTGGGACGACACGGGCCAGGCCGACTGGGTCCGGGGCATCGGCGCCGACCTCGTGCGCGGCGACGCGCGGCTGGACGGCAGCCGCCGCGTGGTGGTCCGTACCCCCGCCGGCGGGGAGACGGTCCTCACCGCCCGGCACGCGGTCGCCCTGTGCACCGGCAGCGACGCGGTCGTCCCCGACCTGCCCGGACTCGCCGAGGCGCGCCCCTGGACCAACCGCGAGGCCACCGACTCCCGTACCGTCCCCGGCCGGCTCGTCGTGGTCGGCGGGGGCGGGGTCGGCGTCGAGATGGCCACCGCCTGGCAGGGACTCGGCTCGAAGGTCACCCTGCTGGCCCGGAGTCCGCTGCTGCCCCGGATGGAGCCCTTCGTCGGCGGGATGGTCGCCGACGGCCTCAAGGACGGCGGGGTGGACGTACGGATCGGCGTGTCCGTCACCGCGCTGCACCGGCCCGACCCGGACGGTCCTGTCGGCATCGTCCTGGACGACGGCACCCGCCTGGAGGCCGACGAGATCCTCTTCGCCACCGGCCGCTCGCCCCGCACCAAGGACGTCGGCCTGGAGACGGTGGGGCTGACCCCCGGGACCTGGCTGGACGTGGACGAGACCTGCGCGGTCCGCGACGTCGACGGGGCGTGGCTGTACGCGGTCGGCGACATCAACCACCACGCGCTGCTCACCCACCAGGGCAAGTACCAGGCCCGGATCGTCGGCGACGCGATCGGCGCCCGCGCGGCGGGGGAACCGCTGGACACCGCGCCCTGGGGCGCCCACGCCACCACCGCCGACCGGCACGCGGTCCCCCAGATCTTCTTCACCGACCCCGAGGCCGCCGCGGTGGGCCTGTCGGCGGAGGAGGCCACCCGCGCCGGTCACCGGGTCCGGGCCGTCGACGTCGACTTCGCGAGCGTCCCCGGCGCCCTGCTCCACGCGGACGGCTACCGGGGCCGGGCCCGCATCGTCGTGGACCTCGACCGGGAGACCCTGCTCGGCGCGACCTTCGTCGGTCCCGGCGTCAGCGAACTGCTGCACTCGGCCACGATCGCCGTCGCCGGCGAGGTGCCCGTCCCCCGCCTCTGGCACGCCGTGTCCTGCTTCCCGACCGTCAGCGAGATCTGGCTGTACCTGCTGAAGGAGTACCGGGGCTGACCGGGATGGGCCGGGCCGGCCTCTCCGGCAGGAGACCACGGCCCCGCCACCGGCAAGGGGGCCGTGCGCGTTTCCGCGCCGGCCCCCGTCCTCCCGTGTCAGTGGTGCCGTACGGCCCTGAGGATGACCTCGGTGACCGCGTCCGGGTCGGAGACCATCGACAGGTGCGGGGCCTTCACACTGACGGTGTGGGATCCGGCCCGTGCCGTCATGGTGCGCTGCTCGGCAGGGGGAATGACCTGGTCCTCGGTGCCGATGAGGGCCCAGGAGGGGATCTTCTTCCAGGCGGGCTTCCCGGAGGGCTCGTCGAGGGCGCTCGCCGCGAGCGGGCGCTGCCCGGCCGCCAGCACCGCGGCCTTGTTGCGCGGGACACCGCCGGCGAAGATCTGCGGGAACAGGTTCTGCTTCACGTACAGATCCATGTCGCCGTCGCTGCCCGGGATCGGCACGGTGTCGAAGACGGTGCTGGGATCGGGAACGGCCAGCGCCGACCCCGGCTCGGCCGCGGACAGCTCGCCCGCCGTCTCCCCCTCGGCGGGGATGAAGGCGTCGATGAAGACCAGGGACTTGATGTTCTTGATGCCCGTCGCGGCGTTGGAGATGACAAACCCGCCGTAGGAGTGGCCCGCCAGCACCACGGGACCCGTGAGCGTCTCCAGGTACGCCCGCAGGTTGGCGGAGTCCGTGGCGACTCCCCGCAGTGTGTTGGGCGGAGCCTTCACGGTGAAGCCCCGGTCCTGGAGGCGTTCGGTGACGGCGGCCCAGCTGGAGGCGTCCGCCCACGCGCCGTGGACCAGGACGATCGTGGGCGTACGACCGTGCGAAGGCCCCGTGGACCCGGCGTTGCCGGCGGTCGCGGAACCCAGGGTCAGTGTGACCGCCGCGGACGCGGCCAGCACACTGAGGGTGATTTTTCGCTGGTGCTTCATGGGCGACTCTCTCCTCGTGACGTTCGACCACCGAATGTCCCCGCCCGCGATCGTGGGCGTCAGATTACGTTCGCCCTCCGGAAAGCGGCCCGCCCGGCTGGGGAGTTCACCCAAGTTCAGCCGAACAGCCCTTCGCCCCGGAACAGTCCTTCGCCCCGGACCGTCTTCCGGTCCGGGGCGAAGGGCAGGTCGGTGTCGGTCACGGTGTGTCAGGCGCGGTGTGCCGGACGCCGTGTGTCAGGCGCGGTAGCGCTCCGCGGGGACGTCGCGCGACATGATGGGGGCCACCGCGTCCCGCGCCTCCTCGTACGCGTTCCACGCCGCGACGTCCGCCAGGGACGGGATCGTGACGTCCTCCCCCGCGTCGAGCCCGGCCAGCGCGGCGTCCACGGCGTCCTCGGGCGTCATGACGTTCCCGGCGGGGAAGTTGGAGAGTTCGACGCCGGATCCTTCCCAGAAGCCGGTGGACATCGCGCCGGGCAGGACCACCTGCACCCGGACGCCCGTACCGGACAACTCCTGCTGGAGCGCCTGGCTGAACGTCAGCACGTAACTCTTGGTGGCGCTGTAGACCGAGCTGACCGGCTGGATCCAGAACGCCATCGCGGACGAGATGTTCACGATCGTGCCCTGTCCGCGCCGCGTCATGCCGCTCAGCGCGGCCACCGCGAGGCGGGTGGTGGCGGTGACGTTCAGGGCCACCTGCTGGTTGATCGCGTTCACGTCGAAGCCCGGACTGGGCGCGAACGTGGCCGCCCCCGCCGCGTTGACCAGCAGGTCGAGGGACTCGTCGGTACGCAGCCGCTCCTCGACCTTCACGAGCTGGGCCTCGTCGCCCAGGTCGGCGACCAGGGTCAGCACCTCCACGTCACTGTGCCCGGCGATGCTCGCGGCCACGTTCTTGATCTTGCCTTCGTTACGGCCCACCAGCACCAGGTCGTACCCCCGCTCGGCGAGCCTTCGGGCGTAGGCCTCACCGAACGGGGAGGAGGCTCCGGTGATGACGGCCGTCTTGGAGGCGTTTCCGGACATGATCGATTCCCATCTGGTGGTGGCATACCATTAATGTGGTTTGATTTCCAAACCACAAGTCGATGATCGAACGCTAGCACGCCATGGTCCGACTTTCAAACCACATTCGAGGTAGAGTGCGCTCATGCCCGTGATACGCATCGACCCGACCACCCTCGCCGGCCGCCCGTGCAGCCTCGCCTCCGCGCTCGAACTCGTGGGAGACCGCTGGTCGCTGCTCGCGGTGCGCGAGGTGTCCTTCGGCAACCACCGGTTCAGCCAGATCGCGCGGAACACCGGCGCGCCGCGTGACCGCCTCTCCGCGCGTCTGAAGGCCCTGGTCGAAGGAGGCATCCTCGAACGCAGGGCCGATCCCGGGGGATCCCGGTACGAGGCGTACTACCTCACCGAGGCCGGCGAGGAGCTCGGCCCGGCCGTCCTGATGCTGATGTCGTGGGGCGCCAAGTGGACCGTGACCTCGCCGCCGAT
The DNA here is from genome assembly GCF_009865405.1 of Streptomyces sp. SID3212. Taxonomy (GTDB): domain Bacteria; phylum Actinomycetota; class Actinomycetes; order Streptomycetales; family Streptomycetaceae; genus Streptomyces. The sequence continues at coordinate 17,237 of NZ_WWJY01000482.1, read as the reverse complement.
GCGCCAGACGCACGAGGACCACCCGCTCGCCCTCACTGCGACCTGCGCGACCTGCGGCCGCCTGGGCGGCGCCGACGAGATCACCCACGAGATGGCCGTACCCCACTGGAACCTCGCCGGGCCCGAGAAGTAGCGGAACCCGCCACCAGGCTCCATGGACGAACGCCACGACCCCGGCGGTCACGGGAACGTCCGTCCCGTGACCGCCGGGGTCGCGCACTACGCCAGGTACTCCGCGCGGGCGCGGGGGTGTCCCGGTCAGCTGATCTCCCGTCAGCCGATCTTCTGGAGTGTGACGTCGTCGACCGTCTGCCACGTGCTCACACCGGACGGGCCGTAGTACCCGGCGTACACGGACAGTTGGGTCGCCGTCCCGGGCTTCACCGTGAGGACGTAGCGGTTCCAGCCCGGGCTGGTTCCGTGGCTGATCTCGTTGACCACGGTGCCCGTGGTCGTCTTCGCGCCGAGCCACGCGTGGTCGATGTTCCCGGAGTTCCTCACCCAGACCGTGAGCCGGTACGTGGCGCCGGCGGTGACGCCGACCGTCTGCTTGACGCCGCCCCAGTCCGTCGTACCGTTGGAGGAGATCCAGGCGTTGTCCTGACCGGTGTGCGCCTTGCCCTGCGCGAGGTCCAGGCCGTACGGCAGGCTGCCGTCGCCCGCCCAGGGAGTGCTGGTCGCCGTGAGGGCCGTCTGCTGCTCGAAGCCGCCGTCGGTCACGGCGTTCGCCCCCGCGGCCGGCGCGCTCTGCGCCTCGACGGCGCCGATGTCGGTGCCGAGGCCCACACTGCTGTTGTTGCCGTAGATGTCGGTGGTGGCCGTCGCCGCGGTGCCGTTGTCCTTGGCCGGGCTCGTCGGACCGGGCCGGTAGTCGCCGCCCGAGGTGTTGGTGAACTGCGGATCGGCCGCCAGGTCACCGACGCCCGGGGAGTAGCCGAGCGCGCCGTGGACGAGGTTGTGCTGGTGCGGCCAGTTGTAGTCGTAGAGGACCACACCGGACGTCAGGTAGAAGATGTTGTTGGTGATCGAGAGCCAGGAGTCGGCCGCCGGAGGGCCTTCCTCGCGGTAGAAGTAGATCGCGAACTGCGTCTGGTTGTCGCCCCGGGCCCGTACGACCGTGTTGTGGTCGACCTTGTATCCGGACGGCGTGGTGGTGGTGTCGAAGGCCACGAACTGCTGGTAGTCGTCGCTGATGTTGTACAGCAGGCTGACGTCGGAGCTGTGGGTCTCGGTCACCTCCAGGAAGCCCTGCGAACCCGAGGAAAAGTTGTGGTCGATCGTGATGTTGTTCTTGTCGTGGTCGAAGCCCTCGATCTCGACCGCGCCGCCGTCCGCCCCGTACGGGCTGTCGGTGGAACGGCAGTTGACGAACTGGTTGTAACTGACCTGGGCGTCGCTGTTGTTGATCGAGACACCGACGGCTCCGTAGGAGGTCTCGGTGCCGGAGTCGACGCCCCTGAAGGCGATCTTCAGGTCGTGGAACGAGTTGTGGTCGATCCGGGTGCCGGTGGCGTAGGTCTTGACCCCGATGCCGACCTGGGTGAACTCGTTGTCGTGGAGGTGCGCCGACGTGGCCGGGTCGGTGACCGCGATCGCGCCGCTGAGCTTGTACTTGGGGCCCGTGATGCCCTGGCCGTCCGCGTTGTCGAACACCACGCCGTTCGCGAACCGCAGCTGGCTGACGTCGATGTACGTGCCCGCCAGCTGGAGCATGTTCCAGCCCGTCGGGTTCGACAGGGTCGGCGCGGCCCCGGTGCCGAACGCGGTGACGGCGATGGGCGTGGCGGCGGTGCCGGAGCCGTTCACGGTCGCGCTACCGGTGAACGTCTGGCCCCGGCGCAGGGCGACCACGTCACCGGGTGCCAGTGAGGCGGTGGTGATCCGGCCCAGTGTTTTCCAGGCGGTCGCGGTGGTGGTGCCCGCCGCGGTGTCGTTTCCGGACTGTGCGTCGAGGTAGTAGACCTTCCCGGTGCCCAGCGGAGTGGGGTTGCCCGAGGTCTGGAGCCGGGCGCCGGTCGTCGGGGGCGCCACGGCCGCCGCCAGGGACGGGGCCGGGGCGGCCTTCCGGGGAGTGGTGGTGGTGTCGGCGTGGGCCGGGACTGTCGCCGGGAGAGTGGCGAGAACGGCGACGATGAGACCTGCCGCGGTGTTCCGCAGGTGGCGTATACGGCGTGGTGCGTCGGCTCTGACGTGCACGCGATGCTCCTATCGGCTGGACCTGGGTGTCTGAATGGCCTGAGCTGCTGCCTGAGTTGCGTGATGTGCTGCCTCGACCAGGCCGGTTCCGCGGGCGAGTCGGGCCGCCGTGACGCCGGCGAACATGTCGCCCGCTCCCGTGGTGTCGACCGCGGTGAGCCTCGGTGCGGGGAGGTGGGTCGTACGCCCGTTCTCCACGACGAGGGAACCGTCGGAGCCGAGGGTGATGATGACCGAAACACACTGCTTCGCAAGGACCTTCGCGGCGTCCGACGGCGTGTCGGTGGCCGTCAGGAAGTGTGCTTCGGTGAGATTTACCACGAGGGGGTCCGCCGCGGCAAGGATCTCTTCGGGCAGGGCCGCGCTGGGGCTGGCGTTGAGCATCAGCCGTGCGCCGTGGGCGAGCGCCCACCGTGCGCTGGCCCCGGTGGCCGCGAGCGGGATCTCCTGCTGGGTGAGCACGACCCGGGGTACGAGGACGTCGAGGGCACGGGTGACGTCGTCCGGCAGCAACAGGTGGTTCGCCCCGGGCAGGACGGTGATGCTGTTCTCGCCGTCGGGCGTCACCGTGATCAGGGCGTGGCCGCTGGGCCCTGCCACGGTGCGGAACTGGGACGTGTCGACGCCGCGCCGTACCAGCTCGGCCTCCAGCACCCGCCCCGCGTCGTCGGATCCGCGGCGGCCGACGAACGACGTCGTGGTCACGGTCGCCGCCGCGGCGGCCTGGTTGAGGCCCTTTCCGCCGGGATGCTCGGAGTAACCCGTGCCGAGGACGGTCTCGCCCGGGGCGGGGCGGCGGGGCGTGTGGGCGACGAGGTCGAGATTGGCGGATCCGACGACGGCTACGCGGGTCAATTCTTGCTCCCAGTGGTGGCGACCGATGCGACGAAGTAGCGCTGGAGACCGAGCAGGATCACGGCGGGGATGACCGCCAGCACCGCCGTCTCGGCGAAGACCCGGCCGTAGTCCGAACTGAACGCGGCGAAGGTCTTGGCGATGGCGACGGGCGCCACGTCGTTGCCGTCGCTGGTGGTGACGAGGACGGGCCACAGATAGGCCTGCCACTGGAAGAGGAACAGGATGAGACCCGTACCGATGAGCGCCGGGCGCGTCAGGGGGAGGTAGATCCTGAGGAAGATGCGGGGCCAGCCGGCACCGTCCACCCGGGCGGCCTCGGCCAGCTCCGACGGGATGCCCAGGAAGAACTGACGGAGTGTGAAGATCGCCAGCCCGTTGCCGAGCCCGGGCAGGATCAGGGCGGGCATGTTGTTGGTGAGGCCCCAGTCGCTGAACGTGTGCGCCAGGGGGATGGCGATGGCCTCGAAGGGGACGAGGAAGCTCAGGACGACCATGCCGAAGACGATCTTCCGGCCCGGGAAGTCGACCACGGCCAGCGCGAAGGCGGCCATCGCCGAGATCACGATGCCGAGGAGGACGGTCACCGCCGCGACGATCACACTGTTGGCGAGGTTGCGCAGGAACCCGTTGTCGATCGCCGAGTGAAGGTTCTCCAGGGTCCAGTGGGCGGGCCACAGCATGTGCCAGTTCACGGACGAGCTGTTGGCGAAGGTCTCCGTGGAGCTGCGGAACGTACTGGCGAGGAGCCAGAGGACCGGCAGCAGGAAGGCGAGGGCCACGACGAGGGCGACGGCGGTCAGGACGACACGGCCGGTACGGCCGCGCTTCCGGGCCACGTAGGGGGCGCCGGGGTGCGGAGGCGGGGTGCGGGTCATGATCAGCTCTCCTCGGCGCTGCGCAGCAGCCGGAACTGGACCGCGACGATGACGATCATCAGGACGAGGAGTTCCGCCGCCGCGGTGTGCGGGTCGGACAGCTCGAAGCTGTTGTGGAAGATGTCGTACATCAGGAAGTTCGACTTTCCTTGCGGTCCCCCGTCGGTCAGGATCTGCATGGGCGCGAACAGGACGAAGTTCGAGACGGTGTCGGCGACCAGGACGAACAGCAGGGGCCGGCGGAGCAGGGGGAGCGTCACCGACCAGAAGCGGCGCAGGGGCCCCGCTCCGTCGATCGCGGCCGCTTCGTAGTACACGGTCGGGATGTCGTTGAGCCCGGCGATGAGGAAGATCATCCAGTATCCGACGCCGATCCAGCTGGCGATGAGGACGATGCTCCCGAGGACCTGTCCCTGTCCGGTGAGGAAGGGCTGCTGGTGGATGCCGACGGAGGTGAGGGCCGCGTTGACGGGGCCGTCCGGGCGCAGGGCGATGCCCCACACCACCGCGGAGCCGGTCATCGGGACCGCGGCGGGCAGGAAGACCAGGGTGCGCCAGACGCCGGTGGCGGGGAGGTTCTGGGTGAGGAGCACCGCGAGGGCCAGCGCCAGCGCGATCTGGAGCGGGTTCACGACGACGTTGAAGATCAGCGTCTGCCGCACCGAGGACCAGAAGGCGTGGGACGAGAACAGGGCGGTGAAGTTGTCCGGTCCCACGTAGCGCGGCGGCAGTGTGCTGCCGGGCAGGCTCGTGTGGGTGGCGTCGTTCACGGCCTGGACGACCGGGATCAGCCGGAGCACGACGATGAGCGCGAGCGCGGGGGTCAGGAAGATCGCCGCCGCGCTGAGGTTGCCCACGAACCTGCGCCGCTGGAGTGTGCCCTTGGGGAGTGGGGGCGGTTTCGCCCCGGTGCTCTCCGGGTGGTGTGTTGTCAGTGTCATTGCGGGTTGTCCCTCTCGCCGGCCGGGGCTCCATCGGCTCGCCCCGGCCGGTCGGCTCGCAGGGGTCAGCGGTACTTCGCCCACGCCTGGTTGATCGTGCTGGTGGCCGACGACAGCGCGCTCTTCGCGGAGGCGCCGTTACTGATGTCGTCGAAGGTCTTGGAGAGCGTGTCCTCGAACTCGACGTAGCCGGTGGTCCTGGCACGCAGGGTGGCGGTGTGGGCCAGTTCGTACTTGGTCAGGTCCACGGCGCCCGCCATGCGGGGGTCCTTGAAGATCTTCTCGTCGTAGAAGCTCGCCGTACCGGCCGTGTTGGACGGCGGGACCGCCAGGCTCGGCATGTACTGGGCGAAGCCGCCCTTGTCGAGGCCCATGAACTTCATGAAGATCTCGGAGGCGACCGCCTTCTTGCTTGCGGGGTTCAGCCCGAGGGACCAGCCGCCGGTGGGGGTGACCGCCTTGCCGCCCTGGAAGTACGGGTAGGCGGTGACGCCGAAGTCCAGCTTGGAGTTCGCGGCGAACTTGGGGCCCCACCAGGGGCCGCCCGGGAAGAACGCGACCTGGCCGGAGGCGAAGAGGTCGGGGGTCTGTGCCACCGGGACGCCGCGCGGGGAGATCTTGTCCTTGAACAGCGAGCCGTACCAGTCCATCGACTTCTCCCAGCCCGCCGTCCGGAGCGCGGGGGTCAGGTTCTTGTCACCGCCGGCGCCCGAGCCGCCGCCGAGGCTCTCGGCCAGGGGCTGCAACTGGTAGTACCGGTTGACCTGGTCGAAGACCAGTCCGTACTTGGCGCCGGCCTGCTGGGTCTTCTTGGCGTCGGCGGTGACCGCCTCCCAGGTCAGGCGGTCGTCGGGCTTCGCCGAGGGGAAGGCGATGCCGGCCTTCTTGAGCAGCGCCTTGTTGTAGTAGAGGAGCTGGCTCGACGTCTGGTACGGCATCGTGACGAGCTTTCCGTCACTGGTCGCCGCGTCCAGGGACGCCTTGTCGACCTGTCCCGCCAGGTCGGGGAACGCCTTCGACAGGTCGGTGAGCCAGCCGCGTGCCTGGTACGCGTCGGTACGCGGCATGTCGACGTCGTACACGTCGAGGGTCGCGTCCTTGCGGCTCAGGCGGGTGCTCAGGACGCTGTTGAACTGGTCGAACGGGACCGCCTGGTAGTTGACGGTGATGTTCGGGTGTTCCTGGTGGAAGGCCGCGAGGACCGGCTTGATGTCGTCGGCCGAGTAGGCGGCGCCGGCGTAGTTGATGGTGACCGGCGTGGCCGGATCCTTGAGACCGGTGGCCGCGGTGAGACCCGCGGGCTGCTGGGCGCCGCCGGAGGAGTCACCGCCGGATCCACAGCCGGTGATCAGCAGGGCCACGGCGATCGCGCCGCCGACGAGTGGTGCGGTCGCCCGGGCGGGGCGGGTGAGAAAGGGGAACTTCATGACGGTCCTCTCTGACGGTCATGGGGATCGCGGTCAATCGCCGGCGGGAGTACCGGTCAGGCGATCGAGGAAGAGGCGGCCGAAGCCAGGCACGTCGGTGTCGACGGCGACCGAGGCGTTGGGGGGTCCGAGGGGTGGGGCGAGGGCGAGTCCGCGGTCGGCGACGACCAGGCCCCGGGCCAGCTCGCTGGTGGTGTCGGTGACGACGTGCGCGTCGGCCCACGTGCACAGGGACGGGTCGAGGAACGCCGCCACCACGAGGGGGTCGTGCAGGAAGCACGCGTCCCGGTGCTCCTCCCGCAGCGGGAAGGCCCTGGACAGGAAGTCGATCCAGGCCAGCGCGCACTCCCCGGCCCAGCGGCCGAAGGAGTCCCCGCGGGACAGGACCGCCGCGTCGTCGCGGGTGAGCCGTACGCGCGAGGTCTGGTCGATGCCCACCATACGGAGCGGGGCGCCGCCGGCCAGGACGATCGCGAGGGCCTCGGGGTCCACGTAGGCGTTGAAGTCACCGACGACGGTGATGTTCTGGGCGTACCCGGTGGCGGAGCCCGCCATCATGATGATCTCCGCCACGTTCCGGGCGAATCCCGGGTCGAGGCGCAGCGCCAGCGCGAGGTTGGTCATGGGGCCGATGGCGACGACCGAGATCTCGCCGGGGTACGTGGCCGCCAGTTCCACCAGATACTCGGCGGCCGTGACGTCGGTCGTCGGGCCGATCCGGTCCTCCGCCGCCGTCCGGACCGGATGGTCCCCGACCACGTCGTCGAACAGCGCCCGGACGGGAGCCATGTCGCGCAGCAGCGGACGGTCGGCGCCGCGCAGGACCGGCAGGTCGGGGTGGCCGAGGCGCTCGACGAGACGCCTCGCGACGTCGACCCCCGTGTCGACGTCGACGTTGCCGTTGACGACGGTCAGCGCCTCGACGGTCAGTTCCGGCGAGCGCAGGGCCAGCGCGATGGCCAGGCCGTCGTCGATGTCGGATCCGGGTTCGCCCAGACCGGGGTCGGTGTCGATCACGATCCTGCGGGTGGCGGTCATGCGAGCACTTCCTGTTCGAGGGCGACACGGACGGCTTCCGTCCGTGCGGCGAGTTCGGTGACGGTGATCCGGTCGAACCCCTGGACGGCGCTGCGGACCACTCCGCCGGTCGGCTCCACCAGCCGGGCGGGGACGGCGCCCGGCCCGTGCAGGGCGCCGAACACACTGCCGACGGTGGCCGCGGTGGAGTCGGTGTCACGGCCGGCAGCGACGGCGAGGGCCACCGTACGGACGAAGTCGCCCTCGCCCCACAACAGCGCCGCGGCGATGATGGCGGCGTTGTTGACGGTGTGCACCCAGTTGTAGTGGCCCAGCTCCTGGTCGATCCAGTCCTGCGCCGCCCGGGCGGTGGCACCCCGCTCGAAGAGGCGCAGCACCTCGGCCTGGCTCGCGTGGAGCCGGGAGCGCGGGGGGACGACGGTGAGCGCGGCCCGCAGGGCGTCGGCCGGCCCGGTGGAGACCAGGGCCTCGGCGACCAGGGCCGCCGACCACATCGCGCCGTAGATCCCGTTGGCGGTGTGCGACAGGACCGCGTCGGTCAGGGCCGTCCTCGCCGCGGCGCGTGGGTCGCCCGGCCGGACGTAGCCGTAGATGTCGGTACGGATCAGCGCACCGATCCATTCACGGTACGGGTTGTCGTGCGTGGCCGTCTCCGGCGTCCGGAGGCCGTGGATGAGGTTGCGGTACGCCGCGCGCTCGGCGGTGAAGGTCTGGGTGAAGGGGATGCGGTCGAGCCACTCGTGGCCGATGTCCTCCGTCGTGAGGCCGCGCCCGTACGTCTCCAGGAGGTGCAGGCCGAGGATCGTCCAGTCCAGGTCGTCGTCCCGGGGGACGGCGTCGAAGCGGCCGGCCGCCGCGAAGGGGGCCGATTCGTGCAGGTGGCTGACCCCGGCGGGCAGGTCGTCCAGCAGCGGGACGAAGCCGGTCTGGGGCCACTGGCCGGTGGCCCGCAGGTAGACGCCGACCTCGTCGCGGGTCAGTCCCTCGACGGGCTTGCCCATCGTGTTGGCCACACACCGCCCCAGCCAGGCACCCGCCAGGCGGGTGGGGAGCTCCCCGGCGACGACGGGGCGCGTGGGCGACGTCGGCGGGGCGAGGGTCGCCCATATCTCCTCGGGGTCGGAGGGTTCGTCGAAGTCCCAGCCCGGGGAGCGCCGTAGTGCGGCGAGCGCCTCCGCTATGGAGGCCAGTTCCGCGAGGTCGTCGCCGGCGGCGGCCCGGCGGGCCGCGTCCAGGAGCTCTCCGGCCGCGTACCCCGAGGACAGAAGCTGTTCGGCTTCGTCGGGGACGAGATCGCGTGGGTCGAGTACGTCGTGCACGAGCGGTGAGCTCCTCAGGCAGATTCGCGATGAACGAGGTGGTGCTGGACCAGGACCCGGCGGGGTGTCTGGGACGGGGCGTCTATGCGGGCGAGCAGCAGCTCTCCCGCCACCCGCCCGATCTCCTGGGCCGGCACCCGTACGGTGGTCAGGGAAGGGCTGACGAGGCCGGCCGCGTCGATGTCGTCCACGCCCAGCACGGCGACGTCGGCGGGGACCGACAGGCCGAGCGAGCGGGCCGCGTCGAGCGCGCCGATGGCCATGAGGTCGTTGGCGCAGAACACCGCCGTGGGCCGTCGCTCCAGGTCCATCAGCCGGTGCATCGCCTTGGCCCCGGACTCCCGCGTCCAGTCCCCCACCGCCTCGGCCGCCCGCAGTGGGCGCAGGCCGTGGTCGCGCAGGGCCTGCCGGTAGCCGTCGAGGCGCGCGGATCCGGGGGCGACCCGGACGGGACCGGAGATGATGCCCAGGGTCCGGTGGCCCTGGCCGTGCAGGTGGGCGACCGCGTCTGCGGCGATCCTCTCGTCGTCGGAGGACACCACGTCGGTCGACGTCCCGTGCCGGGGTGAGCCGACGGTCACCACCCGGGCGCCCGAGGCGAGCAGCGGTTCGAGCAGGCGGTCCGGTACGTCGACGGCGGCCACGACCACTCCGTCGACACGGCGCTGGACCGCCTCGTTGAGGAAGGCCTCGATCGGCGGTGTGCCGGCGCCGACGTCGGCCAGCAGGACGACGTAGTCACGCCCGCCGACCGCCTGCTGGAGCCCCCGGGCGAGGGCGGGGTAGAACGGGTTGGTCAGATCCTGGACGACCAGGGCGACGGTCTGGCTGCGGCGTCCTGACAGGCCGAGTGCGAAGAAGTTCTGCTGGAACCCCATCTCCTCGACCGCCCGTGTGACCTTGCGGCGGGTGGCCTCGGAGACGGGGCGCCGGCCGGAAAGCACGTGCGAGACGGTCGTCTTGCTCACCCCGGCGCGGGCGGCGACGTCGGAGATGGTCGCGGGCCCCTTCGCTCTCTCGCCCGCCCCCTCGCCCGACCCCTCACTCTCCAAACCGGTTTGCTCGGGGATCCCCGCAGGCGCACCGCCCGTCTCCTTCATCTGCGCTCCTTCGATGCAAACCGGTTTGCGTACGAGAGCAACAGTCATCCAGATCCGGCCAGGAAGTCAAGAGGTGTGCTGTCCGGAATTCGACAACCGCTCTTACGGTGTCCCACTTCGGGTGGGCCGCCTCCTCGACGGTCACACTCCCCAACCATCGCGGCCAGCGATTTCTCGTGATGGAGATCAGCACCGCGTGTGATAATCGGGGCATGGAGCTACGCCACCTCGAATACTTCCTCGCGGTCGCCGACACCGGCAGCTTCACCCGGGCCGCGCGGACCCTGCACGTGGTCCAGTCGGGGGTGTCGGCGACCGTCAAGGCGCTGGAACGGGAGCTGGGCTCCGCCCTGTTCGTCCGGAGCTCCCACGCCGTCACACTGACCGCCGCCGGACGGGCCTTCCTGCCCGGCGCCCGGGAAACACTCGGCGCCGCGAGCGCGGCCAAGGACGCCGTGCACCGGACCCGGGGCACGCTCCAGGGCGAGGTGACGGTGGGCACGCTGACCTCGATCGACGTCACCGATCTCCCGGACCTGCTGAGCGTCTTCCGGGACAGGCACCCGGCGGTCACCGTACGGCTCAGGGCGGCGTCGGCCGGATCGGCCGGGCTGGCGCGGCAGTTGCGGGACGGGCAGCTCGACGTGGCCTTCCTGTCCCTGCCCGGGCCGGCCCCGGCCGGCCTGGACACCCGGCTGCTGGCCACGGCACCTCTCTTCCTGTACGTGCCCCGCGCCCATCCCCTCGCCGGGACGGGCCGGGTGTCGCTGGCGCAGCTGGGCGAGTTCCCCTTCGTCGACTCCCCGCAGGGCTTCGGCAACCGCGTCCTGGTCGACCGGGCGTTCGCCGCCGCGGGGGTCGAGCGCGAAGTGACCCTGGAGGTCGCCGACATCGGCACCGCCGTGCACTACATCCGCGCCGGGCTCGGGATCGGGTTCCTCAGCCGCTTCCTCGTCGGTGACCACACGGGCCTGGACGTCCTGGAGATCGCCGACCACGAACTGCGCTGGCAACTCACCGTCGCCACCGCCGCGAACCGGCGTCCCGCCGCGACGACACAGGCGTTCCTGGACCTGCTCAGGGAGCGGAATCCGGCACCGCGCGAACTCACGGGCCGCTAGGGGGTGTCCGCGAAGTGGGGTCGTCCGCCCGGCGTCCGACAACGCCGCGAGCGCGCGTGCCGGACGCCGCGAGCCAGACCCCACTTCGCGGACACGCCCTAGGACAGCCGCCCGCCCGTACCGGTCGGACTCCTTGACGTCCCGGCGAAGGGGGTCTAACAATGAGCGCGCTTGACAACGTTGTCGAAGCCTCGTGCCCAGGAGGTGCATGCGCGTGACACATCAACCGGCCGAACTGAACAGGCGCCGTTTCGCCCAACTCGCCGGGCTGACCGCCGCATTGACCGCAGTGCCGCTTTCCCTCGCCGAGGCCGGACCCGCCATGGCGACCGGTCACCACAGAAAGAAGTCCCACGCCGCGCCGCCGGACGAGGTGGCCGCCGCCTACCACAAGGCGCTGCTCACGCACACCCGCTGGTCGGAGACGCAGTGGGACGCGGCCAAGGGCTACTACACCGCCAAGGACTTCGGGTTCGCGGTGGTCCTCGGACACGCCCTCCTGCTCACCCGGGGGACCTACGACGCCACGGAAGCGGGCGTCGACAAGGAGACCCTGCGCTCGCGCACCCTCGCCACGATCACACACTTCGCGGCGTCGAACCGCCTGACCGGCGGCTCCGAATGGGGTCGTACCCTGTTCTTCGACACCACGTTCCAGCTGTACTTCGTGCTCGCCGCCCGGCTCCTGTGGGACCAGCTGGACGACACGACCCGTACCCACGTCGACACCATCGTCCGCGCCCAGGCCGCGTACACCACCGCCCTCGGCTCGGCCAACGACCCCGCCTCGGGCGGCTGGACGCCCAACGGCCTGACCGGCGGCTATGTCGGTGACACGAAGCTGGAGGAGATGGGCGTCTACGCCCAGTCCCTCGCGCCGGGTCTCGCCTGGGCCTCCGACGACGCGCGGTACAAGGCCTGGAGCGACGCCTTCGGCCGGTGGAGCCGCAACGAGGCCGGCCTGCCCGCCGCTGACCGCGCCAACCCCGCCCTGGTGGACGGTGTCGCGGTCAGCGCGAACACGGCGCAGAACCTGTACGACACGTTCATCGTCGAGAACCACAACTCCTTCGGACCGCACTACCAGGAGGAGTTGTGGCGCACCTCGGGGCGTAACGCGGCCCACTTCATCACCGCCGGGCGCCCCCTGCCCCAGGTCCTCACCGCGCAGCCCAACGCGGGGCCGCTCTGGGACACCCTGCTCACCGTCATGAGTGACGCGGGCGAACCGCTGATGCCCATGGTCAACGACCGCGAGCACCTGTACGGGCGTGACGTCATCCCGATCGCCTTCCTGGCCCAGGTGTTGGGGGACCGGGCCGCGGCCCGCTCCGAGGCCGCGCTCGCGGAGCGCCTGGCCGCGTACCAGGCGTACGCGCCGGCCTACCGGCTCACCAAGTTCTCCGGCGAGCCCAAGTACGAGCCGGAGGCCCGCGCCGAGGTCGCCATCAGCTATCTGCTGCACGAGTGGCGCGCCACGCACGGCACGCCGGTCCGCCCCCTCACCGACGCGGAGCTGTTCGCGCGGGCGAGCGGGGTGAAGGACTTCGGCGCCGGCCCCGGGCTGGTGGCGCACCAGTCCCCCGCGGCCTGGGCGGCGGCCGTCAGCAAGCAGGGCTTCCTCAAGTTCTGCTGGCAGCCGGCGCACGACGACTGGCTGTTCTCGCTGAGCGGCACCACGCCCATGTTCCTGCCGTCGGTCGCGGGCAGTACGGCCACCCGTTCCGTCGCCACGTACCGCGAGGTCACGGACGGATTCGACGGCAGCGCCTCGGTGTTCACCCTCGGCACCGGCTTCGCCGGATTCACCACCCTGCCGACCGGTGACGTCGTCTACGCGTCCACCGGGGTCGCGGCGGGCGAGGGACACATCGAGGTGTGGAACCTGACCATGCCGGGTGTCGCCGGTCTGGACGGCAGCCGTACGTACACGACCGCCGAGGGCAGTGTCAGCGTCGCGGCCAAGGACGCGGGCACCGCGCCGCCGTCCACGACGGGGCGTACCGACGACCTCACCTTCACCCGGGCGTCGTACCGTCACGTGCGGGTCCAGGGCATCAGCCCCGATCCCCGGTACGGATACTCGTTGTTCGCGGTCGAGATACGCGACGGCGCCGCCGGGACCGACCTCGCACGGGGCGGTACGGCCACGGCCTCCTCCGCCGACCCCGGCAAGGGCGCGCCCCTCGCCGTCGACGGCGATCTCACCACCCGCTGGGCGGTGTCGCTCGCCGACCGTCCGAAGGCGGACAGCTGGCTCGCGGTCGACCTGGGCGCGGAGCAGAGCTTCGACCGCGTCACCCTGCGCTGGGAGGCGGCGGCCGGGCGGGGTTACGTGGTCCAGGGCTCGGCGGACGGGAAGGCGTGGACGGATCTCGTCCGGTATCCGCGGCCGAACCTCACCAGCGACGGCGGCTGGGTCGATGTCGACGGCCGGGCCGGATTTGTCGTCCGGGGTGCGAAGAATCCGCTCACCGTCTCCGACGACATCCTCGTCCTGTCCGACGGGCCGGCCGGGCCCGTGGTGGTCGAGGGGTACGTGGGGAAGTCCGCGGCCGACGTGAAGGCCGCCGCGGCCCGCCCGGCTCCGGTCGCCGAGAGTACGGCGGTGAAGGCGAGCGTCGCCGGAGGACACCTGAGCCTCTTCAACCTGTCGGCCGCCGCGGTGAAGACCACCGTGTCCGTGGCGCAGGACACCCGTACGGTCCACCTGTACGCGGGGATCCAGACCGTCACGGCGACCGGCACCGACCATGTCGCGCAGCTCGCCGCCGCGTCGGCCGTGATCGCGCCCGCCCGGTTCACCCTGCGGCCCGGCAGTGGCACGCGCGTCCCGGTGGGCGTGCGCGCCGAGGTCGTGGACGCGGCGACGGTCGTGTTCTCGGGGCCGTCCTGCCAGCTCGTCCTGACCGCCACGAGCGGCAAGGTCGTCCATGTGACCGTACGGAAGGGGCGCACCGAGCGGGTGTCCGTGTCGGGTGTCACCGCCTATCCGCTCGACGACCTCGCGCTCGGGCGGATCACGTTCCCCACGGCCCCGCTGCCGTCCGGGATGTCCGATCCGTCGGCCGCGGTGGACGGTGACACGCACTCCGCCTGGAACCCGGGCACGCACGGCCGGATGGTGGTGGACCTGGGCGCCGTGGTCCCGGTCGGTGAGGTGCGGGTGGCCTGGACGAGCGGCCGGATCCCGGCCTCCGGGGTGGAGTTCAGCACGGACGGGCTGACGTACACACCGGCGGGGAAACTGCGGGTCAGGAGCCGTACCGGCTCGCTGGTCACCTCGGCAGGCGCGCGCTATGTGGCGTTCGCCGTCGAGGGACGGAGGGCGAACGACGCGCGGGTGGTCTCGGTGTCGGTGCTCGGTTCGTAGAGCGCTGAGCCGTACGGCCCCGGGGTGGGCCTCCCCGAGAAACGGGAGGGCCCACCCCGGTGGCATGACGTCCGGTGAACGGTCACTCCCCCAGGAGGACGGTCGGGTCGCCGGAGAACCACGCGCTGTCGATGGTGAGGCGCCTGATGCGCCAGATCTCGCCGTCGCGCACCAGGTCGGCGTCGTAACGGTTCATCATCAGCGCCTGCCGGGTGCGGTCCGGCTTCGGTCCGTCGCCGGGCGGGAAGTGCTGGGCCATCGCGTAGGCCCGGGCGTTCGCGGTGTCGCCGTCGACGGTCGTACGGATGTTGCTGATCACATGGCTGGTGTCCAGGGGGCCCACCGCGGGGATCAGCACCCCCACGACGGTCTCGCGCGGTGCCAGCACGGGGAAGTCCAGGCCGATCTTGCCCGTGGCGGGCGTCAGGTCGACCGTGGCGTCCTCGGTCAGCGCGGAGGTGAGCAGGTCGGCGTCGCCGAAGTCCAGCCCCGCCGTGTAGCGGTGCAGTGTGTCGGCGATGGCGGCGCGGTCGGCGAGGAGCTGGAGCGTGGTGTCGGTCATTCCGTGGCCTCCGAGGGCGGGATGTTGTGGTTGAGGCGGAACAGGTTGCGGGGGTCGTACCGGCGCTTGACCTCGCGCAGGCGGCGGTAGGTGTCCGCGTCGTACGAGGCACGCACGTCCGGTACGGAACTGTGGTGCGCGGCGACGAAGTTGAGATAGCGACCGCCGGTCGACCAGGGGCGTACCCGGGCCAGCAGCTGGTCGGCGTAGGCGTCCTGCGCGGCGAGTTCACCGGGTATGCCGATGGCCACGATCCACAGGGCGTAGCGCGCGTTCCGGTTGCCGACGGCGTTGTCCGCCGGGCGGCCGAGGGCGCCGCCGAGGTGGCGCAGTTCGACGAACTGCACCGGGCAGTCCGCGCCCGGTCCCGCCGCCGCCAGGATCGCGTCGAGGGCGCCGGGTGTCAGCGCCGACAGCAGGGTGGTGTACTCCGAGAACGGCGCGGGGTCGACCGGGTCGGAGTGGATCTGCGCGAAGTCCGCGTACGGGATGAGGCCGACGGTGTCCAGGAGGAGCGGGGCCGCCGCGCGCAGCGGCGCGAGCAGCCGCTCCCCGTCCTCCTCGCCGCCCAGGTAGGAGATCCGGAGGTGGAGGGTGAACTTCCCGGCCAGCAGCTCGGGGATCCCCGGCAGCGGCGGCAGCCGCAGCAGGGCGACCGAGGAGCTGAGGGCGTCGGGGGCGGCGGCGGTGAGGTCAGCATAGGCGCGCAGGACCGTTTCCGTGTCGTCCCCGGAGAAGAACAGGCCGCCGGCCCACAGGTGGGTGACGGGGAACAGGGCGAACTCCATGGCCGTGACGACGCCGAAGTTGCTCTTGCCGCCGCGCAGGGCCCAGAAGAGGTCGGGTTCCGTGGTGGCGTCCACGTGGTGCGGGGTGCCGTCGGCCGTGACGACGTCGATCGAGGTGACGTGGTCGCTCGCCCAGCCGTGGGCGCGGCCCATGGTCGGGCTGAGGCCGCCGCCGAGGGTGTAGCCGACGACCCCGACGAGCGGGGAGGAGCCGTTGAGGGGGGCGAGCCCGTGGGGGGCCGCCGCGTCGACCACCTGCTGCCAGATCGCCCCCGCCCCGACCCGTACCGTACGGGCCTCCGGGTCGACGCTCACCCGGGCCATCCGGCCGGTGGTGACGAGGACGGCCCCGTCGGCCGGGACGATCGCCTGGTGCCCGGTGGCCAGGACGGCGACGGGCAGGTCGTGTGCCGCCGCGAAGCGGACGGCGGCCTGGACGTCGGCGCTGTCCACGGCGCCCACCACCACGGCGGGACGGTGGGTGACGGCAAGGTTGTAGGGCGCGCACTCCTCGGCGAACCCGTCGTCCTCCGGCCCCAGGACGGGGCCGGTGACCTGGGCGACCAGGAGGTCGCGCTTCGATGAACTCAGCATGGGGCCATACGACAGGAGGCCTGTCGACGTGGTGTCGACGAACCGCCGACGGGCGGTCGATCGAGGCCGTCACCGGCCCCGGACGGCGCTCCGGGCGCTCAGCGGTCGCGGGTGGCTCCCTGGACGGTGACACTCTGCGGGCGCGGACCGCCGCGCCGGTACGGGTGCCGGTGCCGGTCCACCCGCTCCGGTACGGGCACCGGCGCCGCGTCCTGGAGGGCGGCGGCCTGGGCCCGTACCGCCCGTATGTCCGAGGGGTCGGCGGACCCGTCGGACAAGTAGTGGCGCAGCAGGCGCCGGAGCGCCTGGCCCAGCCGCACGCGGCCCAGTTCGTCCAGGGCCTGGCGCCGGGCGAAGGCCTTGACGAGGCCGAGGTAGTGGTAGCCGCCGGGGCCTGTCTCCACCACGTGCAGGTCCACCAGCGTCTCCATCAGCGCCTTCGCCCGGTCGAGGGGCAGGTCGAGCAGGGCCGCGGCGGCGGCCGGGGAGAGCTGCCGGCAGTCGGGGAAGGCCGCGAGGTGGAAGGCCGCGCGCCCAGGGGGGTCCATGCGCGCCTGGGCGTCCCGGAAGGGGCGGTCGACGATCGCGCAGTCCTCGTGCATGACCACGGGCCGGCGCAGGTCGTCCTCCAGCTGGGCGAGGATCTCGTCGACCGTCCAGGACGGCCGGGCGGCGAGCCGGGCAGCCGCCACCCCGACGGACAGCGGGTGGTACGAGCAGGCGGCGACCAGCCGTTCGGACGCCTCGCGCTCGGCGTACACCCTGCCGCGCCCGGAGATCGTGGCCAGCAGCTCCAGCGCGTCGTGCGGCGGCAGGACCCCGAGCCGGTGCCAGTGGACGCCCGGCAGGTCGACGATCCGGCGGGGGGCCGTCACCAGGACGGCGCATCCGGGCGAGGCGGGCAGGAGCGGGCGGATCTGCCCGGCCGCGTCGGCGCCGTCCAGGACGACCAGGAGCCTGCGGCCCGAGACGGCCGTACGCCACTGGGCGGCCCGTTCTTCGAGGGTGGCCGCCGGCTGCTCGACGCCGAGGGCGCGCAGGAACC
>NZ_WWJY01000481.1 GCF_009865405.1 Streptomyces sp. SID3212 | reverse complement strand
CGCCTGCCCGGCCAGGCACTCCCGGCGGATCAGGTCGAGGGAGTCCAGGTGAGCGGTGGCCTTCTGGCCGCCGAGGATCGCGGCGGCCTCGTCGACCAGCCGTAGTGCGGCGGTGTAGTCGCCCGCGTCGCGCTCGGTCTCGGCCTGATCGGTCAGCACACGGGCCTCGTTGTACGGCTCGGCGGTGTCCGGGGCGCGGAAGAACTCCAGCGCGACAGCCAGGCGTTGCCTGGCGGGCGCGAACCGGCCGAGACCGCGCAGGGCCCGGCCGCGGTGGCGTTCCAGCAGGGCGCGGGCCCGGGGCAGATGTCGCGCGTCCCGGTCGGTGGCGGCGATGCCGTCCAACAACCGGCCTGCGGCGTCGAACGACTCCAGGGCGGCGGCGAACCGCCATTGACGCAGCCGCAGCAGGCCCAGCGACTCGATCACGGTCGCCTGACCCCGGAGGTGGCCGGCCCGCTCCTCCGCCTCGGCGGCCGCCTCCAGTTCACGTTCGGCCTCGCCGTAGCAACTCGGCGTCTCCATCAGCGCGAAGGCCAGTTGGGTGTGCATCCGGCCCGCCATCTCCGTACCGGGGAACCGCTGTTCGGCGGCGCGTGCCCCGGCGCGCAGCGCGGGCAGTACGGCCTCGTGGCGGCCGGCCTTGAGCTGGACGGCCCACAACGCCTCCGTTCCCCGGCAGGCGGTGGCGAAGTCCCCGAACTCCTCGGCCGCCAGCACGCTTTCCACCAGGTTGCCCAACTCGGCGGTGAGCGTGGCGATCGCGGCGCCCTCGTCCTCGTACTCCCCCGGACCCAGTTCGTCGAAGAGCGGGTCGACGTGCGGCCGTTCGCGCAACGCCGCGAAGTCGGCGCGGACCGCGAGGCGTACGTAGTACTCCACGGCCCTGGCCACCGCGGCGGCGCATCGCGCGAGGCCGTCCTCGCGGGCGGCGGCTTCCAGCGCGTGCGCGCGGACGGCGGGGCGGAAGCGGTACCTGGCGTCGGGGAGTTCCTCCAGCAGCTGCCGCTCGGCCAGCTCCGCCAGCGTGCGGGCCGCCTCCTGCTCGCTCACCCCCGCAGCGACGGCGACGGGCGCGGCGGCCAGGGCGGGCCAGGGCCGTAGCGAGGCCATGCGGTACACACGGGCCGACTCGGGCGACAGCTGCCGGTACAGCTCTTCGGCGACGGAGCGAACGGGATTTCCGTCAGTTGTCGCCACATCGGCAACAGGCACAGGAACCGGAGCCGCGAGATACGGGGCCATGGCGCGCAGCGCGAACGGCGAACCGGCGCACCGTTCCAGCACCGCCGGAAGCGTGGCGCGGGCAGCCGCCAGCGTCTGCTTGCTCACCAGTTCCCCCAGCAGCAGGCGCGCGTCCCGGTCCGCCAGCGGCCCCACCGGAACCGGCACGGCGTCCAGACCGGTCAGCGGGCGCGCGGCCACCACGATCGTGAACACGCCGGGCGCTCCGCTGATCAGGGGGCGGACCTGGGCGGCGGACTGGGCGTGATCGAGGACGACGAGTAAGCGCCGGGAGCCCAGGAGCGTACGGAAGCACGCGGCCCGGTCCTCCGTGGCGGGTGGGATGTGTTCGGCCGCCACGTGCAGTTTCAGGAGGAAGTCCCGCAGCAGCACGGAGGCGGTCGGGGCGGTACCCGCCGACGCGCCCCGCAGATCCGCGTACAGGGTGCCGTCGGGGTAGCGGTGGGCCTCCTGGGCGCCGAAGTAGGCGGCGACCTCGCTGCTGCCGATGCCCGGGGGCCCGAAGACGACGGCCACACGCGGCCGGCCGTCGGCCTTCCGCGCCGCCTCCCCGCGCAACAGTGTCAGCGCGTCCTTGCGGTCGGTGAAGAACCGGGCGGGTGCCCGCAGCGACTGGGGCGCGGGCCCTTCCGCCGTACGGTGGTCCGGCAGCCCGCTCATCAACGACCCCAGCAGCCGGGCCTGGCCCGGATCGCGCCGGGCCTCCGCCACGAGAACCCGGGCGACGGCCTCCCGATCGGCCTGCCCACCCGGGGCCGTGACCTCCCGCCCCGCGACCCGCGCCACCATCCCGCCGACAGCCTCGTTCAACCGCCGTCCGTACTCGTTCGCCATCCCCGCCCCGACGGCCCCGAGAAACGCCACTACCGCCGACACCGACAGCGGATCAATCACGCCACAACCCCCGACTCCTCCGACAACTCCGACAACTCCGCCCCACGGTAGCTCGCGAGGGCCCCCGACGCGGAAAGTTGCGACTCAAGGCGACGGACACCACGAGCAGTTGTGTCAGGGCGCAAGGACCACCCCATCAACCAACGAAACGCCTCCGCCCTGACCGCGTCGGCGGTTACGGATCTCCGACAACGAGCACCCCCGGCCGTGACGACATCGCGCTCCTTCTCATCCGTGTCATCCGTCCGCAAGACTCCTGGGGCGGGTCCACGAAGCCCCGGCAGTTCAGCCCGAGCCGGGATTCGGTGACGGTGGGGCCGTGGAGTCGCGTGCGACGAGTTCCGGTACGAGGATTTCCTGCCGCCGTGGTCCTCCGGGGTCGGCGATCCGGGTTCTGATGAGGTGCGCGGCGCGGCGGCCGATGTCCGTCTTCGCCGGGGCCACGGCGGTCAGGGGTACTTCACACAGGTCGGCCACCTCGTTGTCGTAACCGATCACGGAGAGGTCCTCGGGGACGCGTAGCCCGCGCCGCCGTGCCGCGCCGACCAGCAACGACGCCTCGCGGTCGGCGAAGCAGAGCGCGGCCGTCCCCCGCTGCCGGACCAACTGGTCGAGGAAGCGGTCCGCGTCCTGTGCCGTCCAACTGCGCAAGGAGGTCGCGACCACGGGGACCGGGTCGAGGCCGGCCTGCTCCAGTGCGGTGGCCAGGCCCGACCTGACCTGTGGTGCGGTGTGGGGGCTGGTTCTCTCCGCGTAGCCGATGCGGGTGTGTCCGAGGCGCAGGAGGTGTTCGACAGCGGCACGCGCTCCGGCGGCGTGGTGGGAGCAGACGAACTCGTGCGAGGTGGCGGGGAGTTCCATGCCCCGTTCGACGAGGACCATGGGCACGGCGGATCGTTCCGCGTCCCGGAGCCAGGGATGCGGTGCGTCCTCGCCGAGCGTGGGCACCACTATCAGCCCGTCCGATCCGGACCGGGTCAGCTCTTCGACGGCTTCGCGTTCCAGCTCGGGATTCCACTCGGCGCAGCGCAGGATCATCCGGCAGCCGTGGCGGGAGAGTTCGCGCTCGATGCCGGTGATGACACGCGGGTAGTAGTAGGTGAGCGACGGTACGACCACACCGATGGCGTACCCCGTGCCCGGCGCCGGAGAGGCGCGGACGTACGTACCGGATCCCTGCCGCCGGTAGACGAGGCCCTCTTGCACCAGCAGGTCGACCGCCCTGCGGACCGTGTTGACGCTCACCGCCTGGTCGCGGGCCAGTTGCTGCTCGGTCGGGAGCTTCCCGGCCGGCCAGCGGAGTTCCGCGACGGCCCGGCGCAGATCGTCGGCGAGCCGCTGCGTCTTGTTCCCGCGCGGACCGGTCCCGAGGCCTTCCGACGAGCTCATGGAAAGTCCCCCTCGGTGTGTACGTACGCGGCCCCGGAGCGACGATCTTACGCCCGTCCTTCGCCCGTACTGCCGGACCTGACGGGTCGCCAAGCCATAATTCCGTCCAATGAATCTGTTGACCGACGGCATGACTTGACCCAAACTCCTCACCAGACGCGGCACGCGTCGACGCCGCCCCCATCCTCACGCGCCTCCCCGCATCCCCCACATCCCCACATCAGAAGCAGAGGTCCCGTCATGGCCACCCCCCTGTCCCCACGCAGTACGAACAGGCGCGCCCTGGTTGTCATCTGCGCCCTGTCGGCCCTGGGACTCCAGGTCAATCAGACGGCCTTCGGCGCGGGAGCCTCGTCCGCCGCCGCGGCGGCCGCGGTCTACTACGTGGATCCCGCAGCCGGGTCGGCGAACAATCCCGGTACGGCGGACAGGCCCTGGCGGACGTTGCAGGAGGTCTTCGCCTCGGGCCGGACGTTCGGCGCGGGAGACATCATCTACCTGCGCAACGGAAACCACGGCAGCCCGGTCATCACCGGCGGCGCCACGGGCGTGCGGACCATCAAGGCCGCGCCCGGCGCGACGCCCAGGATGAAGACGCTGCGGTTCGCCTCCGGAGCCAACCGCTGGACGGTCGACGGCGTCCTGGTCTCGCCGCAGGAGGCCGACGGTACGTACACCACCGGCAACCTCGTGCAGTTCGACGCCGGCGCCACCCAGGACGTCCTCCAGAACTCGCAGATCCGGGCGGCGAGCGACTCGGCGGCGGACACCTGGTACAACAACGACTGGGTCAACCGCAGCGGCACCGCCGTCCAGGTCGTCGGCAGCGACAACCAGGTGGTGAACAACCAGATCCGCAACGTCCGCAACGGCGTGATGGCGGAGCGCACCTCCCAGGCCGGGGCGGGTGCCACGGGTGTGGTGATACGGGGCAACAGCGTCAACCACTTCTGGGAGGACGCCTTCCGCTGCAAGGTCAGCGGCTGCCTGGTCGAGTACAACTCCGCGGTGAACAGCTACGCCGTCGTGCCGCCCGGCACGGAGAACGACCCGCCGCACCGCGACATGTTCCAGAGTTACCGCGGTGACGGCAGCTTCACCCCGGTGTCGAACGTGATCCTGCGCGGGAACGTCTTCATCAGCCGCACGGGCACGCGCTACGCCAAGATCCCGTTCCAGTACAACGGCAAGTACACCATCCAGGGCATCGGCGCCTTCGACGGCCCGTACAACAACTGGACCATCGAGAACAACGTGGTGCAGGTCGAAGTCGGTCTCGCCATGGGCCTGTACGGCATGAACAACAGCAGGATCGTCAACAACACCGTGGTCCCGCGCTCCCCCGCCACCGACAGCGAGATCCGCCTCACCAACCAGAAGGACGGCACGCCCTCGAACGGCAACATCGTCCGCAACAACCTGGCACGCACGTTCAACACCGGCGCCGGCACCAACACCCAGCACTCCAACAACATCACGGTGGGCACCGCCTACTCCACATACTTCGTCAACTACCCGGCCGGAGACCTCCACCTCAAGCCCGGGTCCCCCGCCATCGGCGCCGGAACCAACAGGGACGCACCCACCCTCGACGCCGACAAGAAACCCCGCTCCACCACCTTCGACGTGGGCGCCTACGAGTACTGACCGGCCCCGCCCGACACGGACACGGACACGAGATGACAGGCCCGGCCGGGTACACAGGGCCGGGCCTGTCGCTCAACGGCCGGAAGGGGGCACACCATGACCGTCCAACACATGCGCACCTCGATCAGCAGGCTCCTCGACCACGACAGACGGCACGGTCCCGAGCAGGTGGCGGATGCCTCTCTCGCGCTCTGGAGAAAGCACGCACACACCACTGGCAGTGTGAGCAAACAGCGTCTCGCCACCGAGGCGGAGCTTGCCCAGGTCGCCGGATGGCTGCTCTTTCACGCCGACCGTCAGGAAGAGGCACACAGTGCACTTCTGGAGGCCGCGCACCTGGCCCGGCTCGCGGGCGAGCCGGGCTTCCGCGCCTTCGTCCTCGACCTGCTGTCCATGCACGCCGTCGAGACCGGCAACGTGGGCGCGGCTCTCGCCTTCGCGGACGAAGTGCTCTCCGGCCCGCGCACGCCGCCTCGCCTGCACGTCATGGCGCATGTCCGCAAAGCACAGGCCTACGCGATCGTCGGCGAAGAGGGGAGGGCCATGCGGGAGATCGACCAGGCCAAGGTGAACGTACTCGATTCCGTGGCCGAGACCGATCCGGACTGGTCCCGGTGGATCGACCTGAGCCAGGTGACCACCCACGAGACAGAGGTCCTGGCCCGTGTCGGGCACGCGGACGAAGCACTTGAACGCCTCGTCGGCACTGTGTCGGCGGCCGACACCCCTCGCCGGAGACTCACCTCACTGGTCGCGGCATTCGGAGCGGCGGCGAGACTCACAGCGTGGCGCGACGTCGAGAACACCACGGCCGAGATCGCCGTGCTGCTTCCGCAGACGTCCTTCGCCCTGCCCGTCGCCCGGTTCCGCAGAATGGCCGGCCTCGTCGACCGGAGCACGGCCCCGGTGTCGCTCAAGCGTCTTGTCCGCCATGTCGCGGGCGGCAAGGCGGACTCAGTCATGATCAGCCACGATGGACGTGGGAGTCGATGAGCCCGGGCAGCAGTACGCGCCCGTCGCCGTCCACCACGTCGGCGCCGGCCGTTCCGATCAGTTTCCCCGCGTGGCGGTGGGTCGTCGGTTGTGAGCGCGCAAGGTCAGGGCCGCGGCTGCCAGGCGGGGTACGGGGACGTCTGCGGCGCGGCCCCGGTGGATGAGGTCGCCGAGCAGGTTCTCGACCTCGGTCGGGCGGCCGGCGGCCAGTTCGCGGGACAGCGACGACGTCATGGAAGAGCCGGGCGCCGTGACCAGTTGCCGGAGCGCGGCGTGGGCCGGTACTCGGCCGGCCGGCCCACGAGTACCAGCTCGAACGTCGCGATGCGCGCTTGTTACGTGACCTACGCGGGAAGCGCCTGCAATTCCAGCAACGCGACGAGCTGGTGGTGAGCACCAGGCGCAGAACATGGGCTCGCGGATGACCCGGGACTGACACATATCCGGCGGACTCCGACGCCCCGTTCGGCGGGTTCAAGCAGTCCGGCATCGGCCGCGAGTTCGGACACTACGGAATCGACGAATACCTTGAGTACGCCACCGTGCTCGTCCTCATAGGCGGCGAGCTTGGCGGCTGACGGACGGGCGTCGGTCCACACCGCCCCCGCAGCCATGATCATCTGGCCGCAGAGCTGCTCGGCGCGCCCGCCGGCCTCACTCAGGTGGACGCAGACCAGAACAGCCAGGTCGGCAACGTTGGACACCGCCGGCCTTCTTTTAGCGGGCGGCGATCTCGGGCGAGACGTTGTGCTCCAGCACGCCGGCCTGGGCGCTGAGCAGGTCGCAGGTCGCACAGTGTCCACCGCTCGGTTTACAGACTCACGGTCTTTTGACATCAGGCCGCCGGTCCCTTACGTTGGGAACGCGTAACGAACCGGCGGTCTGAAATGGCTCCGTCAGCGTTCCGTCGCCCTACGGCCCAGCCCGCCGCAGGCAGAGAGGGCACCGGACCATCGGTGTCCGATCTGCGGGCCGGCCCTCTCCTCCCCTCCCCCTGACCGAGGTGACGTCATGACCCTGTTCTCCACCCTCGTGGCCCGCCCGCTCGCCCGCGTCGTCCAGGCCGCCCCGGCGCCCGAGGTCCGGGCCGCGGTGACCTTCCCGGACATCCCCGGCCGTACCAAGAAGCTGATGATCCCGACGTCGTACGGGGAGGCGGAAGCGACCGTCTACTACCCGCCCCCGGACCTGGACGACGCAGCTCCGGTCCCTCCGGTCTACGTCAACTTCCACGGCGGCGGCTTCGTCATCGGCCACTACGAGATGGACGACGCGATGTGCCGCTACCTCGCGGCCAACGCCCCGGCCGTCGTCGTCAACGTCGACTACGTGCTCGCCCCGCGGCACCCCTTCCCGGCCCCGCCCACCCAGGCGTACGAGATCGCGCGGTGGGTCGCCGCGCATGGGACCGGGCACGGCTGGGACGGCTCCCGGCTCGGCGTCGGTGGGCAGAGCGCGGGTGGCGCGCTGGCCGCGGCCGTCGCCCGCCTGGCCTGGGAGACCGGTGCTCTCGACGTGGGCCTCCAGGTCCTTTCCTACGCGCCGTTCGACATGTACGACCGCAAGAAGCGCGCCAAGGCCGCCAAGCCCGTCGTACGCCCGGCCGTCGTCCCGATCCTGATGGGCGCGTACCTGCCCGACCCGGCAGACCGTACCGACCGGCTCGCTTCCCCGCTGTACGGCACCAACGCCGACGGCCTGGACGGCATCGCCCCCGCCGTCGTGATCACGTGTGAACTCGACCTGCTCCGCGAGGACGGCGTGCGTTACGCCCGGAAGCTCGAGGTCGCCGGCGCTCTCCTGGAGCACCGCGAGTTCAAGGGCCTCGATCACGCCTTCAATCTGCTGACGGACGAGACCGCCCGTACCCGCGAGATGTACGACCTCATCGCCGGGCGGATCGCGAAGACGCCGGCCCGCTAGCTCCCTCCGACACCCCCGCCCCCCTCAGAGAGATGAGCATCGTCATGTCCAAGGTCTGGTTCGTCACCGGAAGCTCCCGCGGCCTGGGCCGCGCCCTCGTCGAAGGCGCCCTCGCGGCCGGTGACCGGGTGGTCTCCACCGCCCGCAACCCCGCCCAGCTCGACGACCTCGCCGCCCGGTACGGCGAGCGGATCCTGCCCCTGGCCCTCGACGTCACCGACGGCGACCAGGCGCAGGAGGCCGTCCAGGAAGCCGTGAAGACCTTCGGCCGCCTGGACGTCGTGGTCAACAACGCCGGTTACAGCGACGTCGCCTCCGTCGAGGACGTCACCCCGGCGGACTTCCGAGCCCAGGTCGACACCAACTTCTACGGCGTCGTGAACGTCACCAAGGCCGTCATACCGGTCCTGCGCGAGCAGGGCTCCGGCCACGTCTTCCAGGTGTCCTCGCTCGGCGGGCGGATCGGCTCACCCGGCCTGTCCGCCTACCAGAGCGCGAAGTGGGCCGTAGGCGGATTCTCCACCGTGCTCGCCCAGGAGGTCGCCCCCTTCGGCATCAAGATCACCGTCCTGGAGCCCGGTGGCATGCGCACGGACTGGGCCGGTTCGTCCATGACGATCCCGCCGCTCAGCGATCCGTACCGGCCCACCGTCGGCGCGTTCGTCGACATGATCCGTAATCCCGACCCTGAGGCCATGGCCGCCATGGGGGCCCGGAGCGCGGACCCCGCCCGCATCGCGGAGATCGTCCGTGACCTGGCCGGCCGCGAGGACGCCCCGCTCCGGCTGCTGCTGGGCCAGGACGCCGTGCAGTACGCCCACGCCGCCGCACAGCAGTTGGCGGACTCCGACGCGGCGTGGCGCGCCACGTCCGAGTCCGCCAACGAGCTGGCCTCCACCTGAACGGGCAGGCCGGCCCAGAGTCGTCGGCCCCACCCCGGAGAAGTCCGCCGGAGCCGACGCCACCGCACCGTCACACTCAGGCCATTTCCGGCGTCGGGTCGTCCAGCCGCTCCAGACGGACCGTGATCCCCTTCGACGTGGGGGTGTTGCTGACGTCGGCCACACTGTCCAGCGGCACGAGCACGTTCGTCTCCGGGTAGTACGCCGCCGCGCAGCCCACCGCCGTGGGGTAGGCGACCAGCCGGAAGTCCTCCGCGCGCCGTTCGACACCGTCGCGCCAGACACTCACCAGGTCGACCCGGTCGCCGTCGGCCAGACCGAGGGTCCGGAGGTCCCGCGGGTTGACCATGACGACGCGGCGTGAACCGTGGATGCCCCGGTAGCGGTCGTTCGTCGTGTAGGGGACGGTGTTCCACTGGTCGTGCGAGCGGATC
Organism: Streptomyces sp. SID3212; assembly: GCF_009865405.1. Taxonomy (GTDB): domain Bacteria; phylum Actinomycetota; class Actinomycetes; order Streptomycetales; family Streptomycetaceae; genus Streptomyces. The sequence continues at coordinate 15,617 of NZ_WWJY01000481.1, read as the reverse complement.
GACTGAAGGATGAGGTGGCCTGGGGGCGCGTGCAGTGCCTCGAAGGCGTTGCGGGTGAACTCCGCCTTGCCGCTGTCGGTCGGGAACACCCCTTCGTTCACCGGGCTGGGCAGGGGAAAGCCACCCGGCTGGACCACGCGGGCGTTGAAGTCCTGGAACCCCGGCACGACCCGGGCGATCCGGTCGCGGATGGACCCGTAATGCGCTTCGAACTGCTCCCAGGGCACGGTCCCGCCCTCACCGAGGGTCCTGCGCGCCAGCCGGCTGATGATCGACACCTCGCTGAGGAGGTGCTTGGACGCGGGGGCGAGGCGGCCGTGGGAGGCGTGCACCTGGCTCATCGAGTCCTCGACGGTGACGAACTGCTCGCCGCCCGCCTGGTAGTCGCGCTCGCTGCGGCCGAGGGTGGGCAGGATCAGCGCCGTCTCACCGCAGACCGTGTGGGAACGGTTCAGCTTGGTGGAGATGTGCGCGGTGAGGCGGCACCGGCGGATCCCCTCCTCGGTGGCCCGGCTGTCGGGCGTGGCCCGTACGAAGTTGCCCGCGAGCGCGAGGAAGACCTTGATGCGACCCTCGCGCATCGCCCGGATCGAGTTCACCGTGTCCAGGCCGTGTTCGGCCGGCGGAGTGAAGGAGAACTCCCGCCCGAGGTCGTCCATGAACTGCTGGGGCATCTGCTCCCAGATCCCCATGGTCCGATCGCCCTGCACGTTGCTGTGCCCCCGCACCGGGCACACCCCCGAGCCGGGCTTCCCGATGTTGCCGCGCATCAGCAGGAGGTTCACCATCTCGCGGATGGTCGGTACGGAGTGCTTGTGCTGCGTCAGCCCCATCGCCCAGCACAGCACGATCCGCTCGCTGGTGAGGACGAGGTCGCGCAGGTGCTCGATCTGGGCCCGCGTCAGCCCGGTGGCCGCGAGGACGTCCGGCCAGGAGACGGTCGTACGCAGGTGCTCGGCGTACTCGGCGAAGCCGTTGGTGTGCGAGTCGATGAAGGCACGGTCCAGTACGGTGCCGGGCGCGGCGTCCTCGGCCTCCAGCAGCAGCAGGTTCAGGCCCTGGAAGAGGGCGAGGTCTCCCCCGAGACGGATCTGGAGGAAGTCGTCGGCGATGCGCGTGCCGTTGCCGATCACGCCGCGCGGGGTCTGCGGATTCATGAACCGGATGAGGCCCGCCTCGGGCAGCGGATTGATCGCGACGATGCGCCCGCCCCTCTGCTTGTTCTTCTCCAGCGCGGAGAGCATGCGAGGGTGGTTGCTGCCCGGGTTCTGGCCCAGGCTGATGATGAGGTCGGCGTGGTAGATGTCCTTGAGGCTGACGTTGCCCTTGCCGATGCCCAGCGTCTCGTGCAGCGCGGCGCCACTGGACTCGTGGCACATGTTGGAGCAGTCCGGGAGGTTGTTGGTCCCGAAGAGTCGCGCGAAGAGCTGGAGCAGGAACGCGGGTTCGTTGCCGGCCCGGCCCGAGGTGTAGAACGCGGCCTCGTCGGGCGAGTCCAGGCCTTGGAGCTCGCGGGCGATCAGCCCGAGCGCGTCGTGCCAGCTGATGGGCTCGTAGTGGTCGGACCCGGGCCGCTTCACCATGGGCTGGGTGAGCCGGCCCTGCTGGTTGAGCCACTGGTCCGAGGAGCGCCCGAGCTCGGTGACCGAGTACTTCTCGAAGAAGTCCGGAGTGATCCGCCGCCCGGTCGCCTCGTCGTTGACGTGCTTGGCGCCGTTCTCGCAGTACTCGTTCACGTGCCGGCTGCCCGGGTCGGGGTCGGGCCAGGCACAGCCCGGGCAGTCGAAGCCCTTGGTCTGGTTCATGTTGAGCAGCGTGAGCGCGGTGTGCGTGACGGAGGCCTCGGCCAGGGAGTACGTCAGGGCGTGGGTCACCGCGGGCACTCCGGCCGCCGCTCTCTTGGGCGGAGTGATCTGTGCGAGGTCGCCGGTCGGTTCGTCGGCCTGGTCCGCTGTCGGTGGTTTCCTCACCCGGAATCGATCTCCTTTTGCGCGCCACGCCCGGCCGGACGGTGCACGCGAAGCCGGAATCGTCACTTGCCGTCGGTCCATCTACGCACCAGGGCCAGGCGTACGCACGCGGGCGGCGTGGCCGCCCAGAGCCATGTGGGCGATACGCGGGCACGCCGGCGGTGGGGGCCGGCCGGACGCTGTCAGCCGTACGAAGGCTCTCAGCCACTCGGCCAGTTGGGGACCCGGGGGTGGTTCTGGCCGGAGTCCGGCCGTACGCGGCTCTCGGTGATCGCACCGCGCCACTGCCCGGTCTCGCACCCCTGGCCCTCGATGAACTCCTTGAAGTTCGCCAGGTCCTGGTCCACCCGTTTGCGCACCACGCCCATCGCGTTGCCGGCCCGCTCCAGGATTCCGCGCGGCGACACTTCGATCCTCATCGTCACCCGCACCATCTCGTCGCCCAGCGGGACGAAGGTGACGGCTCCCGAGTGGAGCGGCCGGCCCAGGCTCCGCCAGGCGACTCGCTCGTCCGGGCGCTGCTCCACCACCTCGGTGTCGAATTCACGGGTGAGCCCGCCGCACTTCGTCACCCAGTGGGTCTGGGTCGCCGTGGACCGCTCGACGGATACCACGCTGTCCATGAACCGGGGGAATGTTTCGAATTGCGTCCACTGGTTGTACGCCATTCGGACGGGGACGCCGATGTCGGCGGAAGCCTCGATGATGCTCATGAATTACCGTCTCTCCGCTTCTGATCACGCCACCCGCACGCACAACTGCCTCGGACTCTTCCAGCCTAGGGAAGGCCGCTGCCTTCCGCTCATCAGAGCGTCACCGGGGAAGTTGCGGCGTGTCAGGGCGCCGCCACTGCGCCGGATGGATTTACTCGGACCCACGCACACCGGCACCCGTCCGGACATTCATCTTGTCCCGTCGATTGTCCCGTCGATTGTCCCGTCGATTCCCCAGCGAAAGTCGCGCCGCATGGATCCCAGCAGATTCGCCCTCGTATTTCCCCAGTCCGCGTTCGTTCCCGTGGTCCTTGGATTCTTCGGTCTGGGGACGGGCTATCTGATCTACGGGCCGCAGGAACTGTTCGGCTCCCCGGCGCGCGACGCCGCCGTGGACCGGGCCACCGGTGTCTGGGGTGTCTTCATGCCCGGGCTGTGCCAGGCCCTTGCCGGGATCTACCTCTTCGTCGGCCTGACCTGGTTCCAGGTTTTCAACGACAAGGCCCTGTACATGACGGCCCTGGCGTTCAGCGTCTACGGCATCCACTGGTTCGCCCTGGGATGGAACCGCTACCGGCAGTCCGACGCGCGCACCAACGGCGGAATGTGCGTCGCGTTCATGATCATCTCGATCCTGGGCATGGTCGTCTTCTACCGCATCGGAGCGTGGCCGGTGGGCCTGCTCTTCACCGGGCTGACCGCGGTGTACTTCTTCGAGCTCTTCGCGAGCGTCCCGATCGGCCGCCCGGGCCGTGTGGCGGGAAAGGGCCCGGTGACCGTCATCGGCGAGAAGGGCCTCGGCTCCTTCCGTATCCTCACCGGCCTGTGGCTGATGTATCTGACGTTCGCCACCACCCTGAACGTCGCGTCGGGCTACAAGCTCCCCGGGGGCTGACCCCTGTCGTCAGGCGGCTGAGGGCAGGCGGGTGGGCGAAGGCATCGCCGCGAACCCCGCACCTCCGGTTTCCTGTCAAAAGACCGAGAGTCCGTAAGCTGGGAGCATGACCACATTTCAGCGCGCACGCAGCGAGGAGCAGCGCGAGATCCGGCGTCGCGTGATCCTCGACACGGCCGCCGCCATGCTCGAAGAGGCGACCGTGAGCGAGGTGAGCCTCAACGAGCTGAGCCGTCGGGTCGGGCTGGCCAAGTCGAACGTGCTGCGCTACTTCGAGTCCCGCGAGGCCGTCCTGCTGGAGCTTCTGGACCAGGCCTGGAAGCAGTGGACGGCCGATCTGCCCGGCCGGTTGGCCGAGGGCATCGACGCGGAGGCGTCGGCGCAGGAGCGGGGTGAGCAGTTCGCCGCAGTGGTCACCGGCTCCCTCGCCGAGCGCCGGATGCTGTGCGACCTGCTCAGCGCACAGGCAGGCGTCCTGGAGCACAACGTGTCACCGGGGGTGGCCGCCCGCTACAAGAGGTCCGCGATCGCGAACGTGGACGACCTTGTCGCGCTCACCCGCCTCCACCTGCCCGAGCTCAAGGAGCGGGCACCGGAACTGGCTGCCTCCGCGATCATGGTCATCGGAGCGGTGTGGACCCACGCCCGCCCCTCTCGGGCGATGCTCGTCGCCTACGAGACCGATCCGTCCCTCGCCGCGCTGAGGATGGATTTCGCCGACTCCCTCCAGCAGGTGCTGGCCACTCTCACCGCGGGCGCGCTCGCCCGCGCCGACTCCTGACCCGCCCGGCGACGACCTGTTCCCAGGCCATGCCGTACGGGCAGGTTCGATCGATAATGGATCCAGAGGTCACCGTGCGGCGAGCCCCGCCCGCACCCGCTTTCACCCGCCGGGGACCGCTGAGGTCGAAGCATGGGCTTGTAGGGCCTGACCTGCGAGTGTGCCGGTCAGGGACGTGCCTGCCGAGGTAGCTGGGAGAAGCAGATGAAGATGCTCATCAACGTGCCCGAGACCGTGGTGGCCGACGCGCTCCGGGGGATGGCGGCGGCGCATCCTGAATTGACCGTGGATGTGGAGAACCGCGTCATCGTCCGCGGAGACGCGCCCGTCGCCGGGAAAGTGGGGCTGGTGTCCGGCGGAGGGTCGGGGCACGAGCCCCTGCACGGGGGTTTCGTCGGGCCGGGAATGCTCTCTGCCGCCTGTCCCGGTGAGGTGTTCACCTCGCCCGTGCCCGACCAGATGGTCCGGGCGGCCGCGGCCGTCGACAGCGGTGCCGGGGTGCTGTTCATCGTGAAGAACTACACCGGTGACGTGCTGAACTTCGACATGGCCGCCGAGCTGGCCGAAGAAGAAGGCATCCAGATCGCGAAAATCCTGGTCAACGATGACGTGGCGGTGACCGACAGTCTCTTCACCGCCGGGCGGCGCGGTACGGGCGCCACGCTGTTCGTCGAGAAGCTGGCCGGCGCCGCCGCCGAGGAGGGGGCGCCCCTGGACCGGGTCGAGGCGATCGCCCGGCAGGTGAACGAGAGCTCCCGCACCTTCGGTGTCGCCCTGAGCGCGGTCACCACGCCCGCCAAGGGGACCCCCACCTTCGACCTGCCCGACGGCGAGCTGGAGCTGGGCATCGGTATCCACGGGGAGCCGGGGCGCGAGCGGCGCGCGATGATGACGTCCCGCGAGATCGCCGACTTCGCGGTGGACGCGGTCCTGGAGGACCTGCGGCCCAAGGGGCCCGTACTGGCCCTGGTGAACGGCATGGGCGCGACCCCGCTGCTGGAGCTGTACGGCTTCAACGCGGAGGTCCAGCGGGTGCTCGCGGAGCGGAACGTCACCGTGGCCCGCACCCTCGTCGGGAACTACGTGACCTCCCTGGACATGGCCGGCTGCTCCGTGACCCTCTGCCAGGTCGACGGCGAGCTGCTGCGCCTCTACGACGCGCCGGTGGAGACCGTCGGACTGCGCTGGGGCCGCTGAGGAGGGGTGGTTCCGTGACGGCCGGACCGTCAGCGTGGTCCATGCGGCAGGCCGATAGGTTCGGGACAAGGCGTCCACGGACGCGACGCGCGCGCGAGGAGTTCACATGTCCGATCAGGAATCCGGCCGCACCCTCGACGGCGACTTCTTCCGCCGTTGGCTGACGGCCGCGGGCGCGGCGGTGGAGCGGGAGGCCGACCGGCTCACCGAGCTGGACTCGGCCATCGGTGACGCCGACCACGGGAGGAACCTCCAGCGCGGTTTCCGCGCGGTCACGGCCACCCTGGAGAAGGAAGGTCCGCTGACGCCCGGCGCCGTGCTGACCCTCGCGGGACGGCAGCTGATCTCCACGGTGGGCGGCGCCTCGGGGCCGCTCTACGGCACACTGCTGCGGCGTACGGGCAAGGCGCTGGGCGACGGGGCCGAGGTCACGCCCGCGCAGTTCGCCGAGGCGCTGGCCGCCGGGGTGGCGGCCGTGGCGCAGCTGGGCGGGGCGAAGGCCGGGGACAAGACGATGCTGGACGCGCTGGAGCCCGCGACGGAGGCCCTCGGTACGTCGTTCGCCGCGGGCGCGGAGGCGGCGGAGGCCGGAGCGCTGGCGACCGTACCGCTCCAGGCGCGCAAGGGCAGGGCCAGCTATCTGGGCGAACGGAGCGTCGGGCACCAGGACCCGGGAGCCACGTCCTCCGCCCTGCTCCTCGCGGCCCTCGCCGAGACGTGGGAGGCGACGGCATGAGCATCGAGAAGCCGGTGGGGATCGTGCTGGTGTCGCACAGCGCGAGTGTCGCCGATTCCGTCGCGGAGCTGGCCCGGGGCCTGGCGGGCGGCGGCCCTCTCGCCCCGGTCGCCGGCGCGGGCGGCACCCCGGGCGGTGAGCTGGGCACCAGCTCGGAGCTCATATCCGCCGCCGCGGCGCGGGTGGACCGGGGCTCCGGTGTCGCGATCCTGGCGGACCTCGGCAGCTCCGTACTGACGGTGAAGGCGCTGCTCGCCGAGGGTGACGAGCTGCCCGCGGGGGCACGGCTCCTGGACGCTCCGTTCGTGGAGGGCGCGGTGGCCGCCGTCGTCACCTCGTCGGCGGGCGGGAACCTGGACGCGGTGGAGGCAGCCGCCGCCGAGGCCTACTCGTACCGCAAGGTGTGACGGAAGACCGACCGAAAGGTCCGGAGGACCGGGAAGGCGCCGGTCGGCGCACGCCGCGTTGCTGATCGCCGCTCCGGGGCACACGCTCACCCTATGAGGGACGTATCTGATCAGGACGAAAGGCAAGGGCCGGCGGCACCGGGGCTGCGCTGTCTCGTGACCGGCGCCACCGGCTACATCGGCGGCCGGCTGGCGCCCGAGCTGCTCGACGCCGGGCACACGGTGCGCTGCCTGGCCCGTACCCCGGACAAGCTGCGCGACCACCCCTGGGCGGGCCGGGCGGAGATCGTACGGGGCGATGTCACCGATCCCGACTCCCTCGGGGCCGCCTTCCAGGGCATCGACGTCGCGTACTACCTGGTGCACGCGCTCGGCACCGGCCAGGACTTCGCCGCCACCGACCGCCGCGCCGCCCGCACGTTCGCCCAGCAGGCGAAGGCCGCGGGCGTGCGGCGGATCGTGTACCTGGGCGGGCTCACCCCGGCCGGCGTACCCGAGGGCGAGCTGTCGCCGCACCTGCGCTCGCGCGCCGAGGTCGGCCGTATCCTGCTGGACTCCGGGGTGCCGACGGCCGTCCTGCGTGCCGCGGTCATCATCGGCTCGGGTTCGGCCTCGTTCGAGATGCTCCGCTATCTCACGGAGCGGCTGCCCGTGATGGTGACGCCCAGCTGGGTACGGACGTCCCTCCAGCCCATCGCCGTACGCGACGTGCTCCGCTACCTCGTCGGGTGCGCGCGCCTGCCCGAGGACGTCAGCCGGGCGTTCGACATCGGCGGCGCCGACGTCCTGACGTACCGGGACATGATGCAGCGGTACGCGGCCGTCGCCGGACTCCCCCGGCGCCTCATCCTCCCCGTACCCGTGCTGACCCCGCGCCTGTCGAGCCACTGGGTCGGCCTGGTGACCCCGGTCCCGGCGTCCATCGCCCGGCCCCTGGCGGAGTCGCTGCGCCACGAAGTCGTGTGCCACGAGAAGGACATCGCGCGGTACGTCCCCGATCCGCCGGGCGGGCCGCTCACCTTCGACCGGTCCGCCGAGCTGGCGCTTCGCCGTATCCAGGAGGCGCAGGTGTCGACCCGCTGGACGTCCGCCTCGGTGGCCGGCGCCCCGAGCGATCCGCTGCCCACGGACCCGGACTGGGCCGGCGGCAGCCTCTACACGGACGAGCGCGAACTGACCGTGGACGCGCCCCGGGAGTCGCTGTGGCGGGTCATCGAGGGTATCGGCGGGGAGAACGGGTGGTACTCGTTCCCGCTGGCCTGGGCGGTACGGGGCCGGCTCGACCGGCTCGTCGGCGGGGTGGGGCTGCGCCGGGGCCGGCGGGACGCGCAGCACCTGCGGGTGGGTGACTCGCTGGACTTCTGGCGCGTGGAGGAGATCGAGCCGGGGCGGCTGCTGCGGCTGCGGGCCGAGATGCGGCTGCCGGGGCTGGCCTGGCTCGAACTCCGGGCGGACCGCGACGAGAAGGGCGTGACGGTGTACCGGCAGCGGGCGCTGTTCCATCCGCAGGGGCTGCTGGGGCACGCGTACTGGTGGAGCATCTCGCCTTTCCACGCCACGGTGTTCGGCGGGATGGCACGCAACATCACGCGGACGGCGGGTGGTTCGGCCACGGGACGGCGGGAGCCGACCCGGGTCGGCCGGCGTTGAGGCGGGAGGTCGGCGGGCGTTGAGGCGGGAGGCCGATCGGCGTTGAGGCGGTCGGTCGGCGTGGGCGCGGGCCGGCCGAACCGGCCCGTCGGGTGGCTCCCGAATGTTTCTACACTGTTGTAGATTCTCGCTACGGCACCAACACGGCTCGGCACAGCTCAGGAGGAGCAGCGTGGGAGTTTCCCTGTCCAAAGGCGGCAATGTCTCGCTCAGCAAGGAGGCACCGGGGCTGACGGCCGTCCTGGTCGGCCTCGGCTGGGACGTACGGACGACCACCGGCACCGACTACGACCTGGACGCGAGCGCCATTCTGGTCGGCGAGTCGGGCAAGGTCGGCTCGGACCAGCAGTTCGTCTTCTACAACAACCTCACCAGCCCGGACGGGTCCGTGGAGCACACCGGGGACAACCTCACCGGTGAGGGCGAGGGTGACGACGAGGCCATCAAGGTGAACCTGGCGGCCGTGCCCGCCGACGTCACCAAGATCGTCTTCCCGGTGTCGATCCACGACGCCGAGAACCGTGGGCAGAGCTTCGGCCAGGTCCGTAACGCGTTCATCCGGGTGGTCAACCAGGCGGGCGGCGCGGAGCTGGCCCGCTACGACCTCAGCGAGGACGCGGCCACCGAAACGGCCATGATCTTCGGTGAGTTGTACCGCAACGGCGCCGAGTGGAAGTTCCGCGCGGTCGGCCAGGGGTACGCGAGCGGCCTCGCCGGGATCGCGTCGGACTTCGGCGTCGGGGTCTGAGAACGGGTGCGTAGGTGACGCGGTGAGGTACGGGGGGGCTAAGTACGAGGGGTGCGGGGGGGCTCAGACCGCGCCCCGTACCTCACCGCTCTCCTCCGGCGTCCCGGGTGCCTCGGTGGTCCTGGGTACCTCCGGTGCCGGGACCGCTGTCGGCACGCGGGCCGCATCCTTCGGCTTGCGCCACCGGGTCGCCCTGCGCACCAGCGGTTCCGTCCAACGGGCCGCCAGGGGGCCGAGGATCACCAGGATGAGGACGTAGGCCGTCGCCAGCGGGCCGATGCGGGGCTCCACGCCGACCGCGAGCCCGGCGATGACGACGGAGAACTCACCGCGCGCCACCAGTGTGCCGCCGGTGCGCCAGCGGCCCGCCGTCCGCACCCCGGCGCGGCGCGCCGCGTACCAGCCGGTGCCGATCTTCGTCGCGGTCGTGACGAGCGCCAGGACGAGGGCCGTGAGCAGGACGGGCGGGATGGCGGCCGGATCGGTGTTCAGCCCGAAGAAGACGAAGAAGACCGCGGCGAACAGGTCACGCAGCGGCGCCAGCAGGTGGTGCGCGCCCTTCGCGACCTCGCCGGACAGGGCGATCCCGACGAGGAACGCGCCGACGGCGGCAGAGACTTGGAGTTCCTGGGCGATCCCGGCGACCAGGACGGTCAGGCCGAGGACCACGAGGAGCAGCATCTCCGGGTTGTCGGAGGAGACCGCCCGGCTGATCAACCGGCCGTGGCGCAGGGCCAGATAGAGGACCGCGCCCACCGTGCCGAGCGAGATCAGCAGGGTGACGGAGCCGCTCGCCAGGCTCAGTCCGGCCAACAGGGCCGTGAGCAGGGGGAGATAGACGGCCATCGCGAGATCCTCGATGACCAGCACGCCGAGGATGACGGGGGTCTCGCGGTTGCCGAGCCGGCCGAGGTCGCCGAGTACTTTGGCGATCACCCCGGAGGACGAGATCCAGGTGACCCCGGCCAGCGCGACCGCCGCGACCGGACCCCAGCCGAGGAGGAGCGCGGCGACGGCGCCGGGCACGGCGTTCAGGACCAGGTCGACGATCCCCGAGGGGTACTGGGTCTTGAGGTTGGTGACCAGTTCCGAGGCGCTGTACTCCAGTCCCAGCAGGAGCAGCAGCAGGATGACGCCGATCTCCGCGCCCGTGGCGACGAACTCCTCGCTCGCGTCGAGCGGGATCAGGCCGCCGTGGCCGAAGGCGAGTCCGGCCAGCAGGTAGAGCGGGATGGGCGAGAACCCGATCCGTCCGGCGAGCCGCCCGAGGATGCCCAACCCCAGGATGATGGAGCCGAGTTCGATGAGCAGCGGGGTGGTGTCATGCACGGTCGGCTAGCCTCCGGTGATCAGTTCGGCCACGGCGTCGACGCCTTCGCGCGTCCCGACGACGACGAGCGTGTCGCCGAGGGCGAAGCGGAAGTCCGGGGCGGGTGAGGGGAAGGCGTCGGTACGGCGCAGGACGGCGACGATCGACGCGCCGGTGCGGGTGCGGGCCTGGGTGGTGCCGAGGGTGCGGCCCGCGTACGGGGACCTCTTGCCGACCGGGATGTGCTCCGTGACCAGGTCGATCTCCAGGTGCTGGTGGAGATGGGCGACCGGGTCGGGCGTCAGGAGCGCGGACAGCGCGGTCGCCTCGGACGGCGCGAGGGCGGCGGCGTCCTTGCAGGCGTCGTCGTCCTCCGGGTCGTGGAAGGAGATGATGCGCCGGCCGTCCTGGTGCACGACGACCGAAAGATGGGCGCCCGCCTCGGTGTTGAGGTCGTAGCGGGTACCGACGCCGGGCAGGGCGGTCTTGCGGACATGAGCGGCGGGTTTCATCGGAACGCTCCCTGGGGACGGGTCGGCGGGCGTACGGGCGGCGACTGCTCCCACCGCCGCCCGAACACACATTCTCCCTCATGGGGCGCGGGCCGCCGGATGCCGCAGCCGCCCCGGCCTGCTGGGCGGGGCGGTGACGTGGACGGGCGCGGTGGGAGTCCGCGGGCTTCCGGATGGGCAGAGAGTGGGTGGCGACCGCACACACATCCGTACGGCCGTCCTGTACCGAACACCGCACCGATACGAGCGGAACGAGGCGAGGCATGGACTCGAGCAACAGCTGGGAGTTCACGGACGACCGTGGCCACCTGACCGTGACGCCCGGTCACCCCGCACGGGTGGCCGCGTACATACAGGCCGGCGCGACGCTGTGGGACCACGGGCTGCGTCCGCTGGGCATCTTCGGCTCCCATCACGACGGCGGGGCACCCGACCCCGCCAAGGCGGGCGACCTGCCGCTCGCCGGGCTGGTCTCCTTCGGCGCGGGCAGCGCCGTCGACCTGGACGCGCTCGTCGCGGCGGAGCCCGACCTGGTGGTCGCCGTCAGCTACGGGGGCGGGCAGGTGTACGGCATCGACCCCGAGGCGGCCAAACACCTGGAGGAGCAGGTCCCGGTGGTGGTCCTCGACGTGGGCAAGGAGCGCTCCCTCGGCGGGATCAGGGACCGGTTCACGGAACTGGCCCGCGCGCTGCACGCTCCGCACGGGCCCGCCGAGGCGGAGTTGGCGCACGCGGAGGCCTCCGTACGGACGCTGACGGGCCGGGCCGACAGCCCCCGGGTGCTGGCCCTGTCCGCGGCGGGACCCGAAACGGCCTATCTGGCACGGCCGTCGACCTGGCCCGACCTGCGCGACCTCACCGAGCTGGGCGTGTCGCTGATCGAGCCGGCGGAGGGCGCGGGGACCAACTGGCGCACGGTCGAGTGGGCGGAGGCGGCTGCCCTGGAGCCGGATGTCGTCCTGGTCGACGTACGGGTGAACGCGGCGCCGCGCGAGAGCCTGCGGTCCAACCCCGCCTGGCGTGCCCTGGAGGAGCGGGCGCGGATCGTGGGGTGGAACCCGGAAGCGCCGTGCAGCCACCGTGCGCACGCGCGGTTCCTCGACGCGGTCGCGGCAGCTCTGTAGGCGCGGGGGCATACCGGTCGCCCTGTGGACGGGGGGCGTACCAGCCGCCCTGTAGCCGCGGGGGCGTACCGGCCGCACCGGGGCATCGGCCCGGTGTCGACGCGCTGTCGGGGGCGTGTCGGCGCGGGCTGCCAGCGTGGCCCGTATGACAGAGAACGCAGACAGGCCGCCGCCCGCCGCCACGCCCCGGGCACTGCCCGTACGAACCGTCGAGGTCACCGGTGTCGTACGGCTCTCCCCGCACCTGGTCCGGGTCACCTTCGGCGGCCCCGACCTCGGCGATCTCGCCCTGGCGGGCCCCGACCAGCAGGTGAAGCTGTACTTCCCCAGGGCCGGGCAGCGGGTTCCCCGGCTGCCCGCGAGCGGGGCGGCGGGGCCGGAGCAGGACGTGATGCGGTGGTACGGGGCCTTCCAGGCGATCCCGGAGGCCGAGCGGCCCTGGGCGCGCAGCTACACGATCCGCTCGCACGACCCGGTCCTCGGCACGATCTGTGTCGACTTTGTGCTGCACGGGGACTTTGTGCTGCAAGGGGACAGCGGAGGCGTGAGTGGGGCCGGGGAGGCCGGGCCGGCGACGCGGTGGGCGCGGTCGGCCGCACCGGGCGACGTGCTCGGGATGTTCGGCCCCTCGGCGTACTTCGCGACGCCCCTGCCGCTGGGGACGACGGACTGGATGCTGCTGGCCGGGGACGAAACGGCACTCCCCGCGATCGGCACGATCGTGGAGGCGCTGCCCGCCGGGGCCCACGCGGTCGTCTTCGCCGAGGTCGTGGACGCGGCGGAGGAGCAGCGGTTCGTGACGGCGGGGGACGTGACCGTGCACTGGCTGCATCGCGGCCGGGCGCCGGCCGGGCCCCTGGGGCCGCTGGTCCGGGCGGTGCGTGACGCGGTGTTCCCGGCGGGTTCGGTGCACGGCTGGCTCGGCGGTGAGGCCGGTGCCGTCCGGGCGCTGCGGCGCCATCTGGTCGAGGAGCGCGGGTTCGACCGGCGGGCTGTCGACTTCACCGGGTACTGGCGGCGCAGCCTCTCGCAGGACGACGCGCCGACGGAGGCGGACCTCGCCGAGGCACGCGAACGGGTGGCGGACGCGGGGATCGCCGCCGAGTCGTCCATGTCGCAGGACCCACAGGGTTCCTGACGGGTCAGCAGTAGAACGCGTCAGATGAGGGCCGCGGCCTCCTCCACCGTGAGGTCGCGGCCCTCGGCGTGGGCGCGGGTGTAGGCCGGGCCGTCGAGTGCCGTCCGTACGACCGCCTCCGCGTGCTGCTGGATCTCGGTGTCGGAGGCCGGCGGGAACGGGTGCAGGCCGATCCCTTCGGGCAGTTCGGTGTGGCGTGCGTGGGCGCCCAGCAGCCGTGCCCCGGCCTCCGGATCGCCCAGCCGCGTCTTGGCCCAGGCCGCGCTGGGGAGTTGGCCGACGATCAGGTGGGGCGCCACCAGGAACACCAGCCGGTCGAAACGCTCGACGGCCAGCCGCAGATGGTCCAGGGCGCGGTCGAACTCCCCTTCCAGACAGTCCAGCCAGCCGTGCAGACCCGAGACCATGCCACCGAAGAGGGCCCGGCGGGCGTACGGGTTCTCGCTCTCCAGGGTGTGCAGCTGCGCGCGGGCGAGGTCCGTGCGTCCGGTGCGTCCGTAGCGTCTGGCCAGCAGCAGCCGCGACGTGCCGGCGGTCTGGCCGAAGTGCACCGCGTTCTCCTCGACCGCTTCGACCAGCAGCTCCTCGGCGCGCCGCGCCGCGTCCTGGTCGTCGGCGGCGCCGGCCGCGTCGAGCCGTACGGACGCCAACCGTGCCTTGAACAGCGGGATCTGGGCGTGGGCCCCGATCCGTGCGCAGCACCCCATCGCGCGTTCGAGGTCGGCGGCGGCTTCCTCGTACCGGCCCTGGCGTTCGTGGGTCTCGGCGCGGGCCGACAGCGATTCGGCGATGGCGTACAGGTCGCCGGCCCGCTCGAAGAGGGCCAGTGCCTCGTCGGCGTCGAGACCGGAGCGGATCAACCCCTCCGTACGGTCGTTGAGGAGTTTCGCGCGCAGCATCAGCGCCAGGCCGAGGTGCCAGCTGTCGCCCTGGGCCCGGGAGGCGAGGACCAGTTCCTCCATCGTCTCGGTGATGCCGGGGAGGTCGCCCGTCATCAGCCGGGCGAAGAACCAGGTCGTGCCGGGCTGGCGGCAGTTCTGCGGCAGCCCGGGGCCGTAGGCCGACACGATGGCGCGCAGTCGTGACCGGGTGCCGGGGCGGTCGGCGGTGAAGGCGCCGTCGTCGGAGCCCGCGAGGAGCATCAGCCGTATCCCCCGGCGGGCTTCCCACTGTTGGTCCTCCGACCAGGGCGGGGGCAGGGCCGTGCACGGCTCGGTGAGCGGTACGGCGGGCCGTACGGGCTCCTCGAAGGGGTCGGGGCCGAGGGCGGCGACGGCGGAGGACCAGGCGAGGGCGTCGGTGCGGTGGTTGCGCAGCTGCCAGAACCAGCTCATGGCGAGGACCAGGCAGAGCGCCTCCTGCTCCTCCTTGTGGTCGACGGCGGTGCGCAGCGCGGCCCGTACGTTGTCGTGTTCGCGCTCGAAGACACCCAGCCAGTGGGTCTGCCCGTGGCCGCGCAGCTCCGGGTCCCCGACGCGGACCAGTTCGCGGTACGCGGCGAGGTGGCGGCGTTCGACGGCCGCCCGCTCGCCCGACTCGGCGAGGCGTTCGGCCGCGTACTCGCCGACGGTCTCCAGGAGGCGGTAGCGCATCCCGGCGGGGGCCGAGCCGGTCCGGGATCCGGTGGCGGCGACGACGAGGGACTTGTCCACGAGGGAGGCCAGCAGGGACAGCGTGTCGGGGGTGTCGCAGACCGCCTCGGCCTCGGCGAGGGCGCAGCCGCCGGAGAAGACGGACAGGCGGCGCAGGACCGCCCGCTCGTCCTCGGCGAGCAGGTCCCAGGACCAGTCCACGACGGCCCGCAGGGTCTGCTGCCGGGGCAGGACGGTCCTGCTGCCACTGCCGGTGCCGAGGAGCCGGAACCGGTCGTCCAGGCGGTCGGCGATCTGGCGGGGGCCGAGCACGCGCAGGCGGGCGGCGGCCAGTTCGAGGGCGAGCGGGAGGCCGTCGAGCCTGCGGCAGATCTCGGCGCAGGCGTCGGGGTCGTCGGAGACGCGGAAGCCGGGGCGGCCGGCGGCGCCGCGTTCGGCGAGGAGCCGCAGGGCGACGTCCTGCGGCAGCGGCTCCACGGGGCGTACGGACTCACCCGGCACGCCCAGCGGTTCGCGGCTGGTGGCGAGGACGGTGACGCCGGGGCAGCGGGTGAGGAGGCCCTCGACGAGTTCGGCGGCGGCGCCGATCACGTGCTCGCAGTTGTCCAGCAGGAGGAGCATCCGGCGCTGCCCGCAGTGCTCGGCCAACTGGTCGAGGGGATCCGCCGGGGGCGCCCCGGCGGTCGCACCACGCCCCCCGGGCGACCCCTGCACGGCGGTCTCGCGAGCGCCCAGCACGGTCAACACCGCCTCGGACACGGCCGAGGCCTCCCGCACGGGCGCCAGCTCGACGACCCACACACCGTCGGGCCACGCCCTGCCGTCCGGGCCCGGGGGGTGCGCTA
>NZ_WWJY01000480.1 GCF_009865405.1 Streptomyces sp. SID3212 | reverse complement strand
GCCTGCTGACGGTCACCGCGCGGGACGTCCGCTACTCGGGGCTCACCAGCGGGCAGAACCAGCTCTTCAAGAGCAACCCCGAGTGCATCCGGCTGCCGCGCACCACCGAGCAGGTCGTCCAGGCGGTGCAGGAGGCGGTACGGACGGGCAAGCGCCTCAGCGTCCGCGGCGGCGGGCACTGCTACGAGAACTTCGTCGATCACCCCGACGTCAAGGTGATCATCGACATGGCCGACATGCGGCAGGTCGACTACGACCCGCAGCGCCGGGCGATCATGGTCGAGGGCGGCGCGACGCTCGGCGAGGTCTACCACACGATATTCCGGCGCTGGGGGGTCACGCTCCCCGGCGGCGCCTGCTACACGGTCGGTGTCGGCGGCCACGTCTCAGGGGGCGGTTACGGCAATCTCAGCCGGCTCCACGGACTGGTCGTGGATCACCTGTACGCCGTCGAGGTGGTGGTCGTGGACCCGGACGGCCGCGCCCGCGCCGTCGTCGCCACCCGCGAGGCCGACGACCCCCACCGTGACCTGTGGTGGGCGCACACGGGCGGCGGCGGGGGCAGCTTCGGGGTCGTGACCCGCTACTGGTTCCGTACGCCCGGCGCCACCGGCACCGACCCCTCGGCTCTGCTGCCCGCGCCGCCCAGTGACGTGTTCGTCGTGTGGCTGCGGTGGCCGTGGGAGAAGCTGACGGAGACCCGTTTCACGCGGCTGGTACGCAACTACGGCACGTGGACCGAGCAGAACAGCTCGCCCACCTCCCCGTACAAGGGACTGACGGCTCGGCTGGAGCCCGCCGCGAAGGCGGCCGGGAGCGTGCTGCTGTCCGTGCAGATGGACACCGCCGTGCCCAACGCCCGTGGTCTGCTGCTGGACTTCCTCGACGCCGTGAACGACGGCGTCGGCGTCACGCCCGAGGAGTACCAGGAACTCCACCAGTTGCCCTGGATGCAGGCCACCGGCTGGCCCGGCTTCTGGATGAGCAACCCGACGGACCGCTACAAGTACAAGTCCAGTTACCACCGCAAGGGGCTGACGGACGAACAGATCGGCGGCCTGCACCGGGTGCTGACCGACTCCGACTACGACCACCCGGCGTTCGTCGTGTCGATCGCCGCCCACGGCGGGCAGGTCAACGCGGTCGGCCCGACGGAGACCGCGCAGCCCCACCGCGACACCGTGCTGAAGCTGCTGTGGGGCACGTCGTGGGCCAACCCCGGTGACGACACGAGGCAGTTCGACTACATCCGGCGCGCGTTCTCGACGGTGTACGCGTCGACGGGAGGCGTACCCGTACCGAACGCCGTCACCGACGGCTGCTACATCAGCTACGCCGACGGGGACCTCACCGATCCGCGGTACAACGCCTCGGGCGTGCCGTGGCACGACCTGTACTGGAAGGGGAACTACCCGGCGCTCCAGCGGGCGAAGGCGCGCTACGACCGTACGAACGTCTTCCGCCACGCCCAGTCGATCAGGCTGCCCCACACGGTCTGACGGGTACGGACCCGCGGCCCGGCGGGAGGGGGTGGCGCCGGGCCGCGGGTGTCGGGGGGTGGGGGAGGTGGTGCGGATACGGGAGTACGGGGACGCGGGGTTACGGGTGGTGCTTCGCGTGGCGTGCCAGCACGCGGTCCACCAGGACGCCCGACGCGCCCAGGTACCCCTCGGGCCGCAGCAGCGCGCGCAGGGCCTCGGGATCGGCGAACCGGCCGGCGGTCTCCGGCGCGGCGGCCAGGAGCTCGGCGAACGACCCGCCGTCCCCGGACGTGCCGTTCCCGGATGCGCCGCCCTCCGCGCCACCGTTCCCGCCCGCCCCCGACAGCCGCGCCAGCAGGTGCTTCGCCTCGGCCTTGCCGAGCAGCGGCGCCAGCACGACGTTGACGCGCTCCGCGTACAGCGCGCCGCCGGTCAGCTCCAGGTTCGCCCGCATCCGGTCGGGGAACACGGCCAGCCCGTCGGCCAGTTCGGCCGCGCTGCTCGCCGCGCCCGCCGCCAGCCGCAGGCACTCCCGCAGCGGCTGCCACTCGGCGTGCCAGCCGCCGGCCGAGCGCTCGTCCTCGGAGACGAGGCTCTGCGTGAGCACCAGGGCGATCGGCGGGACCTGCCGGGCGGCCGACATGATCAGCGTGGCCAGCACGGGATTACGTTTCTGCGGCATCGCGGAGGACGCGCCCCGGCCGCCGCCGGACGGTTCCGCCGCCTCCGCCACCTCCGTACGGGCCATGCCCTGGACATCCACCGCGATCTTTCCGAGAGCGCCGCTCACGAACGAGAGCACCGCTCCGAGATCAGCGATCGGGGTACGCAGGGAGTGCCAGGGCACCAACGGGGCGGTGAGGCCCAGACGTTCGGCGAACGGCTCGACCAGTTCCGTACCGGACGAATCCCCGCCGGCACCCCCGCCGCTCTCGCCGTACGCCCCGTAGGCCCCGTACGCCGCCAAAGTGCCCGCCGCGCCTCCGAGTTGCGCCGGCAGCCCGTCCGACAGCAGCCGCCGTACGCGATCGTCCGCGTCCAGGACCAGCGCCAGCCAGCCCGCCGCCTTGAGCCCGAACGTGATCGGCACCGCGTGCTGCGTCAGCGTCCGCCCGGCCATCGGGGTGTCGCGGTGGCGGGCGGCGAGCAGCGCCAGGCCGTCGGCCGTACGGACGAGGTCCTCGTGGATCCGGCGCAGCACCCGCCTCGCCACCAGCATCAGCGCCGAGTCGAGGATGTCCTGGCTCGTGCTGCCGAGGTGCACGTGCTCGGCGGCCTCCCGGTCCACCTTCGCCACCTCGGCGGTCAGCGCCCGGACGAGCCCCACCACCGGGTTGGCCGCGTCCCTGGCCTCCCTGGCCAGCGCGGCGAGGTCGATCCGGTCGCCCCGCGCGACCTCCCGGAGTGGCCCGAGCGACGCGGCGGGGACCACGCCCAGCTCCGCCTGTGTCTCGGTGAGGGCCACCTCCACCTCCAGCATGGCCCGCAGGTACGCCTCGTCCGACACCAGGGACTCCACCCCCGTCCCCGCCCATACCGGCGCGAGCAGGCCCACTTCGGAAGCCACGGAAGGCACGGAAGGCGCGGAAGGTGCAGAGGGCGCGGCGGCTTCGTCAGGTACGGCGGTCATGACGCTCCTCGGACGGTGTGGGCCGGGACCAGCCGGCCGCTGGTGGGCAACCAGGCGAGCGGGACGTGCCGGTACGGCGTCCCCCGGGCGCGGAGCGCGGCCAGCCGCGCCTCCGCCGCCGCCAGGCAGGCACGGGCGATGGCGTCGCTGTCGCTGAGGATCACCGAGTTGACGCCGGGGCGGATCCCGGCGGCCGTGACCCAGTGGACGCCCTCGGTGGGGATGCCGAAGGCGAAGCGGCGCGGGTGCGGGCGGTGGGCGCTGTCGACCAGGTGGTACGGCCGCCGGGCGATGGTCATGCCCCCCGTCCCGTAGGACGTGCCGTCGCCGTCGGGGATCCGGTACGGGAGGCACTGGCCGGTGCTGAGCAGGTGCCGCAGCAGCGGATCCGTGGTGCAGCGGATGTCCACCTCGGGCAGCCGGGCCTCGATCAGCGCGCCCACGCGGACGGGCGCTCCCGGGATCTCCGTGGACCGTACGACGAAGCCCTCGCCGTCCCCGTCCGTCCCGACGCGGACCCCAGGCCCGGGGATGCGGACCACACCCGCCTCCAGCAGGGCGATCAGCTCCTCGATGCGCCGGGCGGGCGGGCCGATGGAGAGGTACGCGTTCAGCGGGGTGTACCAGGAGCGCAGTTCGTCGCGGTAGGACGTACCGCGGATGCCGCTGTGGTCGACCACCAGCCGGATCTCGTTGCGCAGGTCGCGAAGGACGTCGAGGGCGGCCTTGAGCGGGCTGGAGACGTTGCCGAGGAACGCCTCCTCGACGTCGCGCCGCAGATGGGCGGCCAGCCACGCGCCGAAGTCGCGGCTGTCGGTGAACCGGCGGGTGCCGTAGGGGCGTTCGATCAGGTCCCAGTCCCACCGGCTCCCGGGGGGTACGCCGTAACGGTCGAGCAGGGCGGGCTCCCCGGGGTCCGCGTTCACGACCGCGTTCACGTCGGCGTCCGCGACGGAAGCCGCACCGGCCGTAAGTGCCACGAACTCCGCCAGGAAGGCCGCCGCGACCGCCGGGCCGCCCTCCCGGGTGATCAGCGCGTGGTAGTAGACCGCCCGCACCTCCCGGGAGACCAGCGGCCACAGGTCGCGGCGGAACGACAGCGGCGCGCCGCCGCTGTGCCGCGCGCGCAGCTCCTCGATGACGGCCGGGGTGAGGAACAGCGGTTCGTGCCGCCCGGACACGCCCTTCTCGTTCTCACCACGCGCGTGGTACGGGACACCGCGCCGCGATCCCGCGTACAGCAGCGGCTCACGCCCCGACGGCCGGTACACCAGCCGCCCGCCCCGCCGTTCGAAGGTCCCGCCGCGTCCCGTGGTCAGCAGCGCGACGACGTCGAAGAACGTCAGGCCCATGCCCACCACCCCGACCGCCTGGCCGGGCGCGATCTTGTCGTAGTCGGCGTCGGCGGGGTTGCCGGGCGGGTAGTAGAGCAGGCCGTGCCGGCGGGCGAACCGGTCGAACCCCTCCTCCTGCGGCGTCAGCCCCATCGGGACGTGCCCCTGGGCCAGCACCACGGCGTCCAGGCACGGCAGTTCGGTCCCGTCGTCGAGCACGGCGACCTGTGCGCCGCCCGGTCCGTCGCGCAGCGCGGTGGCGGTGGCGAGGTGGACGGTGAGGGTGACGTTCGGGGGCGCGGTGCGGCGCAGCCGGTCCAGGACCCAGCGCAGGTAGTGGCCGTAGAGGCGGCGGGTGGGGTACGAGTCGGGCCCGAGCGCCTTCGCCTCCTCCCGTATCTCCGGGGCGAGCGCCCGCACCGGAGATACGGCCCCCTCCCGGGACCCGGTCCCGTCTCCCGGCAGGCTCGCGGCCCACTCGTACAGGCTCGGTCCGGGAACCACCGGGCCCTCGCACTCGACACTGTCGTCCGCGAACATCGTGATCTGCGACGCGACGGTGTTCATCAGCAGCTCGGCCCGCTGGCTGGTGCGCCACACGTGCCCGCCGTCGTCGGCCCGGGGGTCGACGAGGTGCACGGCGAAGCGCTGGCCGCGCCAGCGGGGCAGGGGAGCGTTGGCACACAGGCGTTCCACGACCGAGATGCCGCGCGGACCCGCTCCGACCAGACAGATCCGAGTCGTTTCCTTGTCGGTGTACACGGTGCCTCCATTGCCCGCTCCGCCGTGTGCGGAGAACGAATGGCTTACGCCAGGAGGTTAGGACGGAACGCGCCGTCCCCACATCACGCCATTGCGGGATGGCCGACTCGGTGGCCATACATCACGTGTACCCGGGATATGTGATCGACGGGGGGCGTGTAGAAAGGAATTCGCAACGCCACTCGGCGAACGCTCCGTTGTACACGCTCTGTTGTACAAGCCCGTCTACGGCCATCTTCCCGATCGTCCGGTGCGAGGATGCATGATAATTGCGGTCCAGAAGTTCGGTGGGAGTTCGCTGTCGACTCCCGGAAGAATTCATCAGGTCGCGGAGATCATTGCCCGCTCCCGTTCCGCCGGCCGGCAGATGGTCGTCGTGGTTTCCGCCCGAGGAAAGACGACCGACGAACTGCTGGCGGCGGCACGGGAGTTGAATACGGCGCCCTCCGCCCGAGAGACGGACCAGCTGCTCGCCACCGGCGAGAACGCCTCCGCCGCGCTGGTCACCATGGCGCTGCACCACCGGGGCGTTCCCGCCGTGTCGTTGACCGGTCCGCAGGCCGGGATCCTGGTCGCGGGACCGCACGGCGCGGGAATGATCGCCGCCGTGGACACCGCGCGGGTGATCGGCTGTCTGCGCGACGGACAGGTCGTGGTCGTGTCGGGATTCCAGGGATCCGGCGAGGACGGCGACGTGGTCACGCTCGGCCGGGGCGGGTCCGACACCACCGCCGTGGCGCTCGCGACCGCGCTGGGCGCGACGAGCTGCGAGATCTACACCGATGTCCGGGGGATCTACACCGCCGATCCCCGGATCGTGCCCGGTGCCAGGGCACTGGCCACGATCGAGGCGGCCGTCATGACCGAGATGGCCTTCTCCGGTGCGCAAGTGATGCATTCACGCGCGGTCGAACTGGCCGCCGCCAACGGGATCGACGTCCTCGTACGGGGCTCGTTCTCGGCGGATCCGGGCACCACCATCCTCGGACGGAGCGACGACATGCTGGAGACGCAGGGCCTGATCACCGCCGTCACTCACGACACGGACATCGTGATGGCCACCACCCGCTCGAACGGGCCGCGCGGCGGACTCGCGGCGGCCGTCCTCACCGCGCTGGCGCGGGCCGGGATCCCGGTCGACCTGCTCGCCTGGGGCGCGCCGGACGCGTACGACTTCCACATGGGGTTCGCCCTGCACGCCCACCATCTGTCCGCCGCCCGCGACGCGTTGCGCCCGCTGGCCGCCTCGCTCGACTGCGACATCGAGGTGGACGAGAAGGTCGGGAAGCTCTCGCTCGTCGGCGTGGGGCTGCTGAACAGGCCCGACTACACCGCCCGGATGCTCGCGCTGCTCGCCCGGATGGGGGTGGCGGTGAGCTGGGTGTCGTCCACGCACATGCGCGTCTCCGTGATCATCCCGCTGGACCGGGTCATCGAGGCGGTCACGGCGCTGCACCAGGAGTTCGGCCTCGGCCAGGACGACCTCGATGCCGAGTCCATGATCACCGTGTGATCCGGGAGACGTGTCACCCGGGAGACGTGCGGTCTAGAAACCGTGTGATCCGAGAGAGAAGGAGAATCGCGATGCCGCTGAATCGATCCTTCGGTGCGCTGCTGCGTACACGCAAGCTCTTCCGGCACTCCCCGTCCCGGCTGCTGGTGGTCCCCCTCGACCACTCGGTCGCCGACGGCCCCATCGCCTCGGCGGCCGGTCTCGGCCGGCTCGTTGGGGAGCTGGCCGACAACGACGTCGACGCCGTCGTGCTGCACAAGGGCACGCTGCGCCACCTGGACCCCGAGCCCTTCACCAGGACGTCCCTGATCGTGCACCTCAGCGCGAGCACGATGCACGCGCCTGACCCGGACGCGAAGTACCTCGTCACCGACGTGGAGAACGCGTTACGGCTGGGCGCGGACGCGGTGAGCGTCCACGTCAACGTCGGCTCCGCGAGCGAGGCCCGCCAACTCGGGGACCTGGCGGTCGTGGCGGACGCCTGCGACCGGTGGAACGTACCGCTGCTGGCGATGATGTACCCGCGCGGCCCCGGCATAGCGGACTCACGGGACGCCGCGCTGGTCCTCCATGTCGCCACGCTCGCCGCCGACTTGGGCGCCGACCTCGTCAAGGTGCCGTGCCCGCGCTCCACGGCCGACCTGGCCGACGTGGTCGGTGGCTGCCCCGTCCCGCTGATCGTCGCGGGCGGGGAGAACACGGCCAGCGACGAGGAACTGCTCGACCGGGTCGCGGACATGCTCGACGCCGGGGTGACCGGGCTCGCCATGGGCCGGAACATCTTCCAGGCCCCCGAGCCCGGCAAGCGCGCCCGTGACGTGGCGAGCCTGGTGCACGCCGAGCGCCACACCTACCCCGGTTCCGACCTGCGCCTGACCGCGGCCAAGTCCTGATCCGCTCCCCGAGCACGTCCTGATCCATTCCGCGAACCCGTCCCGATCCGCTCCGCCGCGCGACCACCTATCGAGGAAGTAGGACCATGAAGCTCTGCTGGCTGGACGTACGCACGAAGAACGAATCGACCACCGCGATCCTGGAGGAGGCGGTGCACCAGCGGATCGACGGCATCGTCGCCGCGACGGCGGAGGATCTGGCCGGACTGCCGCCCACGGTGAAGAAGGTGCTGTTCCCCGAGGGCACCGCGCTGCCCGAGGACTTCGGGGAGGCCGACGTGGTGGTGGTCGACCCCGCGCGCCACGGTGACCCCGCCGTGCTCGCCTCGCGCCACCCCGGCGTGGAGTTCGGCCGGTTCGTGGAGATCGTGGACGCCGAGAGCCTGGACGTGGCGTGCAGGTCGGCGAGTACCGAGCGGTGGAGCGTGCTGCTGTTCCGCGACCCGACGAAGATCCCGCTGGAGATCGTCATCGCCGCCGCGCGGGCGTCGGGCGCGGAGGGCAGCATCATCACGATCGCCCAGGACACCGAGGAGGCCGAGATCATCTTCGGTGTGCTCGAACTGGGCTCCGACGGCGTGATGATGGCGCCCGTGACCGTGGGGGACGCCACCGCCCTCAAGGCCGCGACGGTCACCCAGACCCCGGACCTCGCGATGGTGGAGCTGACCATCACCGGCGTCAGCCACATCGGCATGGGGGAGCGGGCCTGCGTCGACACCTGCACGCACTTCCGCAAGGACGAGGGCATCCTGGTCGGTTCACACTCCAAGGGCATGATCCTGTGCGTCAGCGAGACCCACCCGCTGCCGTACATGCCCACGCGGCCGTTCCGGGTGAACGCCGGCGCGATCCACTCGTACACCCTGTCCGCGGACTCCCGCACCAACTACCTCAGCGAGCTGAAGGCCGGCAGCAAGGTGCTCGCCGTGGACGTCAAGGGCCACACGCGGCTCGTGGCGGTCGGCCGGGTCAAGATCGAGAGCAGGCCGCTGCTGTCGGTCGACGCGGTGGGCCCCGACGGCACCACGGTCAACCTGATCCTCCAGGACGACTGGCACGTACGGGTGCTCGGCCCCGGCGGTGTGGTGCACAACAGCACCGAACTGCGGCCGGGTGACGTCGTGTTGGGCCACCTGCCGACCGCCGACCGCCATGTCGGCTACCCCATCGAAGAGTTCTGCCTGGAGAAGTGACCGCCCGGACATGACCGAAGGGGCCCGGGGAGCAGATGCTCCCCGGGCCCCTTCGGCGTGGCGCCCCACGACAGGACGGGAAAAGGGGCTGCCCGCCACGGGAATCCCGCGGCGGGCAGCCCCTGCGCGCCCCTCAGGCCGGTACGGCCACGATGACGCTCGTGGGCGCCCGCGTGGGCCTCGTCTCCTTGTGCCGGAAACCGGAGCGCTCGAAGAGGTCGGTGAACTCCGCCTCCGTACGGACGTGCCCGGTCAGCAGCGTCAGCATCACGATGTCCTCGAACTTGCCGAAGTGCGGGGTGTCCCCCTCCGGCGGCACCTCGTCGATGATGATCAGCTGCCCCGAATCCCCCATGGCCGCACGGATGTTGCGCAGCATCCTGACGGCGTCGTCGTCGTCCCAGTCGTGGATCGTCCAGGACACCACGTACGTGTCCCCGCCCGCCGGCACCGACTCCAGGAAGTCCCCGCCGACACACTCGGCGCGGTCGGCCAGCCCCAGCTCCGCGAGCACCGCCTCGGCCTCCGGCACCACCCTCGGCAGGTCGTACAGGACGGCCGTCATCTCCGGGTACTTCTGGAGCAGCGACGCCACCAGCCGCCCGTGCCCGCCGCCGACGTCCACGAGCTTGCGCACGTGCGAGAGGTCGTAGGCGTCCAGCGTGCTGGAGTTGACCATCACCGACATGCTGCCCATCGCGTTGTTGAACAGCGAGGCCAGCTCCGGGTGGGCGGCGAAGTGCGACCACCAGTCGGTGCCGTGCACATGGTCGAACGTCGGCTTTCCCGTCCGCAGGCTGTGCACCAGCGCGCCGAACGACCGCTGCCGGTCCGGGAGTCCGACGTACAGCGCGAGATCACGCATCGACCCCGGCACGTCGCTGCGCAGCGTCGACGCCAGCGGGGTGAGGCCGAACGTGTACGGCTCCACCTCCGTGAAGACGCCGACGCTCGCCAGCGCGCGCAGGCCCCGGTACAGGGCGCCCGGGTGCGCGTCCGTCCGCGCGGCGATGTCGTCGATGTGGCGCGCCTCGTCGCCGATGGCGTCGGCGACGCCCAGTTCGGCCACCGCGATCAGCAGTTGGCTGACCAGGGAGCTGTAGAGCATCTCGTACATCCGCACGGGCGGCGGCACGTCACCGATCTGCCCGTCGTCGGCCAGGGGATGGGTCATGGCAGGCTCTCCTCCGCGACCGGCCGCCGCTCGGGCCGCGCCGGGTTCGCATCTGGTCGGACCAGCACGTCGGCGAAGTGCTCGCGCAGACTGCGCTTGAGCACCTTGCCCGTGGCACCGGTAGGGAAATGGGCGGGTTCGGTCGCGAGGACCGCGCCGTGCAGGACCGCCTGGCCCGCCCGGCGCAGCGCGCCGTTGAGCCGCTCCAGCAGGTCCTCCGGCGGCAGGGCCCCCGGCTTGAGCTTCACCGTGGCGAAGGCGACCTGACCGCCGAGCGGCGGGGGCGCGGTCACCGCGACGACGGCGCAGTCGGCGACCTCCGGGCAGCCGACCATGATCGTCTCTTCCAGGGGCAGGCTGTACACCGGCCCGGACCCGGTACGGATGACGTCGGGGGTCCGGTCCACGTGGAAGAACCGGCCCTTCCTGTCCTGGTAGACGATGTCCCCGGTCAGCCAGTAGCCGGAGACGGACGACTTGCCGGTCAGCTCGGTGTTGCCCCAGTAACCGGGCGTCCTCGTCGGGGTGATGACCCCGAGCCTGCCGACCTGCCCGGGGCCGAGGCGCCGCCCGTCGTCGTCCAGCACCGTCGCCCGCTTGACCACCTTCACCGGCTTGCCGACACAACGGCCGTAGTCCTGGTTCTCCGGTTCGCTGACCTTGCGGAACAGCGCCATGCCCATCTCGGACGAGCCGAGCCCGTCGATGAACCGGGAGCCCGGGCGCGCGCCCCGCCGGCCCGGCCGCCTGCCGTGCCGGATGAGCGCCTTGATGTGCGCCTCGTGGGCGGAGTCACCGGTGTTGATCCAGCTGTGCACGTTCCCGAAGGCCGCCGCGTCGAGGTCCAGTTGGGCCAGTTCGGCGTACGTCTGCGGGAAGGCGACCACGAGCGTCGGACGGAACCAGCGGGCCGCCCGCTCCACGGCCTCGCCCGACGACTCGGCCATGACCAGCGTGGGCAGCCCGAGCAGGGCCGCCGTCATCAGGTAGCTGATGCCGGCGGAGTGGGACTGGGGGAGGGCGCTGAGCATCCGGTTGTCCGCCGCGCCGGGGAAGCTCCACAGGCGGTGGCGCTTGCCGGTGAAGAACTGCCGGTGGCCGAAGGTGACCGCCTTGGGCGGTCCCGTGGTCCCCGACGTGTGGCACAGCATCACCAGGTCGTCGTCGCCGTGCCGGTAGGGGAAGAGCGCCGGCAGCGACGGTACGGCGGGCAGCTCGCGCGAGAAGTCCACCAGGTCCGCCTGGAAGAGGTGCGCGGGCAGGGCTCCCGAGGCGCGGAGCCGGTCGAGCCCCACGGCGTCGGAGACCACGCCCCGTACCCCCACCCGGCCCAGGTACTCGGCCGCGACCTCGGCCGGCATCCGGCTGTTGACGAGCGCGGGGATGGCGCCCAGCGAGTTCAGCGCCAGGAAGTGCAGGAAGGGTTCGATGCCCTCACCGGCGTAGACGCCGACCGGATCGCCCTTGCGCACCCCGGCCGCGTGGTACCAGGAGGCATAGGCGGTACGGATCGCGGTCAGCCCGTCGAGGCTCAGCCGTTCCCCGTCGTCGGGCGAACCGTCCCCGCCCACCCGCTGGGCGAGCAGGAACGGAGCCGAGGGGGAGGGGCTCGCCGCACGGGCGAGGTCGAGGAAACTGCCGACCCCGAGCGCGGGGTCCGCGAGAAGCCGGAGTCTGGCCCGCAGCGGCATCCGTGCGGCCGGAGCGAGACCCAGGCGGCTGACACCAGTATTTTCGCGCATGCGTTCCTTTCCAGGGGGTCCGAGGGGTCCGGGGGGCCCGGGGGAGGCCAGGGGGAACGGGCGGTGGACGGGTCCTGCCAACGCGAACGCCAACGCCACTGCCACCGTTCGCGAGGGTGTGTCCGTGGTGCCGTGGTGCCCCGCCCCGGTCAGCCTTCGTAGACCGTCAGTTCGTAGCCGTCGGGGTCGCGGAACTGGAACTCACGGCCGCAGAATCCGTCGCACGGCGGCTTGGTGATGGTCACGTCGGACTCGGCCAGCTGCTTCGCCAGCTTGTCGGGGTCGTTCGCCTTGATCCAGAGCACCACGCCCCAGCCCAGCTCCGTCACGGAGTCCAGGTCGATCGTGGCCTGGCGCAGCGCGATCTTGATGGGCTCGGTGTCGAGGACGGCGGCGGTGGGCACCTTGGACTCCGTCGGCTTGAACCCCACCACCTCCGTGTAGAACTTCCGGGACCGCTCGACGTCGCGGACCTGGAGGGTCAGGAAGTTCGGTCCGATCACGTTGGTCATGGGATGCCTCTCTGTCGGACGGCCGCTCCTGAGCACGCGCGCCGTCGGGCCTTGGACCGTTCCAGTCTCTGGAGGACCGGCCCGCGTGACATCACGTGTTCTCGTGAACTCCCGTACCGCCAAGGGGATCCCGTACCGCCGGGGCTCCCGTACCGCCGGAGATCCCGTACGGCCGTCCCGTACGGGTGGGGATTCCCGTACGGCCACACGCGTCCCGAGGCTCCGGGGGACCGGGGGCGGCTCCGCCCCGGCCCGGGGCTCAGACGCTCTCGTCCAGGAAGGAACCTTCGTGGGCCAGCACCTGGCGCGTCAGCTCGACCCGGCTGGTCACGCCGAGTTTCGTGAAGCTGTGCCGCAGGTGGCTGTCCACGGTGTGGGGGGAGAGGAAGAGCTTCTCGGCCGCTTCCCGGTTGGTGAGCCCCTGGGCCACCAGCCGTACGACCCGCAGCTCGGAGGGCGTCAGGTGCTCCCACCCCGTACGCCCGCCGCCCATCGCGTCGCGGGCCTTGCGCCGTACACCGAGCGACTGGAGGGCCCGGCGGACCCGCAGCGCGTCGTGCCGGGCGCCGTGCGCGGTGTAGTGGCGCAGCGCCTCGTTGAGCAGTCCCGCGGCGGTGCCGCGCTGCCCCTGGGCGTGTTCCGCCGTCGCCAGGTCCTCCGCCGCGGCGGCCAGCGAGAGGGGCCGGGGGCTCGACCGGTAGTACGACACGGCCGTACGCAGCCGGCTCACGTCGTTGCAGAGCACCCCCTCGGCGTGCGCGGCGGCGGCGACCGCCGAGGCCACGCCGGGGTTGCGTTCGGCGATCAGGCGCGCGGTGTCGGCGACGGCGCCCGCCCGCGCGGAATCACCCGCGCTCAGGGCCGTCCGTACGAGGCACGCGCCGGCGTGCGGCTCCTTGGTGAGCAGCAACGGCCTTCGCGGCAGGCGCCGGTAGAGGTCCGAGAGCGTGTCGATCGCCGGGGTGGGGTCGTCGGTCGCCGACTGGAGGAGGGCGGTCACCCAGGCCAGGTCCTCCAGCCCGGCGCCGGTCGCGCCGGCCCCGAGCCCCTCGGCCTCGGTGACGTGCGCGCGGGCCAGGGAGAGGTCGTTACGGTGGATCGCGACCCGGGCGAGGAGCGCCAGCGGCCCCACCCCGAGGGAGGGCACGGCGAGGCGCTTGGTGACCCGGACGGCGGTCGCCGCCTCGGCGTTCGCCTCCGCGAGCGCGCCGGAGGCGAGCTTCAGCTCCGCGCGGTGGAAGTGCCACATCGGCAGGACCCAGCGCAGGGCCGCGTGGTCCGAGGGGTCGCGTTTCTCCGCGAAGATCGCCTCGGCCCTGTCGAACTCGTCGGACGCGGTCAGGGCCACGGCCAGCCACAGCCGGTGGTGGCCCGGGTCGACGCCGCTGTCGGCGCTGTCCGCGCTGTCGGCGATCCGCGAGGCCTCCAGGGCGTGCTCGACCGCCTTGCCGAGGTGGCCCTGGGCGCGCGCCGCCGAGGACCGTACCGCCGTGCCGTACATCAGCTTCTCGAAGCGGCGGTTGTGCGCGCTCTGCGAGAAGTCAGCCTGCCGGGAGACCTGGGCCGCGTGGCCGCGCTGTCCCGGTATCTGCCAGTCGTCCAGGTCCCGGAGGCCCGTCGCGCCCATCAGGTGCATGGCGTCGGCCATCAGCTCCGGGTGGACCGGTTCGTCGTGGTCGTCGGCCCTGGAGTGCCGGTCGCGCACGACCAGCACGGGGGAGGAGGACGTGATACGGGTACGGGTCGCCGGCCGCCACACGGCCGAGGTGAACGTCTCACCGCGCCGCTTCCCGCGCATCAGGTGCTCCACGAACTCGGCGGCCGACCTGCCCTCGCGCCACACGGCCGACGCCGCCTCGCGGTGCAGGGCCGTACGGACCGGTTCGGAGAGCCGCGCGTACATCGCCTCGCGGACCAGGTCGTGGCGGAAGGCGAGCGACGCCCCGTCGTCCACCAGCACCGAGGCACCGACCAACTCGCTGATGACCGGCAGCAGTTCGACCGGCGGGCGGCCGAGCAGCCCGGCCGCCTCGTGGACCGAGAAGGGGGTCTCCAGGACCGCCACCGCGTCCAGCACCCGGCGGACGTCGTCCGAGAGGTCGCGCAGGAGGTGGTCGACCGCGCACCCGAAGGCGGCGGCCGGGCGGTTGTCGGTGAGGGTGGCGGCGCCGTGGGCGATCCGGATCCGGCCCTCGGCCAGGGAGGTGGCCAGCAACTCCCGGACGAGGAACGGGTTGCCGCCGCCGCGCGCCGCCAGGGCGAGCACCCCGTCGTCGGGGCGGGCGCCGAGGAAGTCCGCGCACAGGGCGGTGACGACGTCGGGGCACAGCGGCCCGAGGTCGTGGCACGCGGCGCCCTGGCGGACCAGCCAGTCGAGCGTTTCCTGGGCGACCCCCCGTACCGAGCCGGGCCTGCGGGTCAGCAGCCAGAGGACCGGCAGCGACGCCACCTCGGACACCAGCACGCGCAGCGCCGCCGCGCTCAGGTTGTCCGCCAGGTGCGCGTCGTCCAGCGCGACGAGCACGGGCTGCCGCCGGGCGCAGGGCCCCAGCAGGTCGATGATCCGGTCGACGGCCCCGAGCGGGTCGTCGTGTCCGGCGAGCAACGGGTGCAGCCGCGCCGGGATGTTGCTGTGCAGCAGGCCGCGCAGCGTACTGAGGGGGACGTCCCGGTCGAGCGGCGCGGTCGTGCCGGCCGCCACCGCGAAGCCCGACTCCCGCGCCCCGGCCGTGACGGCCCGGGTCAACGCGCTCTTTCCGATGCCGGCGGAGCCGTTGATGACCACACAGCTCCCCCGTCCTGTGGCGGCCGTGCGCTCCACGGCCCGGCGTAATTCGAGCAGTGTCCTGTCCCGGCCCATGATGTTGGGCGTCGTGGATCCCATCGCTTCTCCCACGTTTCACTTACGGAGCTCAAATAGGACGACTCGGCGCACTATCTTCCGGAGCCCGCGACAGGGCGGCTCAGATGGGCGGCTCGCGGCCGGGCGCTCTGGAGCGAGACATGCGGGGGTCCGGGCGGAGCGCCGGTCTGGTGGCTGCCTCGCCCGGAGAACGGGGGTACGTCGGTCACCCGGCGGTGGACCCGGGGACGCGCGACGAGGGAAGGAAGAGGCTCGGCCGCGGCGGTTCACCGCCGGCAGGGGCAGGAGCCCTTCCTGTCATGTGCGTCGTACAGGAGAGGTACGGGGGACATCGGCATGCCGGATGACGCCGGGCGAACGCCGACGAGCGAGTCCGTGGGGTGGGCCCGCGACTGAACATCTCCACCGCTTTCGATGAACAGACTCTGGTCGTTGGCGGGTTGGGGCAATCCGCGGGGACCCGCCGGCCCCGCGCACGGCTCAGGAGGGCAGGCCTCCTGAGCCGTGGACACGCGTACACACCACTGTCCGGGTCCCTCGGTGCTCAGCGGACCCGAACAGTGTCACCACCCGGTCGTCACCCCTCGGTCGTCACCCTTCGCGGGGTGGGGCGGGGCGGGGGAGCGAGATCAGCTTTCGAGAAGCCGCAGGCCCACCACACCGCCGATGATCGCGAGGATGCAGGCCACGCGGGCGGCCGACGCCGCCTCGCCCTGCACGATGCCCGCGACCACCACACCCGCCGCGCCGATGCCCACCCACACCGCGTATCCCGTGCCGACCGGCACGTCCCGCAGGGCGAAGGTGAGCAGTACGAAACTCAGCGCGGCGAAGGTGATGCCGATCGTGCTCGGCCACAGCTTCGTGAAGCCGCCGGACTCCTTCAGCGCCAGAGCCCAGACGACCTCCAGCAGGCCGGCCACCGTCAGGATCGCCCATGCCATGTAGCCCGTCCTCGCCGTCGTGCGATCCTCGGTCGATTGCGAGGCCCCGGTCACCGGGGCCCGCCTCTGCGCGCCGCGCGCATCAGGCGGTGTAGCCGCCGTCGACGGCGAGCGACGTGCCGGTGATCCAGGCCGCGTCGGGGCCCGCGAGGAAGGCCACCGCGCCGGCGGTGTCCGAGGCCGCGCCGAGGACCTTCGCCGCGGTCCGCAGGCGCTCCTCCTCGGCCTCGGCCGTGCCGTCCGGGTTCATGTCCGTGACGGTCGGGCCCGGGTCGACGATGTTGACCGTGATGCGCTGCGGCGCCAGGTCGTGCGCCAGCCCCTTGGTGAAGCCGATGAGGGCGGACTTGCTCATCGAGTACAGCGTCACTTCCGGTACGGGGACGCGGTTGGCCCAGCAGCTGCCGATGTTGATCACACGACCGCCGTCCGTCATGTGCGCGACGGCCGCCTGCGTGGCGACGAAGACGGCCCGCACGTGGACGGCGAGCGTCCGGTCGATCTCTTCGAGGGTGACGTCCTGGAAAGGTCCGTAAGGGAAAATACCGGCATTGTTGACCAGGATGTCCAGGCCACCGAACTCGGCCGCCGCGCGGGCGACGGAGTCGGCCACGGCCGCCGGGTCCGCGCTGTCGGCCTGGAGCGCGAGGCCCCTGCGGCCGAGGTCTTCTATCGACTTGACAACTTCCTGCGCCTTGTCGGCGGCGTTCACATAGGTCAGGGCGACATCAGCCCCCTCCTGCGCTAATCGGAGGGCGGTGGCCGCGCCGATCCCCCGACTGCCACCGGTCACCAGTGCGATTTTTCCCGCGAGTTGCGACATTTTGCTCCGCCTTGATTACATTCCGGAATGGATGCTGCATAAAGTCTTAACAGGTAGGCTGAGGCATGGTCAACCCCCTTTGGAGGATGGGAATATGACAGAACGTGGCAGGCCGCTTACGTTCGACCGGGCGGCGGCGTTGCGGCGCGCGATGGAGACGTTCTGGGAGCTTGGTTACGAAGGCACCAAGATGACCGATCTGACCGAGGCGATGGGCATCAACTCGACCAGCCTCTACAACTCCTTCGGATCGAAGGAGCAGTTGTTCTTCGAGGCGGTGGCCCTCTACGACAACACCGTCGGATCGGCCACCAACCGGGCGCTGCACGACCAGCCCACCGTGCGGGGGGCGATCGAGGCGATGCTGCGCGGGAACATCGACGCCTTCACCGACCCCCATACGCCGAGCGGTTGCATGATCGTGCTCGCGGCGACCAATTGCAGTACGCGCAACAAGGGGGTGGGCGACCACCTGGCCTGGCGGCGGCGGAACGCGGTGGCGACGCTGGAGGAACGGCTGGAACAGGCCGTGGACGAGGGCGAGTTGCCCCCGGACGCGAACGTGGAGGGCATCGCGGCCTTCTACTCCACCGTGCTCCACGGGCTGTCCGTCGAGGCGCGGGACGGGGTCGCGCTGCGGAAGCTGGAGTCGACGGTGGACATAGCGATGTCGGCGTGGAATCTACTGGTACGGCAGATGGCGACGCCCTGACCGCCGCCCTGACGACCCGTCAGTCGCCCTGCGGGGGGCGGGACATGCGCAGGGCGAGGTCGCGGAGGAGGTCCTCGGAGGAGATGTCCGTACGGCCGGAGTCGTGGACCTCGGCCAGCTCGGAGTAGACGTACGTGAACGCGCCGATCAGCTGCATGATGGCCGGCAGCGCCGCCTCGGTGACCGCGTGGGCCGCCTCCAGGGGGGTTGCCTCGGAGGGCACCGCGAACGAAGGGAAGACCTCGGCGAGCAGCGACCCGATCTGGCCCTCACCTGAGCCGCGGGCGGCGGTCGTGCCGGTGCTGTCGGTGCTCTCCGCGGCAGCGGGGTGCCGCTCCGCCGTACGGATCCATTCCGCGGACTGGGTGAGGATGCCGATGGCCCTGAGGACAACTTCGTTCTGCTCCATGCGTGGAGCGTAGGCGGTACGGGCGGGGCGGACGACGGTCCGCGCCCCCGGCCGCCGCCGCGTCGCGCCCGGCGCCGGGCCCGCCAATTGGCCAAAACCCGGACGCGGCGCGGAAGTCCGACCTACTCTCGATATGTGTCAGGCGCATCCGGCCGGGTGCTCGTTGTCGACGACAACCGAGTGATCAGGCAGCTGATCAGGGTCAATCTCGAGCTGGAGGGCTTCGAGGTCGTGACCGCGGCCGACGGTGCCGAATGCCTGGAGGTCGTGCACGAGGTCAGGCCGGATGTCATCACCCTCGATGTGGTCATGCCACGCCTGGACGGCCTGCGGACGGCCGCGCGGCTGCGCGCCGATCCGCGCACCAGCCGGCTGCCCCTCGCGATCGTGAGCGCGTGCACCCAGTACGAGGTCGAGGCGGGCCTCACAGCCGGGGTGGACGCGTTCCTGGCGAAGCCCTTCGAACCGGCCGACCTGATCCAACTGGTCCGCCGCCTCACCCACCACGAGACGCCCCCGCCCCTGGACGGCCGCCACGAAGCAGGCCACGCAGGCAGCACCCGCGGCTGACGCCGCCCCTCCCGGAGCCAGGCCGCCCCCGGCGGCGTCACGCCCATGGCCCGTCAGGGGCGCCCGCCGACAGCCGACGCTGTCCCGGCGAACCCCCGCAGGGGCTTGCCCGCCACCCGCAGCTGCTACGGCGCGTGCCCCGCATGGAGCACCCGCGGCTGACGCCGCCCCCTGGAGCCTGGTCGCCACCTGCCGACGGTGTCCCGTCCGCCACCTGCCGACGGCGTCCTGACCACCGCCCCGCCCGGGGCACCGCCGGGTTCGCGGGCAGCGGGGGCCATCCGCTGCTGACGGCATCGCGCAACGAGGTCGCCGTCTGCACTGACGCTCGCGGCTGTCCGTTGCCGATCGGCTCGCCCGCACCCCGCACCCCGCACCCCGCCCGCCGCTCCACCGGACGCCCGCCGACCGCATCGCGGAACGAGGTCGCGGAGGGGGCCCCCTCCTCCCCTACGCTGGTCCCGTGACCCCCGCCGATCTCTCCACGACCGTGCTGCGCGCCGTGCGCCGCGCGGTGGAGGACGGCGCCCTGCGCGTGGCCGTGCCCGACCGGGTGACGGTGGAGCGGCCCCGGCCCGGCGGGAGCGGCGACTACGCGACGAACGCGGCGCTGCGCCTGGCGCCCGGCGCGGGTCTGGCGCCCCGCGAGGTCGCGGAGATCCTGCGCACCCGGGTCGCCACCGCCGAGGGCATCGCCCGGGTCGAGATCACGGGCCCCGGCTTCCTCAACTTCACGCTGACCGAGGACGACGGCGAAGACCTGGCCCGTACGGTGCTGAGCGCGGGCTCCCGCTACGGCCACGGCAACGCCCTGGCGGGCACCACGGCCGTCTTCGCGCCCGCGCGCGAGCCACGCGCCCGCGTCTGGACGGAAACGGTGGTCGCCCTGCTCCGGAGCCAGGGAGCGACGGCGTCGATCGCGCCCGCCGGCCCCCGCCCCGGTGGGGCTGTGACGAACCCCACAGTCGCTCCGGTCGCACCCGCCCCCGTGCCCGAGACCATCCAGGTCGTGCCCGTCCCCGACGGGGACGGTCTCTTCGGGCGGCTGGGGGCCGACGCCGCCCGCTGGGCGCTCTTGCGGCCCGCCGCGCACGATCGGCCGGCCGCCGGCGGCGCCGCGCTGCTCGTGCAGCGCGAGAGCAATCCCCTCTTCCGGGTGCGGTACGCGTACGCCCGTACCCGCGCCCTCACCCGCGCCGCCGAGCAGCTGGGCGTCACGCCGGCCGGTCCCGTGGGAGCGGGATCCCACGAGGGTGCGAGCCCGGGCGCGCCCCACCCCGCCCAGGCCGCCCTCATCCGTCTCCTCCGCGACCACCCCGCCGTCCTCGAAGCCGCCGCGCGGCACCGCGCGCCCGACCGGCTCGCGCGCGGGCTCGAACAGGTCGCCGACGCCGTGCTGCGTTTCCAGGAGAGCGGCCGGCCGTTGCCCCTCGGGGACGAGAAACCCTCGGCCGCCCACCGCTCCCGGATCGCGCTCGCCGGGGCCGCCGGGGCCGTGCTGGCCGGCGGCCTCTCCCTCCTCGGCATCGATGCCCCGGAATTCCTTTAGACCGCAGATCGCAGATCGCCGGATCGCCCAGATCATCCAGATCGCCAGATCGTCGTTGAGACCTGAGAGACCTGAAAGAGCCACGTCATGAGCCGTTCCGCACACCCCGCAGGACCCCGCCACGCCGACGTCTTCCCCGACGGGCACTACTCCGCCCCCGCCGCCGACCTCAACGTCCTGGACGAGAAGGTCTGGTCGCGTACGGTCCGGCGCAACGACGACGGCGTCGCGACCGTCGCCGGGATCGAGGTGACGCGGCTGGCCGAGGAGTTCGGCACCCCCGCCTACTTCCTCGACGAGGCCGACTTCCGGGCCCGCTGCCGCGCCTGGTCCGACGCCTTCGGCCCGAACGCCGACGTGTTCTACGCCGGCAAGGCGTTCCTCTCCCGCGCCGTCGTGCGCTGGCTCACCGAAGAAGGGCTCAACCTCGACGTCTGCTCCGGCGGCGAGCTGGCCACCGCCCTCGCCGGCGGCATGCCCCCCGAGCGCATCGCCTTCCACGGCAACAACAAGTCCACCGAGGAGATCGAGCGCGCCGTCTCCGTCGGCGTGGGCCGGATCGTCCTCGACTCCTTCCAGGAGATCGTCCGGGTCGCGCACATCGCACAGCGCCTCGGCCGCCGCCAGCCCGTCCAGATCCGCGTCACCGTCGGCGTCGAGGCCCACACGCACGAGTTCATCGCCACCGCCCACGAGGACCAGAAGTTCGGCATCGCGCTCGCCGACGGCCAGGCCGCCGAGGCCGTCAGGCGGGCCCTCAAGCTCGACGGCATCGAGCTGATCGGCATCCACTCGCACATCGGCTCGCAGATCTTCGACATGGCCGGATTCGAGGTCTCCGCCCGCCGCGTCGTCCAGCTCCTCGCCGAGATCCGCGACGAACACGGCGTCGAGCTGCCCGAGATCGACCTCGGCGGCGGCCTCGGCATCGCGTACACCTCCGAGGACGACCCCAAGGAGCCGTACGACATCGCGAAGTCGCTGCTGGAGATCGTCACCCGCGAATGCGACGCGGCCCGCCTCACCACCCCCCGGATCTCCGTCGAGCCCGGCCGCGCGATCGTCGGCCCCACCGCCTTCACGCTGTACGAGGTCGGCACGATCAAGCCACTCGAAGGGCTGCGGACGTACGTCAGCGTCGACGGCGGCATGTCCGACAACATCCGTACGGCCCTCTACAACGCCGACTACAGCGTGGCGTTGGTCTCACGCCGCTCCGACGCGGAGCCCATGCTGTCGCGCGTGGTCGGCAAGCACTGCGAGAGCGGTGACATCGTCGTACGGGACGCCTACCTGCCCGCCGACCTGGCACCCGGCGACCTGATCGCCGTCCCCGCCACCGGCGCGTACTGCCGTTCGATGGCCAGTAACTACAACCACGCGCTCCGCCCGCCCGTCGTCGCGGTCAGGGACGGCGAGGCCAGGGTCGTGGTCCGCCGCGAGACGGAGGAAGATCTCCTGCGGCTGGACATCGGATGATGGAATTGGTGTCTCGGGATCTGGACGGACGGTAGATACTTCCGTCCGGTGCGTGAGACTGGTTCACACTCAGTAAGAGGAAACGAGGTCGGATGATGCGTACGCGTCCGCTGAAGGTGGCGCTCCTGGGCTGTGGCGTGGTCGGCTCAGAGGTGGCGCGCATCCTGACGACGCACGCCGACGACCTCGCCGCGCGGATCGGCGCCCCGGTGGAACTCGCCGGGGTCGCCGTCCGCCGCCCGTCCAAGGTCCGCGAGGGCATCGACCCCGCGCTGATCACGACCGACGCCACTGCCCTGGTCAAACGGGGCGACATCGACGTGGTCGTCGAGGTCATCGGCGGCATCGAGCCCGCCCGTACGCTCATCACCACCGCGTTCGAACACGGCGCGTCCGTCGTCTCCGCCAACAAGGCGCTGCTCGCCAAGGACGGCACGACCCTCTACGACGCCGCCGCGCTGCACGGCAGGGACCTCTACTTCGAGGCCGCCGTCGCGGGCGCCATCCCGCTGATCAGGCCGCTGCGCGAGTCCCTGGCGGGGGACACCGTCAACCGGGTCCTCGGCATCGTCAACGGCACGACCAACTTCATCCTCGACCGGATGGACACCGCGGGCGCCGGCTACTCGGAAGCGCTGGACGAGGCCACCGCCCTCGGGTACGCGGAGGCCGACCCGACCGCCGACGTCGAGGGCTTCGACGCCGCCGCCAAGGCCGCCATCCTCGCCGGGATCGCCTTCCACACCCGCGTACGCCTGGACCAGGTGCACCGCGAGGGCATCACGGAGGTCACCTCCGCCGACCTCGCCTCCGCCCAGCGCATGGGCTGCACGGTCAAGCTCCTCGCGATCTGCGAGCGCGCGGCCGACGGGAAGTCGGTCACCGCCCGGGTCCACCCCGCGATGATCCCGCTCAGCCACCCCCTCGCCTCCGTCCGCGAGGCGTACAACGCGGTCTTCGTCGAGGCCGAGGCCGCCGGACAGCTGATGTTCTACGGCCCCGGCGCGGGCGGCGCCCCGACCGCCTCGGCCGTCCTCGGCGACCTGGTCGCGGTCTGCCGCAACAAGCTGGGCGGCGCCACCGGGCCCGGCGAGTCCGCCTACACCCGGCTGCCCGTCAGCTCCATGGGCGAGGTCGTCACGCGCTACCACATCAACCTCGACGTGGCCGACAAGCCGGGCGTGCTCGCCCAGGTCGCGACGGTCTTCGCCGAGCACGGCGTATCCATCGATACGGTGCGCCAGAAGGGAAAGGACGGCGAGGCCTCCCTCGTCGTCGTCACCCACCGCGCGCCCGACGCGGCCCTCTCCGGGACCGTCGAGGCGCTGCGCAAGCTCGACACCGTGCGCGGTGTCGCCAGCATCATGCGTGTTGAAGGGGAGTAAGGGACCCATGACCACCAGCATCGGCGCCGTCGGCGCCCAGCGGGGCACCCATCAGTGGCGCGGCATCATCGAGGAGTACCGGGACCGCCTCCCGGTGACGGACGGGGCGGCCGTCATCACCCTCAGGGAGGGCGGTACGCCGCTGGTCCCCGCGCAGGTGCTGTCCGAGCGCACGGGCTGTGAGGTGCATCTCAAGGTCGAGGGCGCCAACCCGACCGGCTCCTTCAAGGACCGCGGCATGACCATGGCCATCACCCGGGCCAAGGAGGAGGGCGCGAAGGCGGTCATCTGCGCCTCCACCGGCAACACCTCCGCGTCGGCCGCCGCCTACGCGGTCCGCGCCGGCATGGTCTGCGCCGTGCTCGTACCGCAGGGGAAGATCGCCCTGGGCAAGATGGGCCAGGCCCTCGTCCACGGCGCGAAGATTCTTCAGGTCGAGGGGAACTTCGACGACTGCCTGACCCTGGCCCGCTCGCTCTCCGACAACTACCCGGTGGCCCTGGTCAATTCGGTCAATCCGGTCCGTATAGAGGGCCAGAAGACCGCCGCGTTCGAGATCGTGGACGCGCTCGGCGACGCCCCGGACATCCACGTACTGCCCGTCGGGAACGCCGGCAACATCACGGCCTACTGGAAGGGCTACACCGAGTACGCCGCGAACGGGCCCGCCGCCCGCACCCCCCGCATGTGGGGCTTCCAGGCGTCCGGTTCGGCCCCGATCGTGCGCGGCGAGGTCGTCAAGGACCCGCACACCGTGGCCACCGCGATCCGGATCGGCAACCCGGCGTCCTGGCAGTTCGCGCTCAACGCCCGTGACGAGTCGGGTGGGTTCATCGACGAGGTGACGGACCGCCAGATCCTGTCCGCCTACCGGCTGTTGGCCGCGCAGGAGGGCGTGTTCGTGGAACCCGCCTCGGCCGCGTCCGTCGCCGGACTGCTCAAGGCCGTGGACGAGGGCAAGGTCGACCCGGGCCAGCGCATCGTCTGCACGGTCACCGGCAACGGCCTCAAGGACCCGGAATGGGCCACCGCCGGGGCGCCGCAGCCGTCGGTCGTCCCGGTCGACGCGGTGGTCGCGGCCCGCCGCCTGGGCCTGGCGGACGCGTAGGACACGGCCGTTGGGACACTCCACGGGAGATTCTTGATCACAGGCGCACACGCAGGTACGCGACACGCATCGTGCGCCTCCTGTGCGCCCTATGTCGCCATGGAACCTTCCTTCGATAAGCTGGGGTCAACCCGCAGTGCCGCAACGTGCTGCCGCGCTGTCGACCCCGCGGCTCGGGCGTCCGGTATACCGTCGTTCCGCCGAATCCCGCCCGTACCGCAGATCCCCACGCACATCTCCCCGCAGGCCCCGCCGATCCCCCCGCACGTCCCGCAGTCAAGGAGAGTCGTCAGAACGATGGCCGGTCCCTCGTTCCGCGCCGCCGCCGTACGGGTGCGCACCCCCGCCACCAGCGCCAACCTCGGTCCTGGCTTCGACGCCTTCGGCCTGTCGCTGGGGCTGTACGACGACGTGGTCGTCCGCGTCGCCGACTCCGGCCTGCACGTCGACATCGCGGGAGAGGGCGCCGAGACGCTCCCCCGCGACGAGAACCACCTGCTCGTACGGTCCCTGCGCACCGCGTTCGACCTGCTCGGGGGACAGCCGCGCGGCCTGGAGGTCGTGTGCGCCAACCGCATCCCGCACGGCCGCGGGCTCGGCTCGTCCTCGGCGGCCATCTGCGCCGGCATCCTCGCCGCCCGCGCGGTGACGATAGGCGGCGACGCCCGCCTGGACGACGCCTCGTTGCTGGAGCTGGCGAGCGAGATCGAGGGACATCCCGACAACGTCGCGGCGTGTCTGCTGGGCGGTTTCACCCTGGCCTGGACGGACGGGGGAGCGGCCCGCGCCATCAGGATGGAACCGGCCCGTTCCATCGTTCCGGTGGTTTTCGTGCCCGGCAGGCCCGTGCTGACGGAGACGGCGCGCGGGCTGCTCCCGCGCTCCGTCCCCCATGTGGACGCGGCGGCCAACGCGGGACGGGCCGCGCTGCTCGTCGAGGCGCTGACCAGGCGTCCGGAGCTGCTGCTGCCCGCCACCGAGGACCGGCTGCACCAGGACTACCGGGGCCCGGCGATGCCGGAGAGCATCGCGCTCGTCAACCGGCTGCGCGCGGACGGCGTCCCCGCGGTCATCTCCGGCGCGGGCCCCACGGTGCTCGCGCTGGCCGAGGACGGTGCGGCCGACAAGGTCGCACGACTGGCGGGCGAGGGCTGGGCGGCGAACCGGCTGTCCCTCGACGCCGGAGGCGCGTGTGTACTGCCGCTCGGGCCCGACAGGGCCTAGACCAAGCACGTACAGAGCCCGGAGGAAGCGCGTACAGGGCCCAGAAGGCCGGTGAGCCGGGATTGCCGGTGAGTGAGAGGGGGAATGTTTGTTGGAGCCGGTAGTGTTAACCTCAAGTCTGCAACCGACGTCTTTCAGGCGCGGTGCATCGTGTCCCGTTTCGGGACCACCTTTCTTCCGGGAGCCTCCCCAACTGCCTGAGCAGCCTGCCTGAGCAGTTTTGAGCACGCACCGGAACCGGCACGACACCCCCCGTTTTTCCCAGCGGTGGGCCGAGCAGGGGGACCTCGGGCCGGACCCATGGCACGTACGCATGTTTCTCCGCCGTACCCGGCGGGACCACCGCCCCGGCACGGTCCACAAGATGGGACCGCAGCCGGCAGCACAACCGGTCGCCGAGCCAGAAGGCCGACGTCCGCTCCAGGGAAGGACCCTTCGTGAGCGACACCACCGATCTGATGGGCGTGACTGCCGACAACACCGTCGACACGACCGCGCCCGCCGAAGGTGCTGCCACTGGCACCACCGCACGGCGCCGCCGCTCCGGCACCGGCCTTGAGGGCATGGTCCTGGCCGAGCTTCAGCAGGTCGCGTCCGGCCTCGGCATCAGGGGCACCGCGCGGATGCGCAAGAGCCAGCTGATCGAGGTCATCAAGGAGACGCAGGCCGGTTCCCCGTCCGCGCCGAAGAGCGCCGATACGGGCGCCTCCGACGCCGAGACCAAGCCGAAGCGCCGCGCCACCTCCAAGGCCCGTACGGGCGAGTCCGCCGCTGCCGCCGCCGCGCAGGATGCCGGCCAGGCCGAGCAGGCCGTGGCCCAGCAGCAGATCGACATCCCCGGCCAGCCGGCCAGCGACGACCAGCCCGCGGGCGAGCGCCGCCGCCGCAGGGCCA
>NZ_WWJY01000047.1 GCF_009865405.1 Streptomyces sp. SID3212 | reverse complement strand
GGCGGTCAACCGGACGGGCGCCCCCGAGCCGGACGGCCACCACAGGCGGGCCGCCATGCCGTCGCGGGCCGCCGTGTAGAAGTTCTCCCGCGCGAGGGCGAAGGGGAGTTCGCTGCGGGATTCGCGTGCGGCGCGGTCGAGGACCAGCCCGGTCAGCAGCGCGGTGTTGGCCACCATGTCGGCGGGCGTCGGGCCCGACGGCAGCGCGCGCAGTTCGATCCGCAGGTGCCCGGCCCCGGCCGGGTCGTAGACCAGGCGGTTCCACCACCACAAAGTGCCCAGATGCAGCCGCAGCTCCTCCAGCGCCGGCAGACCGCCGGGCCGGTCGGGCCTGGCCCAGGGCCCCTCGGAGTTGAACGGCATCAGTGGCGCGTACCGGCTCACCGACGCCTCGATCAGTTCCCGTACGTCCCCGCCCAGCCAGTCCTGGCCGAAGCCGGAACGCCGGTCCGCCGGAACGACCCGGCGCCGGTGCTGGCCGAAGGCCTGCTCGTACCAGGGGATCCGGGTCTCGTCCCACACCCGTCTGCCCATCAGCAGCGGCGAGTTGGCGGCGACGGCGAGGACGGGCGCCGTCATGAGCTGGGCGGCGTTGTGGACCCGGGTGAACTCCTCGGGCCGTACCGTGAGATGGACCTGCCAGGAACTGGCGGCGCCCTGCGCGCAGATCGTGTCGGAGCGCATCCGGTACCGCTGCTCACCGGTGACGCGCAGTCCGCGCCGTTCCCTCCCCAGCGCGTCGTCGAGCAGCGCGTACCGGCGCCTGGCTGACACGTTGCGCCGCGTCAGGTCGCGGGGCCGTAACGTCGGCAGGATCCCGGAGCAGTACGGCTCGGCTCCGTACCCGGCTCCCGCCTCGCGCACCACGTCCAGGAGGGCCGTGGCCTCGTCGTGGAGTGCTGAGAACGGACGGGAGCGGAGGGGAACGGGGGTGAGGTTGGCCTCCAGGTTGTAGCGGTTGACCTCCAGGACGAGGCGGGGGTCGGCGGCCGTCGCGCGCACCTCCTCGTTCCGGGGGACGGGGACACCGTCCGGTGTCACCAGGAACATCTCCAGCTCGGCGCCGATCGTCCGCTCCTCGTCCCCGAAGCCGGGCGAGGAGAGGAGCTCGTCGAGAAGACCGAGCGAGGCGCGCAACCGCGCCGCGAACCGCACGGCGTCCTCGTCGGTGAAGTCGCGCTGTGGAAGATCACGTCCCATGACCTGCTCCCGGCTGTCGTCGTGGACCGGGCACGCGGCTGGCACCGCGACCGGCCGTCGTCTCGGATCATGCACCCCCTCAAGGCTGCGGGAGGTGTGGCCGCCCGGGCAAGGCGCCATTTTTGCCCATCCCCCTCAGCCGCGCGGGGAGATTCCCCGTGCGGCACGTTGTCGGCGGCGGGGGACCTGCCACCGTGCGCGAGAGCCGCGGGGTAGGGGGTGTGGCGGAGCGAATCGGGGGCAGACGAGTGCCCGGGTGCCCGGAAGCGGGTGTCCGACTCCTTTGATCCGCCCCCTCAAGGGCCGTACCGGGTCCTGCCCACCGGTACAGAGGTCAACGTCAGAAAGGCGAACGGAAGCCATGACCCGCCGCGAGTCGACTCAGCGCGCAGCCACGACGGCGTACGGACAGTTGCTGGAGAAGGTCCGGTACGACGGCGTCTACCCCACCCGCCGGCGCGCCGAGGAAGCCCTGCGAGCCGTGGTCCCCGTCCTCGGGCGGCAACTGACGGAACAGGGCCGCGCCCTTCTCGCCACCCGCCTCCCGGCCGAGGTCTCCGAACTCCTCGTCGCCGAGGCGTCCGCGCCCGCCGTG
This sequence comes from Streptomyces sp. SID3212, assembly GCF_009865405.1. Classification (GTDB taxonomy): domain Bacteria; phylum Actinomycetota; class Actinomycetes; order Streptomycetales; family Streptomycetaceae; genus Streptomyces. The sequence continues at coordinate 3,128 of NZ_WWJY01000047.1, read as the reverse complement.
GAGCCGCTCACCGACCGGGACTTCGTCGAAGCCGTCGCCGCCCGGACCGGCTCCCCCTACGCCGTCGCCTGCTGGGACACCGAGACCGTTCTCACCAACCTCGCCACCCTCACCGGCCCCGCCTTCCTCCCGCGCCTCCTGGGCCAGCTCCCGTCCAGCTACGCCCCGTTGTTCGGACAGAGTTCGCGCGCCCAGGCCGCCTGAGACGACGCGTCGCCACGGAACCGGCGGTTTCCCGGCGGGAACTGCCGGGCCTCTCCTACTGTTGAGGACGAACGAGCAGTGCTCTTCTGATCCGGCACGCGGTCCCTCGGCATCGTGTGTCCTCACGGACGGAGAACGATGCGCGCCCTTTCAACGACCTGGCGGCGACTGCGCGTGAGGGTGACGGCCGCGGTCGCCCTGTCTCTCGTCCTGGTGGCGGCGGGCCCGGCTTCGGCCGCCCCGCCCTACGACCCGAGCATCGGCCGCACCCCGTACCAGCCCGGCCCCATGCTGGTGAATCCCGGGGCGGGGGGAAACACCGCCAACTCGTACGGCTTCAACCTGGTGCGGGTCGGCGGTCTCGACAATCCCGCCTACTACGAACTGCGCGACAGCTACACCGTGAAGCTCTACTTCAACTACCGGGGCTCGACCGACTCCGAGACCGAGGCGAAGGAGGAGCGTTGGGTGAAGGGGCTGGACGACGTCATGTCGACCATGGTCCTGGAGACCAACAAATGGGTGGGCGGACGGCTGCGTTACGAGCCCTACGACGACGACACGTGGCCCGGCTCCCGCCCCTCGGACGAGATCGCCATTGTCTTCGACACCATTCCCGCCACCGGGATCGCCAGTCCGTCGACCGCACTGGACAACCGGGGAGCGATCTACAACGGCGGTCTGATCCGCCTCACGGCCTCGGACACCTGGACCCGTCTGGTCAAGGGCAGCGAGAACGGCGACCGGTGGTCGCGCTACGCGATGGCGATTCCGGTGATGCACGAGATCGGCCACACCCTCGGCCTGGCCCACTACAACACGCCCTTCCGCGGCTACAACACCCTGATGTCCTCCGTACGGGTCGCGGACGACGTCTCCAGCTGGAACGACGTGTGGACCCCGGGTGACAAGGCCGGGCTGATGAACATGGCCGGCTGGCGCGACCGCGCCACCACGTGCGCGCACACCGGGTCGTGCAACCAGATCTGGCAGAAGGGGGAAGGCCTCGCCTGGCCTCCTCAGCCACCCTCCCACGCCGACGACCGCGTGCACTGAACAACGTAAGCCGTGCTCCTACAGACGCAGGAGTGCCGTTACGGCGACCGCCGCCACCAGGGCCACCGGGAGCGGGGCCCTGCGCCACAGGAGCAGCGGGACGACCGCGAGTCCGGCGAGCACGGTGAGGTCCAGGGCGTTCCAGCGGGGGCCCAGTACGTCCACGACGACGAAGCCGGCGAGCAGGGCCGGGGCGGTGAGGGCGATCACCGACCGCGCTCGTGGGGGGAGTGTGCGCCCGCCGAAGAGGGCGGGGCCGAAGGCCTTGCAGGTGAAGCTGAGGACGGCGACGGCACCGATGGTGAGCCAGAGCGTCATGAGGCGACCTCTTCGTCGGAGGTGACGGGTCGCACTGCCTCTTCGGTCCCGCTCCTCTCGTCGGCGTCTTCGGGCCGGGCGGCCGGCCGGGCCGGTGCCCTGAAGAGAGCGACGAGTGCCGCGAGCGCCGCGCCCACCAGGGCGGGTCCGGCGGGCAGGAAGACGACGAGGCCGGCGGCGAGTACGGCGCCGAGCAGGGCCGGAAGCCGGTTGATCCGCTCCCGGCGGACTTCGTCGAAGAGGAGCGCGACGAAAAGCGCCGGGGTGAGGACGTCCAGTCCGAGCCGGTGCAGGAGGTCGGGGTCGGGGGACACCACCACGCCCAGGGCGGTGCCCGCGACCCAGGCGGGCCACTGGATCGCGGTGGCGCCGAAGAGCAGGTACCGGTCGAACCGCCCGCCGCCGAGATGGGCGGCGGCCCAGGACCCGTCGACCACCGCCTGGCCTTCGAGCGCGCGGCGGAACCGGCCGCCGCGCAGATCGCCGGCCACGGCGATGCCCATGGGGACGAAACGGCTGTTGATCAGTGCCGCCGACGTCACGGCGCCCGCGAGGCCGCCGCCCGAGCCCAGGGTCGCCAGCAGGGCGAACTGGGCGGACCCCGAGAACACGATCATCGAGCAGATCACGGGTGCGAGATGTCCCCAGCCCTGTGAGGCGCTGATCGCGCCGAAGCTGACGGCGAGGAGGAAGGAGGCGGTCGCCGGCCCGGACCCGGTCCTGAGTCCGGAGAGGAAGCTCGCACGCGGTGAGGCGGCGGCTTTCGCCGATCGGGGACTGTCCATGACTCAAGCCTAACAGTCAAAAGCCTCCAAGGCTGTTAGGAGGGGGGTAGGCTGGGGGATCATGAGCAAGCAACCGGTTCTCAGCGCTCCCGCCGCCTCGGGAAGCCCTCACGACTCCGGCGCGTCATTCGTGGGCGGCCACCCGGTCCTCGACTTCGCCAACACCGTCGCCTGGCGTCTGGACCCAGCCCGCACCGCCGACCGTGTCCAGGGCGCCGAGGCGTGGGCGCGGTGGGCCGTCACCGCCGGACTGCTCACCGCCGACCGGGCGGAGGCGCTGCTCCGTACCGGGAAGGGCGACTCGGTGCTCGCGATCGCGGCGCTCCTGGAGCTGCGCGCCACCCTCTGGCCGGTGCTGGACGCCCTCGTCGACGACGAGGAGCCTCCTGCGGGGGAGTGGGAGGCACTGCGCCGGGTGCTGGTGCAGGCCCGCGAGGACGCCGTGCTGCTCCCCGCCTTCCCCCTGCGGTGGCAGTCCGGTACGGAGCGTTTCGACGGCCTCCGTCACGCGCTGGCGCTGCGGACGGAGGGCCTGCTGAGCGGGGACGGCCTGGACCGGGTCCGGCGTTGTGAGGGCCCCGGATGCGGCTGGTTCTTCCTCGACCGCTCCCGGAGCGGGACCCGGCGCTGGTGCAGCTCGCAGGACTGCGGCAACAGGGACCGCGCCAGACGCCACTACTCCCGCACCCGGCAGCGCGGATGACCACACGGGCGCGGACGCGGAGCGCCGGACGGTTCAACGCCCTTCCGGCGTACGGCTCCCGC
>NZ_WWJY01000479.1 GCF_009865405.1 Streptomyces sp. SID3212 | reverse complement strand
CCGGGCCGCCGCCGGTGTCGCCGCCCGTCCCGCCGTCGCCCGTGCCCCCGCCGGTGTCCTGGCCCCCGGTCCCGTCGCCGCCCGTTCCCGTACCGCCGGTGTCGGTGCCGCCGTCCGTGCCTCCGGCCGCCGTGCCTTCGGTCGGTCCCTGGGTGGTCGGGTCGCCGCCGCTGGGCGTGCCGGTCGTCCCGCCCTGGTCCTGGCCCGGCGGCGGGCTCTGGTCCTGGGACGGGCCGTCGGTCCCGCCCTGGGTGTCGGGAGACTGTGATTCCTCCGGGTCGGTCGGTTCGTCCGAGGTCCGCGGGTCGGGTGAGGCGCTCTGCGCGCCGTCCTCCAGTTGCAGGTCGAAGGCCTTGACGGGGGTGCCCTTGAGGGCCGCCGCGGTGTACTGGCCCCAGATCTGGGCCGGCGGGCCGCCGCCGTTGACGCGGGCCAGGCCCAGCGCCCCGTACAGCGGTTTCTGCTTGGCCGTCGTGGGGTCCGCGCCCATGACGGAGACGACGGTGGCGAGGTTCGGGGTGTAGCCGGCGAACCAGGCGGCCTTGTCGTTCTCCGCCGTGCCCGTCTTGCCCGCCGCGGGGCGGCCGGCGGCCTGGGCGGCGGTGCCGGTGCCGCTGTCGACGACGCTGCGCAGCATGGACGTCGTGGTGTCGGCGGCCTCGCGGCTGATGGCGCGCTTCGGGTTCTGGTCGGGCAGCCGGACGGTGGCCCCGTTCTTGCTGACCTTGTCGACGAGTGTGTACGTACCGTGTCGGCCGTGGTTGGCGAGGGTCGCGTACGCCTCCGCCATGTCCAGGACGCTCGCGGTGGCCGGGCCGAGGGCGATGGAGGGGGACGCGGTCAGGTCGGGGGTGGTGGCGGGGAGGCCGAGGGAGACGGCGGTCTTCCTGACCGTGGCGGGGCCGACGTCCTGCGCCATCTGCGCGTAGACCGCGTTGACGGATTTGTCGGTGGCGGTCCTGACGGTGATGGGGCCGTAGTCGACGTCGTCCTCGTTGGCGGGGGCGTAGCCGGTGGGCCCGTCGGGGCCCTCGACCATCCGCTTGTTGTCGCCGTCGTAGACGGTGTTGGGGGTGATGGTCTCGCCGTCCTGGGTCTCGGAGCCGTTCTGGACGGCGGAGGCGAAGACGAAGGGCTTGAAGGTGGAGCCGACCTGGTAGTCGCGTCGGGTCGCGTTGTTGACGTACTGCTTGGTGTAGTCGATCCCGCCGTACATCGCGACGACCTTGCCGGTGGCCGGGTCGACGGAGGCGCCGCCGACGCGCACGTTCTTGTCGGCCGCCCGGTCGGGGTCGAGCTTGGACGTGACCTGGTCCTTGACGGCCTGGGTGAACGCGTCCTGCTTGCCGCGCTGGAGGGTTGTGGTGATCCGGTAGCCGCCGGTGGCGAGGGTCTTCTCGTCGATGATGTGGTTGGTGATCAGGTAGTCCTTGACGGCCTGGACGATGTAGCCGCGCTGGCCGGAGAGGCCGGCGGCGGTGTTCTTGATCGGTCCTGGCGTGCGGAACTTCGTCGCGGCGCGGTCGGCGGGGCTCAGCCACCCTTCCTTGACCATGCCGTCGAGGACGTAGTTCCAGCGGGCGAGGGCGGCGGGCTTGTTCTCGGGGTGGGCGACGACGTCGAACTCGCTGGGGGCGTTGAGCAGCGACGCCAGGTAGGCGCCCTCGGCGGTGGTGACGTCCTCGATGTCCTTGCCGTAGTAAGCCTGGGCGGCGGCCTGGATGCCGTAGGCGTTGCGCCCGAAGTAGCTGGTGTTGAGGTAGCCCTCCAGGATCTGTTCCTTGCTCTCCTCGCGGTTGAGCTTGATCGCGATGAAGAATTCCTTGGCCTTGCGGGTGACGGTCTGTTCCTGGCCGAGGTAGTAGTTCTTGACGTACTGCTGGGTGATGGTGGAGCCGCCCTGGGTGCCCTTGCCGGTCGCGGTGTTCCACGCGGCGCGGACCATGCCCTGCGGGTCGACGGCGGGCTCGTTGTAGAAGCCGCGGTCCTCGGCGGCGAGCACGGCCCGCTGGACGGTCTTCGGCACCTGCGCCAGCTGGACGTTCTCGCGGTTGACGTCGCCGTCCCGGGCGAGCGGGGTGCCGTCCGCGTACAGGTAGACGTTGGACTGGGCGGTCGCGGCGGCGTTGGCGGCGGGGATGTGGACGAAGTGGTAGCCCGCGAGGAAGCCGCCGACGACGAGCAGCGCGAGGAAGAGGAACGTACCGAGCAGCATGCGCCAGCTGGGGAAGAGGCGGCGCCAGCCGGTGCGCTTGGGACGCCCGGCTTTCTTGCCCTTCTTCCCCGGCCCGGCCGGTGGCGTGGCCGTGGGGTCCCGTGGGGCCCAGCTCTGTTGCTGTGGCTCGTCGCTCATGTGGATGAAGACTCCTCGGCGGGCGCCGGCGGTTCACTGTCCGGCATAACGGTGTCGTATCAGGCCATTCGTCGCGGAGCCCCAAGAAACGCTGCGCTCATCCATGAAACACGTCCGGGCGGGGAAACGGATCAGGGCGGTTTGTGTGGATTGCCACTTCCGGTGCCGTACGGGTGTGGGGTGGCCGGGCCGAATATCGGTCGCGCCGGGTCGGGCCGGGGGCTAGGGTCGGGCGTTTTGGAGAGGGGGGCTGTCGTGCGGCTCTACGCCGTGGTGGCCGCGGGTGGGTTCCGGCGCTATGCGACGTACCGGGTCGCCACGTTCGCGGGGATCTTCGCCAACACTGTCTTCGGTTTCATCCTGGCGTACACGTACATCGCGCTCTGGGACGAGCGGCCGGGGCTCGGCGGGTACGACCAGGCGCAGGCGCTCACCTATGTGTGGCTCGGCCAGGCGCTCCTGATGACGTGCGCCATGCTGGGCGGCAGTTTCCAGGACGAGCTGATCGAACGGATCCGTACCGGCGACATCGCCGTCGACCTCTACCGGCCCGCCGATCTCCAGCTGTGGTGGCTGGCGGGTGACCTGGGGCGGGCGTCCTTCCATCTGCTGGGCCGGGGGATCGTGCCGATGGTGCTCGGCGCCCTGGCCTTCGATCTGGCGCTGCCGTCGAATCCGTTGGCCTGGGCAGCCTTCCTGCTCTCCGTGCTGCTCGCGGTGGTGGTGAGCTTCGCGATCCGCTATTTGGTGGCGCTGAGCGCGTTCTGGCTGATGGACGGTGCGGGGGTCGCGCAGATGGCGATGCTGACCGGGATGTTCTTCTCGGGGCAGCTGCTGCCGCTGACCCTGTTCCCGGGGGCGCTCGGCGCGGTGGCGCAGGCGCTGCCCTGGTCGTCGATGCTCCAGATCCCGGTGGACGTCCTGCTCGGCAGGCACACGGGGTGGGGGCTGGTGGAGGCGTACGGGTTCCAGGCGGGGTGGGCGGTGGCGCTGCTGGCGCTGGGGCGGCTGCTCCAGGGCGTGGCGACGCGGAGGGTGGTGGTGCAGGGTGGCTGAGGAGCTGTGGGTCTCCGGTGAGCCGCGGGTCGCCGGGGAGCGGTGGGTCCCCCGGGAGTCGTGGCGGGTCCGGCTGGGCAGCGGTGTGCGGGCGTACGGGCTGATCGTGGCGATGTGGGTACGGTCCACGATGGCGTACCGGGCGTCCTTCGTCATGACCACGATCGGGACGTTCACCGCGTGCGCCCTGGACTTCATGGCGATCCTGCTGATGTTCTCCCACGTGGACTCGCTGGGCGGGTACGCGCTCCCGGAGGTCGCCTTCCTGTACGGCACGTCCAGCACGGCCTTCGGGCTCGCCGATCTCCTCATCGGCTCGATGGACCGGCTGGGCCGCCGGGTGCGCGACGGCACGCTCGACTCCTTGCTGGTGCGGCCGGTCCCGATACTGGCGCAGGTGGCGGCGGACCGGTTCGCGCCGCGCAGGCTGGGGCGGATCCTCCAGGGCGCGCTGGTGCTGGGGTACGCGCTGGTCGCGCTGGACATCGACTGGACGTTCGTGCGGGTGCTGATGGTCCCGGTGATGATCGTGAGCGGGACGGCGATCTTCGCGGCGGTGTTCGTGGCGGGGGCGGCGTTCCAGTTCTGGGCGCAGGACGCCGCCGAGGTGCAGAACGCGTTCACGTACGGCGGGACGACCCTCCTTCAGTACCCGCCTTCGCTGTTCGCGAAGGACCTGGTGCGCGGGGTGACCTTCGTGGTGCCGCTGGCCTTCGTCAACTGGTTCCCGGCGCTGTACGTGCTGGGGCGCGAGGTCCCGTTGGGGCTGCCGGGGGTGGTGGTGTTCCTGCCTCCGGTGGTGGCGGGGGTGTGCTGCGCGGCGGCGGGGGCGGCGTGGCGGGTGGGGTTGCGGTCGTACCGCAGTACGGGCAGTTAGCGAAGCGAAGAAGGACCGAAAGCGGCCGAGTAGGTCCGAGAAGGACCGAGAAGGACAGGGAAGGGGCTGGACCGGTGGACGACGACACGGATTTCATCGTGCTGGACGGGATCGAGAAGGTCTTCGACGTCCGGCGCAAGGTGGGCCGCTTCCGCAGGGAGAAGCAGCAGGTCCGGGCGGTGGACGGGATCAGCTTCCGGGTGCCGCGCGGCGAGATGGTCGGCTACATCGGCCCCAACGGCGCCGGCAAGTCCACCACCATCAAGATGCTCACCGGCATCCTGACGCCGAGCGGCGGCCGGCTGCGGGTCGCGGGCATCGACCCGTCACGGGAGCGTACGCGCCTGGCGCAGCGCATCGGGGTGGTCTTCGGGCAGCGCACCACGCTGTGGTGGGACCTGCCGCTGATCGACTCGTACCGTCTGATGCACCGCATGTACCGCGTCCCGGACGCGCGGTACCAGGCGAATCTGGAGCGTTGCGTCGAACTCCTCGATCTCGGGGAGCTGTTGAACGTACCGGTACGGCAACTCTCGCTCGGCCAGCGGATGCGCGGCGACATCGCGGCGGCCCTGCTGCACGACCCCGAGGTGCTCTACCTGGACGAGCCGACGATTGGTCTCGACGTGATCTCCAAGGCGAAGGTCCGTGATTTCCTGCGGCAGTTGAACGTGGAGCGCGGGACGACGGTGCTGCTCACGACCCACGACCTGACCGACATCGAGCAGTTGTGCCGGCGGGTGATGGTGATCGACCACGGCAGGCTGCTGTACGACGGGGCGCTGGCCGGGCTGCACGAGGTGGGCGAGAGCGAGCGGACGCTGGTGGTCGACCTGGAGCGTGAACTCCCTCCGGTGGAGGTGGTGGGGGCGCGGGTGGTGAAGGTGGAGGGGCCGCGCCAGTGGCTGGCGTTCCCGGCGGCGGCTTCGGCGGCGCCTCTGGTGGCGCGGATCGCGGCGGAGTACCCGCTGGTGGACCTGTCGGTGCGGGAGCCGGACATCGAGACGGTGATCGCGAAGATGTACGCGGAGAGACCGGAGGCGGGGGACTCCGCCGCCGACGAGGTGGCGGGTCGAACAGCTGACCGTACGGGCGGTGAAGGTTCGAAGCTCCCGCACTAGGCTTGTTCCATGACGAGCGAGCAGCCAGAGACGCGTGCCTCCGACGCCGAGCGGGAGCGGGTCGCCGAGCGCTTGCGCGAGGCCATGGCCGAAGGCCGCCTCGACATGGACGAGTTCGAGGAACGCCTCGGGGCCGCGCTCCAGGCCCGTACCCATGGCGAGTTGGCGCCACTGGTACGGGACCTCCCCGCCCCGGGGACGACGGCCGACCTGGTGTCCGGTGCCAGGTCCACCCCCGGGTCCGCCGTGGGATCCGGCGGCGACGCCGGCTGGGCGGACCGGGTCGGCGGCGGTGAGCCGACGTCCACCGGCGGGTTCGCGTTCTGGAGCGGCTTCAGCCGCAAAGGGACGTGGACGGTCGGCCGTACGTTCACGGGCGCCGTGTTCCAGGCGGGCGGCGAGATCGACCTGCGGGAGGCGCGGTTCACGGACCGGGATGTGGTGATCCGCTGCGTGGCGATCATGGGCGGGATCGACGTGGTCGTGCCGCCGGGGATGCACGTCCAGGTCAACGGCTTCGGTTTCATGGGCGGGTTCGACCAGGTGGGCGGGGGCGAGGTGGAGCCGGGGGCGCCGCGCGTGGTGGTCACCGGGTTCGCGCTGATGGGTGGGGTCGGGGTGAAGCGCAAGCTGAGGGAGGCGGACAGGCTCCGTCTCAAGGAGGAGCGCAAGAGGCTCAAGCTGGAGAAGAAGGCGGAGCGCAAACAGCTCTGATCCGGAAGGCCGACTTTCCCGGACGGTCCTACAACCGCGCGGGACTCCGCGCCTCCAGGGCCCCCAGGTCCAGGGCCCGGCCCATCACCCGGTACCCCTCGTCGCTCGGGTGCAGATGGTCGCCGGAGTCGTACGCCGGGTACAGCCGGTCCGGCGCGTACGGGTCGCGCAGCGCCCGGTCGAAGTCCACGACGTCGTCGAAGACCCCGCCCGCCCGGATCGCCTCGTTCACGCGTTGGCGCACGACCTCCCCGGCGTCGGTGTCACCGCTGTAGCCGCCGAACGGCGTCAGGGTCGAGCCGATCACCCGCAGACCGCGGGCGTGCGCCTGGGCGGTGAGGTCCTCCAGAGCCCCGACGATCCTGGCGGGGTCCCGTTCCCGCCCGGCCAGGATGTCGTTGATGCCGAGGTCGACGACCACCGCGCGGACGCCCGCCCGGTCGAGGACGTCAGCGCGGAACCGTACGACACCGCTCGCACCCTTTCCGCGTTCCACCCCGCTTCCCAGGAGGCGGTTGCCCCCGATGCCTTCGTTGAGGACGCCGATGTGGCGGTCGCGCAGCCGGGCCGCGAGGTGGTCGGGCCAGCGCCGGTCGGTGTCGGGGTGGGAGCCCACGCCGTCGGTGATGGAGTCACCGAAGGCGACCACGGCGCCCCGCGCGTCGGCGGCGAGGACGTCGACGGCCGTCAGGTAGCGCCAGCTGGTGGTCGGCAGGGTGTACGCGCGTCCGCCGATGTCCTCCGTACGGTCGCCGCGTGCCAGGTACGAGGTCTGGAGGGCGTTGCGGTGGTACGTCACCGGCCCTCCGGCGGTCGGGGTGTAGACCGTCACCAGCAGATCGCCGCCGGGCGGCACGCGCAGGGGCACGGGGTCGCTGACGACCTGGCCGCCCGGCGGGACGGTGACGGCGGGCGCGTGAGCGAACGTCACCCGGCGCATGGTCCCGGGGAGGGCCGAGGCGCCGCCCCCGCCGGCGGTGGTCTTGTCGGTCGCGTCGACCGCGCCGGTTCGGCCTGTCGTGCCTGTCGTACTTGTCGTGCCTGTCCCGCCTGTCCCGCTGCCCGGCCCGCGCAGGGCGACGGACGCGTGACCGATGCGCAGGCCCCTGGAGCCGTACCGGTTGGAGAGGGTGATCCGGACGCTCGTACCGCCGATGCTGGTGTGCACGATGTTGCGGATGGAGCGCCCGGGGTAGCCGTGCGGCGCGCCCGGCTCGGGTCCGCCCGGCGCCGCGGCCCAGGTGCCCGTCCAGGCACCGGCGGAGGCGGGC
>NZ_WWJY01000478.1 GCF_009865405.1 Streptomyces sp. SID3212 | reverse complement strand
GGGCCGGCTGCTGTTCGCCATGGGCCGCGAACGCCGGCTGCCGCGCGGCCTGTCCCGTACGGACTCGGGCGTGCCCCGGGTGGCCCTGCTGCTGGCGGCCGTGGTGACGCTGGGGGCGGCGGTGTGGGCGGCGCAGCGGGGCGACGGCCTGGACAAGCTGGTGTCGGTGGTCAACGTCGGGGCGCTGTCGGCATTCGTGCTGCTGCACGCGTCGGTGGTGGGCTGGTTCGCGGTACGACGCGCGGAGGGGGCCCCCAGGTGGTTCCGGCACGTGGTGCTGCCGGTGGTGGGCGCGGGGATCCTGATCGCGGTGATCGTGGAGGCGTCGGGGACCGCGCAGGTGGTGGGGG
>NZ_WWJY01000477.1 GCF_009865405.1 Streptomyces sp. SID3212 | reverse complement strand
TGCTAGTAATGTACACAGCAGGCGTCGTCTCTGGGAGGCTACCAAACAGCATTTCGATGAGCTCTCTGGATCACTACGCGGTAACTTCGGTCTCATGGGTGTCGTAAAGGCAGCGGTCAGTTCTTTATCAAGCACAGCCGACCTAGAGGATGTGCGCCAATTTTTCCAAAGACGCAATGACACGTCCTTTTACAGTCTGAGCCTCGCACAGAGTATTGAGGCCGTTGCATCT
>NZ_WWJY01000476.1 GCF_009865405.1 Streptomyces sp. SID3212 | reverse complement strand
GGCGGGGGTCCAGGCGGTGGCGGCCTCCGCGTCGTCGCTGCGGACGCACCAGACGCGGTGCCGTTCCGCCTCGGCGGAGGCGGTGGTGTTCGCGACGGGGTCGCTGGAGGCGACCAGGACGTACCAGGCGCCCGCGAGGTCGCCCTCCTCGTACCGCCGGCGCTCCCAGCGGATCTCGCCGGCCTCGGCCATGGCCTCGACGGACGCCTTCGCGGAGGGCGACACGAGCACGATGTCGGCGCCCGCCGCGATGAGCGCGGGCAGCCGGCGCTGGGCGACCTGCCCGCCGCCTACAACAACGACACGCCGCCCGGAGAGGCGGAGTCCGACGGGGTAGGCGGGGTGCTCGGCGTGCTCGGCCATGTCGGTACGGACTCCTGAAGCGGCTGGTGAGATGGGGTGACTCCCGGGAACCAGCTTACGGGGACCCTTGGAGCGGGATGAGGCCCCGGCCGGTCGGCGCGCGGCGTGGCGTCGCCCCGCGCGTAGGGCCGTGGTGGAGCGAGCGCTG
>NZ_WWJY01000475.1 GCF_009865405.1 Streptomyces sp. SID3212 | reverse complement strand
CCGCGGCCGGTCATGCGTCCGCGCCGCCCCCGGATCCCGCGTCGGCGACGCCCTCCGATCCGTTCGACTGGGCCGACGCCGAGGCGCGCCGCCGCGCGCACGCGGGCCTGGTCCGCACCCTCCGCCCCCGCCCGGCCGACTCGCCCCTGGCCGACCTCGCGAGCAACGACTACCTGGGGCTCGCCCGCCATCCGGCGGTCACCGCCGCGGCGGCGGACGCGGCCCTGCGCTGGGGGGCCGGCGCCACCGGCTCCCGGCTGGTCACGGGCAGCACCGCGCTCCACGCCGAACTGGAGAACGAACTGGCCGAGTTCTGCGGCTTCGAGGCGGCCCTCGTCCTGTCGTCCGGTTACGCGGCCAACCTCGCCGCCCTGACCGCGCTCACGGCACCCGGCTCCCTGATCGTCTCCGACGCCGGCAACCACGCCTCGATCATCGACGGTTGCCGCCTCTCCCGCGCCGAGACGGTGGTCGTCCCGCACGCCGACCCCCGGGCCGTACGGAAGACACTCGACGCGCACCCGGGGCGCCGGGCCCTCGTCGTCACCGACGGGGTGTTCTCGGTGGACGGCGACGCCGCGCCGCTCGGCGAGCTGGCCGAGGTCTGCCGTACCCGGGGCGCCGCCCTGGTCGTCGACGACGCGCACGGGCTGGGTGT
>NZ_WWJY01000474.1 GCF_009865405.1 Streptomyces sp. SID3212 | reverse complement strand
TGTCCGGAACGTAAAGCGTGTTTTGTGTCGCATGACTACCGTGAATGTTCGGGGGTCCTGAACGCGACGTAAAACATGCAGTGCAGGACACGACCCCTGCCCGGCCCCCGGCAACCGGCCCGCACCCAGGCCACCGGCCCGCAGCGGGCAAAATCAAGCCCGTCCGGCGATTGAGGACAACACGAACCGCAAGGGACACCGCTCACCGCACGGGAGCAATGCCCTCCACCTCAAAGACGATCTCGTCCTCGTAGCACCACCACCACCCCTCACCCGGCTCGTAAGACCGAATCAGCGGATGCCCGGTCGCCTCGTAGTGCGCCGTCGCGTGCTTGTTCTTCGAGGAGTCGCAGCAGCCGATGTGCCCGCACGTCTGGCACTCCCGCAGGTGCACCCACGTGTCACCCAGTGCCACACAATCGAGGCAGCTGTCCTCGCTGTCGGGCGCCACCTCGTCCACATCCGCGAGATGGCCACAAATCAGCCCGCCGGTACCTTCTTCGTTGCTCGCCATATCGCCGCCGCCCGTCCGACCGCACAGGTCACTTCGAGTCAGTGCACCTTCACCGTAAGGCCGCTCCCGCGCAGACGCCAGCAGGGAGGTATCGCGGGGGCGGGCCCTGGGTATCAACCTGTATCAAGGCTGTGTGTACGGCACCGGACCGGGTGCCGCAGGGGGACGGGGGGCACCAGGGTGAAGCTTTTACGTGCGCGCGGGGCAGGGAGAGGGAGCGCCGCCGCGCTCGGTGCCGCGCTGGCACTCGCGCTGACGTTGACGGCGTGCTCCGGCGACGGGGGCGGGGGCGGGGGCAGCGGCGGAGACGGCGGCGCCGACCCCAAGACCCCGA
>NZ_WWJY01000473.1 GCF_009865405.1 Streptomyces sp. SID3212 | reverse complement strand
CGGGGCGCGCCCGGCGCGCTCTGACGGGCGCTCGGGCACCCCCTCCGCCGGACACACCGGAGCGGCGGGAAGCGCCGGGAAGGAGCCGTCAGCGTTACGGTCGCACCGTACGGTCACACCGTCAGCGACTCACCCGGGGCGAGGATCGTCAGCGCCGTTCCCGTCAGGCCGCCCTCACCCAGAATCGCCGCGGTGGACTTCTGCCCCAGCTCACTGAGCAGCAGTTCGTGGATCTGGACCACACGCTGCGGCTTGACGGCCCGTACGTAGTCCGCGGCCTCGCTCAGCTTGGTCCACGGTCCGCTCGTCGGCAGCAGCAGCGTCCCGACCAGCGCGTTCGGTACGTGGTACGAGTCGCCGGGGTGGAAGACGGTGCCGTCGACCAGGTAGCCGACGTTGTCCGCGACCGGGATGTCCGGGTGGATGGGAGCGTGCCGCTCCCCGTCGACCGCGACGGAGAAGCCGCCGACGGTGAACGTGTCCCCGGCGGTCACGGCCGTCACCCGGCCGGCGTGCTCCCCGAGCTGTTCCGTCACGACCGCCGGGCCGAAGACCACCAGGTCGGGCCGCGCGTCCAGCGCCGCGGAGATCAGCTCGGCGTCGAAGTGGTCGGCGTGTTCGTGCGTCACGAGCACCGCCGCCGCGCCCGCCACCGCTTCCCCGGCCTCAGGGGTGTACTTCCCCGGATCGAGCACGAGGGTCACGCCGTCCTTCTCCAGCGCGACACAGGCATGGGCGTACTTGGTCAACTTCATGGTGGCTCCTCACGGACGGCGGCGAACTGTACAACCCGAGTGTACAACTTGGCTGTATAAGGCGATCCGGGGGCGGGCGGGGGCCAGGGGCCCTGGTCTACCCCTGCCCGTCGTCGTACGCCGCCAGCTTGTCCAGCAGTCCGGGCAGCGCCTCCAGCTGCCGGCGCTCGTCCGCGTCGAGGGTGACCGCGATGGCGCCCGCCATCCAGTCGCGCCGGGCGCGGCGGTCCGCCTCGACGGCCTCACGCCCGGCCTCC
>NZ_WWJY01000472.1 GCF_009865405.1 Streptomyces sp. SID3212 | reverse complement strand
AGAGCGGCGGTGCCGGCGAGGACGGAGCGCCTGGGAATTCCGCTGGACATGTCATCTCCAAAGGGGGGAAGGGGAGAGTGAACCGTTCTTGGACGAGACCTGTTATGTTCGTGTGATGGCTTGATCAGCTTCCTGTTGCCGACTTCCAGGCATCGACGTAGTCGTCGAGATGGGTGCTGATGTCGTTCCAGTCCGGCTCGAACACCTCGACGCCCTTGAGGATCTCCGCGAGAGCCTTCGCGTTGGCGTCCGTGGGCTTGATGTCCGAACGGGCCGGGAAGCCGCCGCCGATCTCGCTGACCTGCTTCTGCGCGGCGTCCGTGAGCATGAAGTCGAGGAGCTTCCTGCCGTTCCCGGTGTGCGGGCTCTTCGCCACCAGACCGGCCGCGTAGGGCAGCGCGAAGGTGGTGGGCGTGCCGCCCTCCTTCGCCGGGAACCAGATGCCCAGGTTGGGCATGGACCTCGCCTGCGCGAAGTTCATCTGTACGTCGCCGTTCGCGACCAGGATCTCGCCCTTGTCGACCTTCGGCGCCAGCTTCGAGGTCGAGGACGACGGGCCCACGTTGTTCGCCTGGAGCTTCTTCAGATACGCCATCGCCTCGTCCTTGCCCCCGAAGTCGTGCATCGCCTTGATCACGACGGCGGTGCCGTCGCCCGCGACACCGGGCGTGGAGTACTGGACCTTGTCCTTGTACGAGGAGTCGAGCAGGTCCTCCCATGTCGTGGGCGCCTGGGCGCCGTTGAGCTCCTTGGTGTTGCGGACGAACCCGAAGTAGTTGTTGACGACGGACGTCCACTTCCCGTCCCGCGCCCGGTCCGCGGGGGCGACCTGGTCCGCGCCCCGGGGTACGTACTTCTGGAGCAGCCCCTGTGCGTCGGCCTGCTGGATGAAGGGCGGGAGGGTGACGATCACGTCGGCCTGGGTGTTCGACCTCTCACGGACGGCGCGCTGGACCATCTCGCCGGAGCCGCCCTCGACGTACTTCACCTCGATGCCGGTCTTCGCCTCGAAGTCCTTGAAGACCTGGTCGTACCAGCCGTCCCCGTTCTCGCCCTTGAGGCCGTCGGCGCTGTAGACGGTGACGATCTTCTCGTCGGAGGCGGCGGACGAACCGCCGCACGCCGCGAGGGAGGCGGTGAGCGCGAGGGCGCCGGTGACGGCGGCGACCGGCTTGAGGATCCTGGGAATGCGAAGTGTCATGGCGATCTGTATCTCCTTGAAGAGGCTGTGCGGCGGGGGA
>NZ_WWJY01000046.1 GCF_009865405.1 Streptomyces sp. SID3212 | reverse complement strand
TTTCGCGCTGCACCGCTACGCGTGGCCCGCCTGCCTCCTGGTCACCCTGCCGTGGTTCCTGCACCGCCGGGTGCCGCGGGTGCCCGTGGCGGACGTCGCCTTCCAGCGGGTGCGGGGCAGGATGGCCGTCCGGACCGGGTCGTTCGCCTGCCTGCCGGACGATCCCGCCGCCGGGCACCCGGACGCCCGGGTCGTACCGGACGAGGAGGCGCTGCGCGCCGAGGTGCGCGCGGCCGTCGCGGAGCACCTCGGGCCGGTGCTGGAGGGCTTCGCCCCCCGGATGCGCCGGGGCCGGCGGGCGCTGTGGGGCATGGCGACCGACGAGATCGTCGAGGGCCTCTGGTACGTCGCCCACCTGCTGGGCGAGGAGGACCGGGCGATGGCGGAGCTGGAGCTGCTGCTGCCGGGCACCACGGGTCCTTACGTGGGCGCCGCGGGCTTCCGTGAGCTGACCGGACCCGACGGCGCGCCCCTCGCGACCCGCGACCGGGCGAGTTGCTGCCTGTACTACACACTGCGTCCCGACGACACGTGTGTCACCTGCCCGCGTACGTGTGACGCCGACCGTGTCGGTAAATTGACCGCGAACGTCTGATCCGGCTCTGACCTCGCACTCCGGTCGTCCGCGCCTGACTGCCCGTCACCCGGCGGCTCCACGCCACCCGCAGGGGTGATATTAATCGGACATGACAGCCGCTTTGCGCACGGCAGTTCGAGCCGAGCGTGCCTATTTGTGCGCCTCTCCGCCCCGTTGGCGTTGTCTTGGCCCAAAACCCCCTGAGGGACACCGCACTTCCGCCAATATGGCGCCCGATACGCCCTACTGCGATGCAAGGAACACCGCATGCGACTGACCGACATATCGCTGGACTGGCTGCTCCCCGGCGGCGTGCTGCTCGTCGGAATCCTGGTGGCGGTGGCGATCCTCGCGCGCGGCAAGCGCGCCGGTGAGAAAACCGCGACCGAGGACTCCTGGGAACGCACCGAGGAGCGCCGCAGGCGCAAGGAAGCGATCTACGGAACCGCCTCGTACGCCCTGCTCTTCTGCTGCGCCGCGGTCGCCGCGGCGCTCTCCTTCCACGGCCTGGTCGGTTTCGGCCAGGAGAACCTGAACCTGACCGGCGGCTGGGAGTACCTCGTCCCGTTCGGCCTGGACGGCGCGGCGATGTTCTGCTCCGTCCTGGCCGTGCGTGAGGCCAGCCACGGTGACGCGGCTCTCGGTTCACGGCTGCTGGTGTGGCTGTTCGCCGGCGCCGCCGCGTGGTTCAACTGGGTCCACGCACCCCGCGGCCTCGGCCACGCGGGCGCGCCCCAGTTCTTCGCCGGCATGTCCCTCTCGGCCGCGGTGCTCTTCGACCGCGCGCTGAAGCAGACCCGCCGTGCGGCGCTGCGCGAGCAGGGCCTCGTGCCCCGCCCGCTGCCGCAGATCCGGATCGTACGGTGGCTGCGCGCGCCCCGCGAGACCTTCGGCGCCTGGTCGCTGATGCTGCTCGAAGGCGTTCGCACCCTGGACGAGGCGGTCGAGGAGGTCCGTGAGGACAAGCGGACGAAGGAGCAGAACCGGCACCGCAGGCGGGAGCAGCAGAAGCTGGACCGGGCGCAGATCAAGGCGCTCAACCGGCAGCACCGCGCCTGGGGCCGGGGACGCGGCGGTGGCCGCCAGATCCCGCTGCCCGCCGTGACCGCGCCAGGAGGGTCCGTGCCGGCCGTCGAGGCCGCCGCGGAGCCTGCTATACCCGAGCCGGGACAACTGCCCTATCGCTCCCGGCTCTCCCTTCAGCCCGCGACGGGCAGTGAAGCCCCCCGTACCGTCGACCTCACCGCTGAGGACGACACCCAGGCCTTGCCGCGGCTCGACTCCCTGGAGCGCAAGCTCAAGGACCTGGAGCAGCAGTTCGGCTGAGATCCCCGTGTGCGCGACTCGCGGCTCACCCCGCGCGGCTCGCGCGGGAGCTTCGCACCCATCGGACCGGTGTGGCGGAACAACCGTCACGCCGGTCCGGCGTTTGCGGCGGCATCGCGTCCACCGCGTCCCCTGCCTGTACGGCGCTGGTACGTCGCCGGTACGGCTGGCTCGGTGCGCCCGCGCCCCCGCGGGCTCAGGCGGCGGCCTCGCCGTTCATCTCGAACCAGACCACCTTTCCCAGTGGCCTCGTCCGTATCCCCCAGTCGTCCGCGAGACTGCGCACCAGCGCGAGTCCCCTGCCGTGCGTGGCGTCGTCGGCGGCCCGTACCGGGGCCAGGGGCGGCCCGGCGGGCGGTGCGGCGAAGTCCCGTACCTCCACGCGCAGTCGGGAGTCCGCGATGGTCGCCGTGACCACCGCGCCCCGCTCGGTGTGCACCAGCGCGTTGGTGACCAGCTCACTGATGAGCAGCTCCGCCACCTCCGCGCAGTCCCTCTCCTGCCAATGTCTCAGCATCTCCCGTAAGGCGTGACGCACCTCCGGGACGGCCGCGAGATCGGCACCTCCCATTCGGCGCCGCAATCCAGCCATCCTTCTGTCCCCCCGCTCGTACCGGCTTCTACTCCTGTCTCGATATCTACAGGAGATGCATGCCCGACACGGGACCGCTCACGCATTCCGGTTCGCATCCCGGGGGCGCACGGAATCAGGGACGGGGCACGTTGCGAAGGTTGGAGCGCGCCATCTGGACCATGCGCCCCACCCCGCCGTCCAGGACGACCTTGCTCGCCGAGAGCGCGAAGCCCGTGACCATGTCCGCCTTGATCTTGGGCGGGATGGAGAGCGCGTTCGGGTCGGTCACCACGTCGACCAGGGCGGGCCCCTTGTGCTTGAAGGCCTCCTTGAGCGCGCTGCCGAGCTGCCGGGGCTTCTCGACCCGTACACCGAAGGCACCGGCCGCCCGCGCGATGGCCGAGAAGTCGGGGTTGTGGTTGGTGGTGCCGTACGACGGCAGTCCCGCCACCATCATCTCCAACTCCACCATGCCGAGGGCCGAGTTGTTGAAAAGGACGATCTTCACCGGCAGGTCGTACTGCACGAGGGTGAGGAAGTCGCCCATCAGCATGGAGAATCCGCCGTCGCCCGACATCGCGACGACCTGGCGCCCCCGGTCGGTGAACTGGGCGCCGATCGCCTGGGGCAGGGCGTTGGCCATCGAGCCGTGGCTGAACGAACCGATGACACGGCGGCGGCCGTTGGGGGTGAGGTAGCGGGCGGCCCAGACGTTGTTCATGCCGGTGTCGACGGTGAAGACGGCGTCGTCATCGGCGAGTTCGTCCAGGACGGACGCGACGTACTCCGGGTGGATGGGAGTGTGTTTCTGCACGTTGCGGGTGTAGGCCTTGACCACGCCTTCGAGAGCGTCCGCGTGTTTCTTCAGCATCTTGTCGAGGAACTTGCGGTCCGTCTTCACCTTCACCCGGGGGGTCAGGCACCTCAGTGTCTCGCGTACGTCGCCCCACACCGCGAGGTCCAGCTTGGAGCGGCGGCCGAGGTGCTCCGGCCGCACGTCGACCTGGACGATCTTGACGTCGTCGGGGAGGAAGGCGTTGTACGGGAAGTCCGTGCCGAGCAGGATCAGCAGGTCGCACTCGTGGGTGGCCTCGTAGGCGGCGCCGTAGCCGAGGAGCCCGCTCATCCCGACGTCGTACGGATTGTCGTACTGGATCCACTCCTTGCCGCGCAGGGCGTGGCCGACGGGGGATTTGACGCGTTCGGCGAACTCCATGACCTCGGCGTGGGCGCCGGCCGTGCCGCTGCCGCAGAAGAGGGTGACGCGCTTCGCCTCGTCGATCAGGCGGGCGAGCTTGTCGATCTCGGCGTCGGCGGGGCGTACGGAGGGGATGGAGGTGACCAGCGCGTGCTCGGCCGCCCGTTCGGGGGCGGGCGCGTCGGCGATGTCACCCGGGAGGGTGACGACGCTGACCCCGCCCTGGCCGATCGCGTGCTGGATCGCGGTCTGGAGGAGGCGGGGCATCTGCTTCGGGTTGGAGATCATCTCGCTGTAGTGACTGCACTCCCGGAACAGCTGGTCGGGGTGGGTCTCCTGGAAGTAGCCGAGGCCGATCTCGCTGGAGGGGATGTGCGAGGCGAGGGCGAGGACGGGGGCCATGGAGCGGTGGGCGTCGTACAGGCCGTTGATGAGGTGCAGGTTGCCGGGGCCGCAGGAGCCGGCGCAGGCGGCGAGTCTGCCGGTGATCTGGGCCTCGGCGCCGGCCGCGAAGGCGGCCGTCTCCTCGTGCCTGACCTGCACCCATTCGATGGCGGAGTTGCGGCGGATGGCATCGACGACGGGGTTGAGGCTGTCGCCGACGACTCCGTACATCCGCTGGACACCGGCCCTGGCGAGGATGTCGACGAACTGCTCCGCCACGTTCTGCTTGGCCATGGGTAGGTGCCCTCTCTCGTCTCCGGTCGCCGGTGTCCGGCCGCCGCCCTGGGTCCATCAACCCACGGCGGGCGGGGTTACGCCTCCCAGACGGCGACGGCCGTGCGGTCGTCCGCGTAGCCCTTGACCCTGAGTTGGGTGTCCGCCAGATAGGACGCCAAACCTGGCGGTTCGGCGGATCCCCAGCGGTCGGCCAGCTCGGCCGCGAGGGCCGGGACGCCGCGCAGCGGTTCGGCGAGGCCGGGGCTGCACAGGAGGAGGGTGTCGCCCGGGAGGGCGACGGAGGCCCGGAAGCGGAACGGTTCGGCCTGCGGGGGCACCGGCTCCTCGACGTACGGGGCGGGGGGTGTCGGGATGCCGAGGTCCACGGTCAGCCGGTCACGGCGGGGGGTCTCGGCGGGCCGGGAGCCGAAGCCGACGACGGGGTCGCCGGTGAGGGCGGCGGGGTCGGGGGCGGCGGGCTCCAGGTCCTGCCAGGCGCCGTCCCTGAGGCGGAAGAGGCCGCCGCCGCCGACCCCGAAGAAGACGCGGGTACGGCAGTCGGGGTCGGCGGAGAGCAGCAGGCAGCGCAGGCTCGCGGTGTACGCCTCGGGCGGGAGGCCCAGCTCGGCGGCGCGGGCGCGGAGCTTGCCGTAGCCGCGGTCGGTGAGCCGTTGCAGGCCGGCCTTGAGGTCGCCCCTGCGGCCGGCCCTTATGTCGTCGGAGAGCCGGCTGTGGCTGCGCCCCACGGCACCGCCGATCCAGTGACAGGCGTCGGCGGCGGCGAGGTGGGCGCCCTCGGTGGCGCGGGCGCCGGTGGCGACGGCGACGAGGATGAGCGCGGCGTCGCCTTCCCCGAAGCGCGCGGTGAGCAGCGTGTCGCGGCGGGGCTCGCCCCGGTAGCGCCCGGAATCGCCGCGTACGGAGGCGGCGCGCAGGGTGTACGTCCCGTAGCGGGCGCCGTCGAGCACGGTGTCCGCGACGAGCTCGCGCAGGCGGTCGGCGTGGGCCGGGGGCAGGGCGGTGGGCTCGGGGTCGTAGGTGGGCGGCCCCGCACCGAGATACCCGACGCCGGGCCGCTCGGGGGCGGGAAAGTCCTCGGCACTGTCCCGCCCGGCGGCGGCGAGCGCCACAACGGACCGCCCGTCCTCGACCCGGGGCTCGCCG
>NZ_WWJY01000471.1 GCF_009865405.1 Streptomyces sp. SID3212 | reverse complement strand
CCGCGTTCCGCAGGCCGGGCTGCGCGCCCGCCGGCCTGGTGAGCAGGGCCACCAGGGCCATCGCCACCGCCGCGACGGCCAGTGCCTGCGGCAGGGTCAGCGTCTCGTCCGGAGTGGTCCCCGCCGCCGTCGTCAGGATGATCGCGAGGCCGACCAGCGTGAACGCCGTACCCCGCCACTCGCCCCTGCTGACCTGCCGGCCCGCCCGTCGCGCGCCGAGCGGCACCGCCGCGACCAGGGTGAGCGCGCCCAGCGGCTGGACCACGGTGAGCGACCCGTACGTCAGGGCCGCGACGTGCAACAGCGCCCCGGTGGCGTTCAGTCCGACCGACGACCACCACGTGCCGCGCCGCAGCAGGGTGAGCAGTCCGGTGCCGGGGTCCGTACGCGCGGCCAGCCGCTCCTGCGCCACCGCCGCGGAGGCGTACGCGACAGCCGAGACAAGTGACAGCGCCACCGCGACGAGCGTTCCGCCATTCATCGTGAGCCCCCTGATGAGACGAGTGGAACGGTGTCGGGTACGGCGGACGAGTGGGGGTGGGGTACGTCGGAAGACTCGGGTACGGCGGAAGAGTCGGGCTCCTTGGACGACCGTACGATCAGCGAACCCCGCCTCGGCACCCGGATGAACGCCAGCGCCACCCCCAGCAGCGCCACCGCCACGATCGCGTCGAGCCAGTAGTGGTTGGCCGTGGACACCACCACGAACAGCGTCATCAGCGGATGCAGCAGCCACAGCCAGCGCCACCGCGAACGCGTCGCGGCGATGAGGCCGACCGCCACCATCAGCGCCCACCCGACGTGCAGCGACGGCATCGCGGCGAACTGGTTCGACAGCTGGTCGCTCGCCGGGCTCGCCCCGTACACCGACGGGCCGAACACCCGCCCGGTGTCGATCAGGCCCGTCGAGGCCAGCATCCGCGGCGGAGCCAGCGGCACCAGCAGGTGCAGCACGAGCGCGGCTCCGGTCAGCGCGGTGAGGACCCGCCGGGACCAGACGTAGTGGACGGGCCTGCGCCAGTACAGCCACGCGAGAAAGAGCACCGTGGCCGGGAAGTGCACGGTCGCGTAGTACGTGTTCACGACGTGGACGAGCGTGTCGCTGTGCAGCAGGGCCCCCTGCACCGCCCTCTCGCTCGGCAGATGGACGGCGCGCTCGAAGTTCCAGACGTCGTGGGCGTTGCTGAAGGCTTCCCCCGTACGGCCGTCGGCGAGCTGCCTGCCGAGCTTGTAGACGAGGAAGAGTCCGACGACGAGCAACAGCTCGCGGATGAGGGGCGGTCGGGCGGAAGGTTCCTGCTTCCGTTCGGCGGGCCCAATTCGGGCGTTCATTCACCCGACCCCTTTGCGTGGACGACACGGCGTGGTGCTCACGGCGCGTTGAAGCGGTGACGCGGTCGTGCCACGCCCTATCGATACGCCACTGTACCGATACGGATCCGTATCGGTACAGTGGCGTATCG
>NZ_WWJY01000470.1 GCF_009865405.1 Streptomyces sp. SID3212 | reverse complement strand
GGCGGACGACCCCACTTCGCGGACACCCCCTAGGGCGACGAGGCCCGCCGGATCGGGCAGGGCGCCGATCGCGGCCGTGATCCGGTCGAAGAGCACGAACGCCACCGCCGTCGAGATCTGCTGGCCGGCGATGTGCAGCACCAGGGCCGCGAACCGGTCGCCCTCCGTCCGTCCGCCGTCGTCCCAGCGGAACGGGTCGGGACGGCCGTAGGACGCGGTCAGGCGGCCCAGCACCGGGTCCAGGCGGGCGAGTTCGCCGTACGGGTCGCCGGTGGCCGCGACGGGCTCTGTGCTCACGGTGTCTCCTGGTCAGGGGTGTCGGTGAGGGGCGGGTTGCGCGGGTACGGGGCGACCGTTTCGGCGAGCACCGGGACCGTGGTCCTGACGACTCGGCGCGGGGTGAAGCGCACCCGCCGTCCCGTGCCGCCGTCGTCGCCGGGGACCCCCGGCGCGGTCCAGTCGACGGCCGCCGTGCCGGACAACTGGAGGGTCGTACCGGTGGTGAAGTCCAGGAAGAGGAGGGCGGCGGTGCTGTCGGCGGCCAGGTTGCCCAGGCTGTTGAACATGTTGTTGCCCGGATAGTCCGGCCACCACAGACCGTCGCTGTCCGCCCGTACGAAACCGGGGGTGCCGCCCCGGTGGGAGGCGTCGGCGCCCCGGGTCGGGTGGGCGGTGCCCAGGAAGAAGGTGTCGGCGGCCCGGATCAGCCGCACGTCCTCGGCGTCCGGCGAGTCGCCGGACCGCACCTCGGGGACCCGGGTGCCCGCGCTCCCCGGCGGGCGGTGGAGGTGCCGCCGCTGAATGTACTGGGGGCAGTTCCCGTACGCCTGGTCGACCGCGACCGTGAGCCCGGACGGGCCGGCCCCGGCCAGGGAGCCGTTGATCCTCAGCCGGCGGCGGGTGGCGAAGTCGATGGCGATCATCCCGACCGGCTGGTCCGTGGCCAGGTCCGCGAGCGGGTCTCCGGGGGCGGGCAGGGCGTGGACCTCCAGGGACCGGTCCCGCGCGACGAGGAAGCCGGGGGCGCCGGGCAGGGGCGAGGTCCAGAGCAGACCGTCACGATCGCGGGCGGTGAGGACGGCCAGGTCGCGGTCGCGGAGGAAGATCGCCGCGCCGCCGCTCAGGTCGGGCGGGGCCAGCATGCCGGCGAGGCGGGCGGCCGGTCCGCCGACCCCGGCGCGCCGCTGCACCGCCAGCTCGCCCTCGTGGAAACCGGTCGGAACGCCCATTCCCCTCACCCCTAACGCTTGATGTGCACCTTTACCATTAGGTGCTCGACAAGAGAACCACATACGTCCCGGCTCGTCAAATGGATAGGACAATCGACAGCCATTAGGGACCCGGTTAGGCTGAGGACATGGAGAGCACTGATCCACCGGGCGCCGCCCCGCCGGGCGCCCCGCCGCCACCCCTCGGCGAGCCCCTCCCGGTCGAGCTGATGAACACCGTCTGGGCGGACCGGGACGGGGTGTACGACGCGCTGGTGGACGCGGGCGACCTGGGCCGGTGGCTGCGCGCCGTGGAGGCGCGCTTCTCGCCGCGGCTGGAGCCGGCGCGCCTGGAGCCGGACGGGC
>NZ_WWJY01000469.1 GCF_009865405.1 Streptomyces sp. SID3212 | reverse complement strand
GAAGCCACCCGTGAAGACGCCGGTGGCCGCGGGATACGGGGGAGTGGTGGCGAGCGTCGACGCGGACGCCTCCGCCGCCGGCATCGAGGTGCTGCGCCGGGGCGGCAACGCCGTGGACGCGGCGGTGGCCACGGCCGCGGCGCTCGGGGTCACCGAGCCCTACTCCGCCGGCATCGGAGGCGGTGGCTACTTCGTCTACTACGACGCCAGGTCCCGTACGGTCCACACCATCGACGGCCGCGAGACCGCCCCCCGGTCCGCCGACTCCGGCCTCTTCCTGGAGGACGGCAAGCCGATCCCGTTCGCGGACGCGGTCACCAGCGGGCTCAGCGTCGGCACGCCCGGCACCCCCGCCACGTGGGACACCGCGCTCGACGCGTGGGGCAGCAGGTCCCTCGGGCAGCTGCTCAGGCCCGCCGAGAAGCTCGCCAAGGACGGCTTCACCGTCGACGAGACCTTCCGCAGCCAGACCCAGGCCAACCAGGCGCGGTTCGCGGACTTCCCGGCGTCCGCGAAGCTGTTCCTGCCCGGCGGGCAGCTGCCGGTCGTCGGCTCGACCTTCAAGAACGGTGATCTGGCGCGTACGTACGCGGAGTTGGGGCGCCGGGGGACCGACGCGCTGTACGAGGGCGAGCTGGCCCGCGACATCGTCCGTACGGTACGGACCCCTCCCGTCGACCCGAAGGCGACCCGGGTCGTGCGCGCCGGCGACCTCAGCACCCGGGACCTCGCCGCGTACCGGACGAAGCGGCAGGCGCCGACGAAGATCTCCTACCGGGGCCTCGACGTGTACGGCATCGCGCCGTCGTCGTCCGGGGGTACGAGTGTCGGCGAGGCGCTCAACATCCTGGAGAACACGGACCTTTCGAAGGCCTCCCAGGCGAAGTACCTCCACCGCTACATCGAGGCGAGCCGGATCGCGTTCGCGGACCGGGGCCGCTGGCTCGGTGACCCGGCCTTCGAGGACGTCCCGACCAAGGGGCTGCTGTCGCAGCGCTTCGCGGACTCGCGGGAATGCCTGATCAAGGACGACGCGGTCCTCAAGAGCCCGCTGGCGCCCGGCGATCCGAGCAACCCGACGCCGTGCGCGCCGGGCGGCACCGCCGCGCCGACCACGTTCGAGGGTGAGAACACCACGCACCTGACGGCCGCCGACAAGTGGGGCAACGTCGTCGCGTACACCCTGACGATCGAGTCCACCGGCGGCAGCGCGATCACCGTGCCGGGGCGGGGCTTCCTGCTCAACAACGAGCTGACGGACTTCTCGTTCGCCCCGGCCAACCCGGCGGTCCACGACCCGAACCTGCCCGGGCCCGGCAAGCGCCCGCGTTCCTCGATCTCCCCGACGATCGTGCTGGACCGGCACGACCGGCCCGTCCTGGCGCTCGGGTCGCCCGGCGGCTCGACCATCATCACGACGGTCCTCCAGACCCTGACGGGCGTGGTCGACCGGGGTCTGCCGCTGGTCGACGCGATCGCCGCGCCCCGCGCGAGCCAGCGCAACGCGGCGGCCACGGAGCTGGAGCCGGGGCTGTGGAACAGCCCCGTGCGGCAGCAACTGGAGGCGCTGGGGCACGTGTTCACGCAGAACCCCGAGATCGGCGCGGCGACCGGCGTCCAGCGTCTGCCGGACGGCCGCTGGCTGGCGGCGGCGGAGACCGTCCGCCGGGGCGGCGGCTCGGCGATGGTGGTCAGCCCGGCCGGCAGGCGGTAGGCACGGCAGTGGGGTGCCGGAGGGGTGGGGTCACCGTCCGTCCGGCCCCCGGGGACGGCCCGCGCGTACGGCTCACAGGGCCGTGAGGATGCGCGGGCCGTCCGTCGTGATCGCCACCGTGTGTTCGGCGTGGGCGGCGCGGCTCTTGTCCAGCGTGCGGATCGTCCACCCGTCGTGGGCGGTGTAGTGCCGGTCCGTGCCGCTGCCGATCAGCATCGGTTCGATCGCCAGCACCATGCCGTGGCGCAGCGGCATCCCCCGGCCGGGACGGCCCTCGTTCGGGACGCCCGGGTCCTCGTGCATCGTCCGGCCCACGCCGTGCCCGCCGAAGCCGTTCGGTATGCCGTACCCGGCCGCGCGGCAGAC
>NZ_WWJY01000468.1 GCF_009865405.1 Streptomyces sp. SID3212 | reverse complement strand
GGTGCAGGCGGGGTCGCGGGCGCAGGCGGGGTCGCGGGCGCGTCCGGGGCGGCGGCCTCGGCGGAGTCCGGAGTGACGGGCGTGGTCATCGTGCGGGCTCCGGGGTCAGGGTGAGGAGGTGGGTGACCAGTTCGACGAGTGCGTTCTTGGCGCTCGCGTGGTCGCGGGCGTCACAGATCACCAGCGGCGTCTCCGGCGCGAGGTCCATCGCGTCCCGGAGCTGGGGGAGTTCGTACGTGGGCGCGCCGTCGAAGAGGTTGACCACCACCGCGTACGGCAGGCCGAGGTCCTCCATCAGGCCCAGGACCGGGTAACTGTCCCCGAGCTTGCGGGTGTCGGCCAGCACGAGCGCGCCGAGGGCGCCGCGCGACAGGTCCGCCACGACGGACCAGAAGCGTTCCTGCCCGGGCGCCCCGAACAGGTACAGCACCAGGTCGTCGCTGAGCGAGAGCCGCCCGAAGTCCATCGCGACCGTCGTCGTGGTCTTGCCCGGCACCCCGCTGAGGTCGTCGGTGCCCTCGCTCGCGGTGGTCATCAACTCCTCGGTGAGCAAGGGGCGGATGGCCGACAACGTTTTCACGTACGTCGTCTTGCCGACCCCGAAATGGCCCGCGACCAGGATCTTGACGGCCGTCTCGTCGCCGCGCAGATGGGTGCCGGCGGCGGATTCAAAGCGCTTGGAGTCCAGCAAGGACCGCCTCCAGGATGTCTCGGTCGAGCGTCCTCGCCGTCAGGATCGTCGACCGTGTGGTGATGTGACCGCTCTCCATCAGGTCGGCGAGCACGATACGCAGCACACTGAGCGGCAGTTCCAGATGGCTCGCGATCTCCGCCACCGAAAGGGCGCCCTGGCCACAGAGGTTGAGCACCGCGCGCTGCTCCGGGGTGAGTTCGGCGCGGGACAGGTCGCTCTGGAGGATCATGACGAGGGTGACGGCGTCGAACGTGTTGCGGCTGGGCGCGGACCGGCCTCCCGTGACGACGTACGGGCGCACCAGGCCGCTGCCCCGGCCCTGCCGGGCCGGCGGAGTCACGAGCCGGCGCCTGTGACGACCCGCGAGGCGATGCCCAATTGCTGGCCGAGCCGGTCGACCGTCTCCTCCATCGCGTACGACACGTTCTCGACGTCCGCGTCCCCGTCGGCGGAGACCGCCAGGTAGGAGCCGTCCCCGGCGGCCATGGCGAAGAGGTAGCCGCCCCGGTACTGGATCATGGTCATCTCCCACGCCCCCTCGCAGTCGGCGAATTCGGCCGCCTCACGGCTGAGCGCCTGCATGCCGGAGACGGCGGCCGCCATCCGGTCGGCCATGTCCCGCTCGACCCCCTCGGAGGAGGCGGACATCAACCCGTCGGAGGACAGCAGGATCGCGCGGAGCGTGTGGGGGGTCCTGAGCAGCTCGTCCAGAATCCAGCCGAGGTCACCCACCTTGGAAACTGAGTTCGTCATGGGTCAGTCGTCCTCTCGTTCTGATTCCGAAGTACGGCGGTCTTGTGCGTTGCGGACGCCCCGGGCGAAGGCCCCGACGTTGCGGCTGGTGCGGACGGGGGGCGCGGGCACGGAGCGTTCCTCGGGGAGGGCGCGTGCGGTGGTACGGCGACGGCGCTGCGGGAGGCCGTCGGGCCGGAGCAGGAGTTCGTCGGGGTCGTCGGCGGACTCCGGCTGCCGGGGCACGTTCTTGCCGGTGCCCCGGGTCGCGGGGTCGTCCGTGCCGGACTTCGTGGCGGACTTCGTGGCGGACTTCGTGGCGG
>NZ_WWJY01000467.1 GCF_009865405.1 Streptomyces sp. SID3212 | reverse complement strand
CCCCGGGCGGGGCGCGCCGGGTGCCGGGCCGGCGTGCGTCGCCGAGAGTGCCTCCGCCAGGCCCGGTAGTTCCACGTGGACCACCGCCACCGGTTTCGGTGGGGTGTGGGTGGTCGCCTCTCTCAGGGCTCGGGCCAGGGTGGTGGCCTCCGTGGCTTCCGTGGCCTCTGTGCCTTCCGTGACCTCTGCGCTTTCCGTGGCCTGCGTGGTTTCCGCGGCCTCCGTGAGAAAGGGGGTGGTCGTCTCGCCCACGTGGGGGATCACCGTGACCACCACCGCGTCGCACGACGGGTCGGACAGGGCCGTGGTCAGGGCCGTACGGAAGTCCGCCGGGGTCGCGGACGTCGTCAGGTCGCGGGGCGGGAGCGGGCGCAGGCCCTCCGCCAGGCAGGCGTCGTACGTGAGGAGCCCGAGGGACTCGGAGTTGCCGAGGATCGCGACGCGGGGGCCGGCCGGGAGGGGCTGGGACGCCAGAAGGAGGCCCGCGTCGACCAGCTCCGTCACCGTGTCCACGCGGATCACGCCCGCCTGGCGCAGCAGCGCCGAGACCGTGGCGTCCGGGATGCGGGTCACCGGCACCGCGTGGCCGGGGGGCGCGCTGCCGTTGTGGCGCGCCCCCTTGACCGCGACGACCGGTTTCACGGCGGCCGTACGGCGGGCCAGGCGGGTGAACTTCCTCGGGTTGCCCAGGGATTCCAGGTACATCAGTACGACGTCGGTGTCCGGGTCCTCGTACCAGTACTGGAGGAAGTCGTTGCCGGACACGTCCGCCCGGTTGCCCGCCGAGATGAAGGTGGACAGCCCCGCCCCGCGCCGGTGCAGTCCCGCCAGCAGCGCGATGCCGATCGAGCCCGACTGGGTGAACAGGCCGATCCGGCCGCGCGCCGGCGGCTCCGGCGCGAGGGAGGCGTTCAGCCGCACGGCCGGGGAGGTGTTGATGATCCCGAAGGCGTTGGGGCCGATGAGGCGCATCCCGTACGAGCGGACCTGCCGGACGAGTTCGCGCTGGCGCGCCCGCCCCTCGTCGCCGCTCTCCGCGTATCCGGCGGAGAGGACCACCAGCCCCTGGACGCCGTGCTCACCGCAGCGCGCGACCGCTTCGGGCACGCGCCGCGCGGGCACCGCGAGGATCGCGAGGTCGACGGGGCCGGGGATCTCCGCGAGGGAGCGGACGGCCGGAACGCCGTCCAGCTCCCGGGTGTCCGGGGCGAAGGCGTCGTTCACCGCGTACGTACGGCCCGTGAAGCCCGCGGCCCCGAGGTTCCGCAGAACCGTGCGGCCGACCCCGCCCGGCGTACGGCCGGTGCCGATCACCGCGACCGAGCCGGGCGCGAGCAGGCGCTGTACGGAACGCGCCTCCGCGCGCTGTTCGCGCCCGCGCTGGACGGCGAGCGACGCGTCGGTCGGCTCCAGGTCGAGGGTCAGGTGGACGGCCCCGTCCTCGAAGCTGCGCTTCTGGGTGAACCCGGCGTCCCGGAACACCTTGATCATCTTGTTGTTCGCGGGCAGCACCTCCGCCACGAACCGCCGGATCCCCCGCTCCCTGGCGACCGCCGCGATGTGTTCGAGGAGCGCCGAGGCGATCCCCCGCCCCTGGTGCGCGTCCTGCACGAGGAACGCGACCTCCGCCTCGTCGGCCGGCGCGGACGCGGAACGCCCCTGGCCGTCGATGCGGTCGTAGCGCACGGTCGCGATGAACTCGCCGCCCACCGTCACCGCCAGACCGACCCGGTCCACGTAGTCGTGATGGGTGAAGCGGTGGACGTCCTTGTCGGACAGCCGGGGATAGGGCGCGAAAAAACGGTAATACTTCGATTCGTCGGAGACCTGTTCGAAAAAGCTGACGAGGCGCTCCGCGTCGCCGGCCGTGATGGGCCTGATGCGGGCGGTACCCCCGTCCCGCAGCACCACATCCGCTTCCCAGTGACCGGGGTACGCGTGCTCCGACGGCGTCTCCATAGGTCGAAGCCTACGGCGGACCGGCCCAGCGGGTCGGCAGGAGTGGACCGTACAGCACGTGAGAGACTGGTCTAGACAACCTCATGATTCCAACTCATGATTCCGACCTCGCGACCTCCTCGCGACATCGACCTCGTGACACCGAAGGGCACCACCATGGCTGAGCGACACGTCAACGTCGGCTGGACCGAGGGCCTGCACGCCCGCCCCGCCTCCATCTTCGTCCGTGCCGTCACGGCCACCGGCGTCCCCGTCACGGTCGCGAAGGCGGAGAGCAGCCCGGTGAACGCGGCCTCGATGCTCGCGGTACTGGGCCTGGGCGCGCGGGGCGGCGAGGAGATCGTGCTCGCCTCGGACGCGGAGGGCGCCGACGCGGCGCTGGACCGGCTGGCGAAGCTGGTCGCCGAGGGGCTCGACGAACTGCCCGAGACGGTCTGACCGCCCGAGCCGGTCCGGCAGTCGGTCCGACAGCCGGTCCGGCGACCGGAGATCGGCGACCCGCGACCGTCCCGAATTCATTTCACGGCCGAGCCGTGGTGCGCGAGAATTCAGCGCACCACGGCTCGGTCATTTCCGCGCGGGCAGCAGTAAAGAAGTCCTGCGTATTACTTCTCTTTGTATACGGTGTGGATGTTAAGAACGAGCACTCGCGGTGTTTACGGCATGTTGCGAAGGCCTCACCTTTTCCCGGCCGCGCTCCGGCCGCCGCAGCCGGTGCACGGCCGCCGTGC
>NZ_WWJY01000466.1 GCF_009865405.1 Streptomyces sp. SID3212 | reverse complement strand
GCCGCAGGCCAAGGCCGAGGCGGGCAAGCGCGTGGGCCAGGCCCGCGGCGCCGTGAGCAAGGCCCTCGCCGCCCGCCAGACCGAGCTGGAGGCCGAGCGCGACAGCCGGGTCCTGGTCGAGGAGGCGGTGGACGTCACGCTGCCGTACGACCGGGTACCGCCCGGCGCGCGGCACCCGCTGACCACGCTCATGGAGCGGGTCGCGGACGTCTTCGTCGCCATGGGCTACGAGATCGCCGAGGGCCCCGAGGTCGAGGCGGAGTGGTTCAACTTCGACGCCCTGAACTTTCTGCCCGACCACCCGGCCCGCCAGACCCAGGACACCTTCTTCGTGCGGGCGCCCGGCCAGGCCGCCGACACCGGCGACGAGTCCGGTGTGCTGCTCCGTACGCACACCTCACCCGTCCAGGCCCGCACCCTGCTCGACCGCGAGCCGCCCGTCTACGTGGTCTGCCCCGGCCGGGTCTACCGCACGGACGAGCTGGACGCCACGCACACCCCGGTCTTCCACCAGATCGAGCTGCTCGCCGTGGACGAGGGCCTCACCATGGCCGACCTCAAGGGCACCCTCGACCACATGGTCCAGGCGCTCTTCGGCTCCGACATGAAGACCCGGCTGCGGCCGAACTACTTCCCCTTCACCGAGCCGTCCGCCGAGATGGACATGCTCTGCTACGTCTGCCGCGGCGCGTCCGTCGGCAACCCGGACCGGCCCTGCCGCACCTGCGGCAGCGAGGGCTGGATCGAGCTCGGCGGCTGCGGCATGGTCAACCCGAAGGTGCTCGTCGCCTGCGGCGTCGACCCCGAGAAGTACAGCGGGTTCGCCTTCGGGTTCGGCATCGAACGGATGCTGATGTTCCGCCACCACGTCGAAGACATGCGAGACATGGTCGAGTCGGACGTCCGGTTCACCCGGCCGTTCGGGATGGAGATCTGATGCGCGTCCCGCTTTCCTGGCTGCGGGAGTACGTCGACCTGCCGGCGACGGAGACCGGCCGCGACGTCCAGGCCCGGCTCGTGTCGGCGGGCCTGGAGGTGGAGGCCGTCGAACAGCTCGGCGCCGGCCTCAAGGGCCCCCTCGTCGTGGGCAAGGTCCTCACCATCGAGGAGCTGGAGGGCTTCAAGAAGCCCATCCGCTTCTGCACCGTCGACGTCGGCACGGCCAACGGCACCGGCGACCCGCAGGAGATCGTCTGCGGCGCCCGGAACTTCTCCGTCGGCGACAAGGTCGTCGTGGTCCTGCCGGGCGCGGTGCTGCCCGGGGACTTCGCGATCGCCGCGCGCAAGACGTACGGCAAGACCTCGCACGGCATGATCTGCTCCGGCGACGAGCTGGGCATGGGCGACGACGGCTCCGGCGGCATCATCGTCCTCCCGCCCGAGCACGAGGTCGGCACCGACGCGATCGCGCTCCTGGAGCTGGTCGACGAGGTTCTCGACATCGCCGTCACCCCGGACCGCGGCTACTGCCTCTCTCTGCGCGGCGTCGCCCGCGAGACCGCCACCGCGTACGGCCTGGCCCTGCGCGACCCGGCGCTGCTCGACGTGCCCGCGCCGAACGCCTTCGGCCACCCGGTGAAGATCGCCGACCCGAGGGGCTCCGACCGCTTCACGGCCCGTACGGTCACCGGCCTCGACCCCGAGGCCCGCAGCCCCATCTGGCTGACGCGCCGGCTCCAGAAGGCCGGCATGCGGCCGATCTCGCTCGCCGTCGACATCACCAACTACGTGATGCTGGAGGTCGGCCAGCCCCTGCACGCGTACGACCGCTCCCGCATCGACGGGCCCCTCGGGGTCCGCCGCGCCCTGCCCGGCGAGAAGATCACCACGCTCGACGGCGCCGAGCGCACCCTCGACCCCGAGGATCTCGTCATCACCGACGACCGGGGGGCCATCGGCCTCGCCGGGGTCATGGGCGGCGCCGACACCGAGATCGCCGATGTCGCCGTCGACCCCGGGACCGGGGAGGTGCGCGGCACCACCGAGGTCGTCATCGAGGCCGCGCACTTCGACCCGATCTCCATCGCCCGCACCGCGCGCCGCCACAAGCTGGCCTCCGAGGCGTCCAAGCGCTTCGAGCGCGGCGTCGACCCGCAGGCCGCGGCCGCCGCCGCGCAGCGGACCGTCGACCTGCTGGTCCTGCTCGCGGGCGGTTCCGCGGGCGCCGGGGTCACCGAGGTCGTCGCGCCGTACGCGCCGCACACGATCGTCATGCCCGCGGGTCACCCCGACCGGGTGGCCGGCATGGTCTACGGGCGCGAGACCGTCGTACGGCGGCTCCAGGAAGTCGGCTGCGCCGTCCAGGGCCAGGACGAACTGGTCGTCACCGTCCCGTCCTGGCGCCCCGACCTCGGCGCGCCCAACGACCTCGCCGAGGAGGTCATCCGCCTGGAGGGGTACGAGAACCTCCCCTCCACGCTGCCGACCCCGCCCTCGGGCCGGGGCCTCACCGAGCGGCAGCGGCTGCACCGCAGGGTCGGCCGGGTGCTGGCCGGCGCCGGGTACGTCGAGGCGCTCAACTACCCGTTCATCGGCGACGCCGCCCTCGACGCCCTCGGCCTCCCGGCCGACGACGCCCGCCGCCGTACGGTCACGCTGGTCAACCCGCTCTCCGACGAGGAGCCCGCGCTGCGCACGACGCTGCTGCCGGGCCTCCTGGCGGCCCTGCGCCGCAACGACGGACGCGGCTCGCACGACCTGGCGCTGTTCGAGACCGGCCTGGTCTTCCGGCCGACCGGCCACGAGACCGTGCCGGTACGGCTGCCCGTCGACCGGCGGCCCTCGGACGCGGACCTCGCCGGGCTCGACGCCGCGCTGCCGCGCCAGCCGCGCCGCGCCGCCGTGGTCCTGGCCGGCGCCCGCGAGCAGGCCGGCTGGTGG
>NZ_WWJY01000465.1 GCF_009865405.1 Streptomyces sp. SID3212 | reverse complement strand
ACGTGGGGCGTCCAGGCGGCCCGCCGTCAGGGCGATTGTCAGGCCCAGTACCGCCAGCACCGCCCCCACCAGCGCCGGGGACATCCAGCCCCAGCCCGCCGCGATCGCCGCGCCCCCCAGCCACGCGCCGCCCGCGTTCGCCAGGTTGAAGGCCGAGTGGTTGGACGCCGAGGCCAGCGTCGGGGCGTCCTTCGCCTTTTGCATGACCAGCATCTGGAGCGGCGTCGTCGTCAGGAAGCCCACCGCGCCCAGCACCACCACCGTCACCAGCGCCGCCCACTGCACGTGCGCCGTGAAGCGGAACGCGACCAGCACCACCGCGAGCGTGGCGAGCGACCCGTACAGCGTCGGCCGCAGCGCCCGGTCCGTCAGCGGGCCCGCCGCCAGCGCGCCCAGCGTCATGCCGATGCCGAACAGCGCCAGGACCACCGTCACCGACGACTCCCCGAAGCCCATGACCTCGGTGGTCATCGAGGCGAGGTACGAGTACACCGCGAAGACCCCCGCGAAGCCGAAGACCGCCGTGGCGAGCCCGAGCAGCACCTGACGGTTCCCCAGGGCGCGCAGCTCGCGCCCGAGGCTCTGGTGCGCGTCGACGGGTACGTACGGGACGAGCCTCGCCAGCGCGACCAGCGCGACCACGCCGATCACGGTCACGACCAGGAACGTGGCGCGCCAGCCCAGGTGTTGGCCGAGCAGCGTCGCCGCCGGGACCCCGACGATGTTGGCGACGGTCAGGCCCAGGAACATCGTCGCCACCGCCCGCGCCTGCCGTCCCTCCTCCACGAGCCGCGACGCGACCACCGCGCCGACCCCGAAGAACGCGCCGTGCGGCAGCCCCGCGAGCAGCCGGCCCGCCAGCAGCCAGCCGAAGCTCGGGGCGAGCGCGGAGGCGAGGTTGCCGACGACGAAGAACCCCATCAGGAGGAGGAGCATCCGCTTGCGCGGGATCCGGGACCCCACGGCGGTGAGGAGCGGGGCGCCGAGGACCACCCCGATCGCGTAGGCGGAGACGAGATAGCCGGCGGTGGGTACGGAGGTACCGAGGTCGTCCGCGACGTTGGGCAGCAGGCCCATCATCACGAACTCGGTCGTGCCGATACCGAAGGCACTTACAGCGAGGGCCAGCAGCGCCAAGGGCATGGGGAGGGGAGCCTTTCCGGAGAAGGGGAGCGGTGTGAGGACGCGTTCAGTAGGCACCAGTAAGTACCTCGACTGAACAAAGTCTCTCAGACGTTTTCTTCCCACGGATGAACCGGCGGACGGACCAGCAGATGAACGCCCGGTTCCGTAGCCGGTCCGCGTCTCAGTCCGCCCGCAGCTCCACCCGCGCCGCCACCGGCAGATGGTCGCTGTCCGTCCTCGGCAGGGTCCAGGACGCCGTCGGCTCGATGCCCTTCACCATGATCTGGTCGATGCGCGCCATCGGGAAAGAGGCCGGCCAGCTGAACCCGTACCCGTCCCCCGCCGCCCCCTGTGTGGAGCGCATCTGGGACGTGACGGCGTTCAGGGAGCGGTCGTTCATCGTGCCGTTCAGGTCGCCGAGCAGGATGACCCGGCCGACGGGCTCGCGGCTGATGGCCACGCCGAGCGCGTCCGCGCTGTTGTCGCGCTGGTTGGCGGTGAAGCCGGCGTGCAGCTTGACGCGTACGGACGGCAGGTGCGCCACGATCACGCCGACCTGCCCCTCGGGCGTGGTGATGGTGGACCGCATCGCGCGGACCCAGCCCAGCCGGATGTCGACGGGGCGGGTGCCGGACATCGGGTACTTGCTCCACAGCCCGACGGTGCCCTGCACGGAGTGGTACTTGTACGTCCCCGCCAGCGCCTTCTCGTACGTCGGTACGTCGGTCTCGGTCAGCTCCTCCAGCGCGAGGACGTCCGCGCCGGCCTCGGCGACCTCGCGCGCGGTGCCCGCCGGATCGGGGTTCTCCGCGTTGACGTTGTGCGTGGCGACGGTGAAGTCGCCGCCCCCGCCCGACTTGTCGGCGAGGAGGCCGCCGAAGAGGTTGACCCAGACGACGGCGGGCAGGAGGAGCGCGATCAGCGCGGTCGCGGACCTGCGCAGGAGAGCGAGGACGAGGATCACCGGGATGATCAGGCCCAGCCAGGGCAGGAAGGTTTCGGTGAGGCTGCCCAGGTTGCCGATCCGGTTGGGGATCTGCGCGTGCAGGATCATCAACAGCGCGGCCAGCAGGGCGAGAACGGCGAGGACGATGCCGCGCCGCCAGATGTTCCGGCCGCCCCGCCATCGGGACAGCGCGTTCCGGACCCGGGCTCCCCCACCCGCGCGCTGGTGTTCCGCGTCCGCGCCGGTCTCCACCGACTCCGCCGTGTACTCCTGCGTCATGTCCGCTGCCCTCACTGCCTTGCCGTGCACGCCCGCCCCCGACCCTAGGGGATGCGCGGGCGCTTTCTCTGCCGTCCGGGACGGCCGTACTGCCACGAGGACGAAACCGGCGCGCGGAGGGGTTCCGATCACGGGCAGATCACGACCGGTTGTGACAGAACCCGCACGATTGTGGTGTTGCGAACGTCACGTGGGCGAGGGGCGGTCGGGGCACCTCACGCCGTACCGGCGTCACGCCTTCCGTGGGCCGATGCCACCCGTCCGTGGGCCGATTCCACCCATCGCCGCTTCGATGATCTGCTCGGCGAGATCTTCGGGGAGCGGTGCGTCCGGGCGGTGCAACGTCCGTACGAGCATGGCGCCGACCAGCAGGTCGTTCATCAGGTCCACCGGGACGTCGTCGCGCAACTCCCCCTCGGCGACGGCGCGGCGGAGCACCGCGACCGTCGCCTCGTGGCGGGGTTCGATGACGAGCCTGCGGTACTCGGCCCACAGGGCGGGCCGGCTCTTCATCTCCGCGAAGACGTTGTGGAGGAGCGCCGAGGAGCGCTGGGCGAGGCCGCGCGTGCGCAGGGACTCCAGCAGGGCCCTGAGATCCGCGAGGGCGGACGTGCCGGGGAGGGTGGGCTCGGGGGGCTCCATGTCCCGTACGACGTCCACGAACAGCGCTTCCTTGCCCTGCCAGCGCCGGTAGATGGTGGCCTTGCCGACGCCCGCCGTACGGGCGATCCGCTCGATGGAGAGCGTGCCGAGGGGCACGCCCTCCTCCAGGAGGGACACGACGGCGTCCAGGATGGCCCGTTCGGCCGCCTCGCTCCGAGGGCGTCCGCGCCGGTGCTCGGCGCCCTGTTCGTACTCCTGGTCCCGCACGTACGCCACCTCTCGCCGCCCGGCCCGTCCCCGGACCCGGCCCAACCCCCCGTCCGGCCCCCGATTCTCGCCCACCGGCGCGGACATGGACGCCGATCGCTCCACCGCGCGCCGCTGCTGGTCGGCCGCC
>NZ_WWJY01000464.1 GCF_009865405.1 Streptomyces sp. SID3212 | reverse complement strand
GAGGGTTCGCTCCCGGGCCGCGGCCCAGCGCTCGGCGCGGGGGGCGGGTGGTGTCGGGAGGCGGGGGCATCGGGGTCCTGGATGGCGAGGGCGGAGGTGGCGCGGCCCCGGCAGGCTATCCTCAGCGCCCGCGCAGGCGCCGTACGAGGATGCTCGCGTCGCCCCGCGATTCGAGGTCCGCCAGGACCACCGCGACCGCCTCGCGGACGATCCGCCCGCGGTCCACGGCGAGCCCGTGCTCGCCGCGCAGCACCAGGCGCGCGTGCTCCAGGTCCATCAGTTCCTCGGCGGAGACGTAGACCGTGATCTTCTCGTCGTGCCGTTCACGCCCGCTGGGACGGCGGTTCGCGCCACGCCCCCTGCGCCGCTGCTGGCCGCCCTGCGCCTCCTGGGGCCGCCGGTTCTTCACCGGTCCCGACTGGTCCGCGTCGTTCCCGCCCGTACGGCCGCGGGACGACTCCGCCGAGTCGCGCTCGGTGGCCGAGTGCTCCTCCGCGGCCGGGGAGGCCGGGGATCCGGCGCCGGGCGGCGTCCCGTCCGCCGGGTCGCCCTCCCCCGGCGAACCCCCCGAACCCGCCGAACCGGCGGAACCCGCCGGCCCCGCCGGATTCGGCACCCGCGCCTCACCGTTGGCGTTCGCGTTGCGCCGCCGCTCCCGCTCCGCGGGCGACGACGACTGGAGCGCCATGCCCCCGGTCGTACGGAACAGCTCGTCGGCCCCGGGCAGACTCACTCGGCGTGACACCGGGCGAGCACCTCCCTGGCGAGCTGGCGATACGCGGCCGCACCCACGGAGTTCGAGGCGTACGTGGTGATCGGTTCACCGGCGACCGTGGTCTCCGGGAAGCGCACGGTCCGCCCGATCACCGTGTGGTAGACGTGCTCGTCGAAGGCCTCGACGACGCGCGCGAGGACCTCGCGGCTGTGCACCGTACGGGAGTCGTACATCGTGGCGAGGATGCCGTCGAGCTCCAGGTCGGGGTTGAGCCGCTCCTGGACCTTCTCGATGGTCTCCGTCAGCAGCGCCACCCCGCGCAGCGCGAAGAACTCGCACTCCAGCGGCACGATCACCTTGTGCGCGGCGGTCAGCGCGTTCACGGTCAGCAGACCGAGCGACGGCTGGCAGTCGATCACGATGTAGTCGTAGTCGGGCAGCAGCGGCTTGAGGGCCCGCTGGAGCGTCGACTCGCGCGCCACCTCGCTCACCAGCTGCACTTCCGCCGCGGAGAGGTCGATGTTGCTCGGCAGCAGGTCCATGTTGGGGACCGCCGTCTTCAGGAGGACCTCGTCGGCCGCCATGCCCCGCTCCATGAGCAGGTTGTAGACGGTGAGGTCGAGCTCCATCGGATTCACGCCGAGGCCGACCGACAGGGCTCCCTGCGGGTCGAAGTCGACGAGCAGGACGCGCCGGCCGTACTCCGCGAGCGCGGCACCCAGGTTGATGGTCGACGTGGTCTTGCCCACGCCGCCCTTCTGGTTGCACATCGCGATGATCGTCGCGGGGCCGTGGTCCGTCAGCGGGCCTGGGATCGGGAAGTACGGCAGGGGACGCCCGGTGGGGCCGATCCGCTCGCGGCGCTGGCGGGCAGCGTCGGGTGCGAGGGTGGCCGCGTACTCGGGGTCGGGCTCGTACTCGGCGTCGGGGTCGTAGAAGTGCCCCTCGGGCACTTCGTTGTAGTCGGCGAATGGGCTGGACTCTCGCCCGCCCTCGTTGCCGGCCATGGCGTTCACGTGGTGGCCGTCCATCATCTGGTGGGCTGTCGTGTGCTGGTGGGTGGCGAAGGTGCGGACAGCGACGGAGCCGACAGCCTCCAGCCCGGACGACGGGCTCCCGCCCCTCGCAGGCATCCCTGGCTGACCACCCCCGGGAGTAAATGTCGACTCATTCACAAGTCGTCTTACCTCCTTGGACGTGACCAGGAAACTTATCGATAGGTCAGCGTGGCACCATGCCGACGATGGGCGACTCTATGGCGTGTCACCGGTCCGCAGCAACACAATCCGCCGGACCCGGCCCGATGTGTCGGCAACCGAACACCTCTCTGTCAAGGGCGCACAGGCCTCTCACCACAGCAGGTGCCGCACGTTTCACGGGTGCGCGAATCGGTTGAAGAGTTACGTTTCCCGCGAGTTGACCCGGCGTTCGAGCGCACCCGGGCACGCGGCCGGCCGGACCTCGGGGGGCAAGATCCGGCCGGTGTCGTGATGTTGACGATTCGGGTTGACGAGTCAGCCGAGAACCGCGCTCAATTCGGCGTGATTCAGTCCATGGGCGTCCGCGACCTCGCGGTAAACCACCTGACCGCCATGGGTGTTGAGTCCCTTCGCGAGCGCCGGATCGCGCCGCAGCGCCTCAGCCCAGCCCCGGTCGGCCAGTTCCACGATGTACGGGAGGGTCGCGTTGGTGAGCGCGAAGGTCGACGTGTTGGGCACCGCGCCGGGCATGTTGGCGACGCAGTAGAAGACCGAGTCGTGGACACGGAAGGTCGGGTCCGCGTGGGTCGTCGGGTGCGAGTCCTCGAAGCAGCCGCCCTGATCGATTGCAATGTCGACAAGTACACTTCCGGGCTTCATCCGGGCGACGAGCGCGTTGGTGACCAGTTTCGGCGCCTTGGCGCCGGGGATCAGAACGGCCCCCACGACGAGGTCCGCGTCGACGACCGCGCGCTCCAGTTCGTACGTGTTGGACACGATGGTCTGGACCTTGGTGCCGAAGATCCGGTCCGCCTCGCGGAGCTTGTTGATGTCCCGGTCGAGAAGCGTCACGTGGAAGCCCATGCCGACGGCGATCTGCGTGGCGTTCCAGCCGGAGACCCCGCCGCCGATGACCACGGCGCGGCCCGGGGCCGTACCGGGCACGCCGCCCGGCAGGACACCGCGCCCGCCGGCCGAGCGCATCAGGTGGTACGCGCCGACCTGCGGGGCCAGCCGGCCCGCGACCTCGGACATCGGGGCGAGCAGCGGGAGGGCGCGGTTCGCGGTCTCGACCGTCTCGTACGCGATGGCCGTGATGCCGGAGTCCAGCAGGGCGTCGGTGCAGGAACGGGACGCGGCGAGGTGCAGGTAGGTGAAGAGCGTCTGGTCCTTGCGCAGCCGGTGGTACTCCTCGGCGATCGGCTCCTTGACCTTCAGCACCAGGTCGGCGGCGGCCCAGACCTCGTCGGCCGTGGCCAGGATCCGGGCGCCGGCGGCGGTGAACTCGCCGTCCGTGATGGAGGAACCGGCGCCGGCCTCCCGCTCGACGACGACCTGGTGGCCGTGGCGTACCAGTTCGTGGACACCGGCGGGGGTGATGGCCACGCGGAACTCGTTGTTCTTGACCTCGCGGGGGATACCGACCAGCACGTCGATCACGGTCCTTGGCTCAGAGGAGGGTACGCCGCGAGTGGGTGCGGCGAAACCAGTCTAATGAAGGACTTCCCCCTGTCTAGCCTTGCAAAGCATTATTCCTGCGCGGAGGTGCTGCGGATTTCGTAGGCAGAATCGCCTTCCTCCGTTCCAAGGAGCCGGTCGGCGACGGCCCGGTGCAGCCGGGCGGCGGTCGGGTCACCGACCCGGTCGAGGGTGTCGGCCAGCCTGATCCGCAGCGCCGCCTCCAGCCGTACGTCCCCGGCGAGCCGCGCCCAGCCCACCGCCTCCTCGCAGGTGCGCAGCGAGTCGTAGGGGTGGCCCGCGTACTCCTCCACCCGGGCGGCCTCGCCCAACGCCCGCGCCTGGCCCGTGAGATCGCCCAGGCGGCGGTGGCCCGCGGCGGCGGCG
>NZ_WWJY01000463.1 GCF_009865405.1 Streptomyces sp. SID3212 | reverse complement strand
CGAGGAGGGGCCAGGAACCGGTACCGGTTCCTGGCCCCTCCTCGGACGTTCCGTCCGCCGCGCGGGCGTACCCCCGCTACTCGCCCGACTTCGCGACCGGCTTCCGCAGGGCCACGTTCAGCTCCCGCAGCCGCGACTCGTCCAGCTCCG
This sequence comes from Streptomyces sp. SID3212, assembly GCF_009865405.1. Classification (GTDB taxonomy): domain Bacteria; phylum Actinomycetota; class Actinomycetes; order Streptomycetales; family Streptomycetaceae; genus Streptomyces. The sequence continues at coordinate 4,154 of NZ_WWJY01000463.1, read as the reverse complement.
TCGGCGCGCCCATCATCAGGTCCTGGGCGTTGCCGTTGAGCGGGAAGGCGATCGTCTCGCGGATGTTCGGCTCGTCCGCCAGCAGCATCACGATGCGGTCGATGCCGGGCGCGATGCCGCCGTGCGGCGGGGCGCCGAGGCGGAACGCGCGCAGCATGCCCGCGAACTCGTGCTCGACGGTGTCGCGGTCGTAGCCGGCGATCTCGAAGGCCTTGATCATCAGCTCGGGCTCGTGGTTACGGATCGCGCCGGACGACAGCTCGATGCCGTTGCAGACGATGTCGTACTGCCACGCCAGGATGTCCAGCGGGTCCTTCGTCTCCAGGTCGGACAGGCCGCCCTGGGGCATCGAGAACGGGTTGTGCGAGAAGTCGATCTTCCCGGTCTCCTCGTCCTTCTCGTACATCGGGAAGTCGACGACCCAGCAGAACCGGAAGACGCCCTCCTCGAAGTGCCCGGCGCGCTTGGCGGCCTCGACGCGGACCGCGCTCATGATCTTGGAGACCTCGCCGAACTCGCCCGCGCCGAAGAAGATCGCGTGGCCGGGGGCGAGGGAGAGGCGCTCGGTGAGGACCTTGACGTTGTCCTCGGTCAGGAACTTGGCGATCGGCCCGCTGAGCGCGCCGTCGTCGCCGACCCGCACCCAGGCCAGGCCCTTGGCGCCCAGGCCGACGGCGTAGTCGCCGAGGCCGTCGAAGAACTTCCGCGACTGGCCGGCCGTGTCCGGCACCGGCAGGGCGCGCACGTGCTTGCCGGCGAACGCCTTGAAGTCGGAGTCCTCGAAGACGTCCGAGATGTCGCTCAGCTCAAGCTTGGCGCGCAGGTCCGGCTTGTCGTTGCCGTACTTGACCATCGACTCGCGGAACGGGATCCGCGGGAAGGGCGAGGTGACCTCGCGGCCCTCGCCGAACTCGGTGAACAGCTCGGTCATGAGCTTCTCGATCGGCCGGAAGACGTCCTCCTGCTCGACGAAGCTCATCTCGACGTCGAGCTGGTAGAACTCGCCCGGCGAGCGGTCCGCGCGGGCGTCCTCGTCGCGGAAGCAGGGCGCGATCTGGAAGTAGCGGTCGAAGCCGGAGACCATCAGCAGCTGCTTGAACTGCTGCGGGGCCTGCGGGAGCGCGTAGAACTTGCCGGGGTTCAGCCGGGACGGGACGACGAAGTCGCGGGCGCCCTCGGGCGAGGCCGCGGTGAGGATCGGCGTGGCCATCTCGTTGAAGCCGAGCGCGGTCATCTTGTGGCGGATGGCGGAGATGACCGCCGTACGCAGCATGATGTTGCGGTGCATGCGCTCGCGGCGCAGGTCGAGGAAGCGGTACTCCAGGCGCCGCTCCTCGTTGACGCCGTCCTCGGCGTTGATCGTGAAGGGCAGCGGGCCGGCCGCGCCCAGGATCTCGACCTCCGAGACCTCGATCTCGATCTCACCGGTCGCGAGGTCCGGGTTCACGTTCTCCGCGCCGCGCGCCGAGACCGTGCCGTCGATACGGACGACGGTCTCCTTCGTGAGCTTGGACAGCTCCTCGTTCGCGGCGGTGCCGGGACGGGCGACGAGCTGGACGAGACCGTAGTGGTCCCTCAGATCGATGAAGAGGATGCCGCCCAGGTCTCGGCGATTGTGCAGCCAGCCGCTCAGCCGGACGTCGGTGCCGACGTCAGAGGCGCGGAGCTCGCCGCAGGTGTGGGACCTGTACCGATGCATCGTCTTTCATCCAGTCTTCGCAACTCGGGGTCATGGTGGTTGAACAGCGCTTGTGTGTGACCGCCATAACCTTATCGCCCGCCGCTGAGGCCTCCTCATTGGCGTTTGCTCTACAGATGTTCATAAAGTGTGACAATGCGCACCGAGGAAGTCCTGGCCGCGATCGCGACCGGCATCTGGCGCTGGGACGACGCGACCGGCCGCGTCACCCTGGACGCCGAGGCGGCCCGGCTCCTCGGCCTGCCCGCCGAACCGGCCTCCCTCACCGCGTCCGGCGCGCGCTCCCACTTCCACCCGGTGGACTGGAACGAGATCCAGGGCATCGTCAGCCTCGCGGTCACGGAGGGGACCCTCGCCGAGGCCCGGCTGCGGATCATGAACGAGAAGGGCCGGGTGCTCCGTACCGTACGGGCGCGGTCCAAACCGGTCGTCAGGACACTGCCCGACGGGGTCCAGGTGTACGAGCTGATCGGCACCCTCCAGGAGGTGGCCGAGCCGCGTCCCGGCACCGCCATCGAGGGCAGCTCGATCACCGGGGACTGGCGCAGGTCCCGCGAGGCGTTCCTGCTCGACGCGGGGCGGGCGCTGGCGGAGGCCCGCTCCACGGCCGAGGTGCTGCGGGTCGCGTCGTCGCTGTCCATGCCGGGCTTCTCGCCGGACGGTCTCGCGGTGTTCAGCACCTCGCCGTCGCAGGAGGCGCTGCGGATCGTCGGCCTCCTCGGGAACACGCTGGCGGACGCGGACGACTTCTCCAGCCTGACGGTCGAGTCCGACTACCCGGCGTCCGAGGTCATCAGGACGGGCCGGGCGATCTACCTGCCGACGGCGGAGTCGTACAAGGAGCGCTACCCGGACATCTGGCCGCGCATCGAGCCGTTCGCGCGCAACTCCTGGGCCTTCCTCCCGCTGACCGTCGCGGGGCGCACGCTCGGCACGTGGATGGCCGCGTTCAAGAACCGCGTGGCGTTCTCGCCGGACGAGCGCTCCGTACTGAACACGGTGGCGCGGATGCTGGCGCAGGCGCTGGCGCGCGCGGGGGTCACCGAGAGCGAGCGCGAGCTGTCGCTCGGGCTCCAGCGCTCGATGATGCCGACGCTGAACACCGACATCCCGGGGATGTCGGTGGCGGCGCGGTACGTGCCGACGGGCGGCGGGCTCCAGGTCGGCGGCGACTGGTACGACATGATCCCGCTGCCGGGCGGCACGACCGAGGCGGAGGGGCGGGGCAGCGGGCGGTTCGCGCTGGTCATCGGGGACGTACAGGGGCATGACGTACGGGCGGCGGGGCTGATGGGCCAGCTGCGGATCGCGTTGCGCGCGTACGCGGCGGAGGGGCACCGGCCGGACGCCGTGCTGTCGCGGGCGTCGCGGTTCCTCGCGGGGATGCGGCAGTTCCCGGGGCCGGAGAGCGACGGGGGTACGGGGGCGGTGGCACCGTACGGCGTGGCCGCGGACGGCTCCGCGGACGCGGCCATGACCGACGAGGAGTACGAGAAGACCGGACCGCGCTTCGCCACCTGCCTGTACATGGAGGTCGACCCGGAGAACGGGACGCTGGAGATCGCGCGGGCGGGACATCTGGACCCCGTGTTCCGCATGCCGGACGGGACGGCGTTCATCCGGCAGACGGCGGGCGGGCTGCCGCTGGGCATCGAGGCGGACTCCGACTATCCGACGACGCAGATCACGCTCCAGCCGGGGGAGCTGCTCATGCTCTGCACGGACGGGCTCGTCGAGACGGGCGGCCACGACCTGGCGACCGGCTGGGACCGGCTGCGGCCGGTGCTGGAGGGGGACACGGGCTCGTCCCTGGAGGAGCTGGCGGACGCGCTGATGGGCGTGGTGCACGGCCCCGGCTCCCACTACATGACGGGCCCGCTGCCGGAGCACCGGGAGGACGACATCGCGCTCGTCCTGCTCGCGCGGGACGGCTCCCAGCCCCGCGCCGACCGGCAGCCGCCGCCGCGACGCACGGCGCTGACGATCGCGCAGGCGGAACCGGAGCGGATCGCGGGGGCGCGGCGGCAGCTGCGGGACCTGCTGCACGACTGGTCGGACGACGAGCAGGTCGACGCGGCGGTGCTGATGGTCTCGGAGATGGTCACGAACGTCCTGGTGCACACGGACGGGGACGCGCTGCTGGTCGCCGAGGCGGCGGGCGAACGCGGCGACCGGCGGTTGCGGGTGGAGGTGGCGGACGTGAACGACGAACTCCCGCACCGGCGCCGTCCCGGCGAGCTCGCTTCCAGCGGGCGCGGGCTGGTGCTGATGGAGGTGCTGGCGGACGCGTGGGGGGTGAATCCGCGGGGGGAGGGGAAGTCGATCTGGTTCGAACTGTACGAGTCGGAGGACCACGAGCCGGTGGACTCCACGGAGGCGTGACGCGGCCGTGCGCCGGGTGCGGGTGCGGGTGGCCTGCGGCCACGCTTTGTCCTCAATCGCCGGACGGGCTTGA
>NZ_WWJY01000462.1 GCF_009865405.1 Streptomyces sp. SID3212 | reverse complement strand
CCGCCGGGACCGGCGGTGAGGCCGGGACCCGCGGGCGGCCGGCCGGCCACCGGGGCCTGGCCGTTCTGGCCGCCGATGTTCATCCCGGGCTTGCCGACCGGGCCCTTCTTGCCGCCGTGGGCGACGTCGACCGGCAGCATGACCAGCGCGGTCGTACCACCCGAGTCGGAGGGGCGCAGCTGGATCCGGATGCCGTGGCGCAGGGACAGCCGGCCGACCACGAACAGACCCATGCGGCGCGAGACCGAGACGTCCACGGTGGGCGGCGACGCGAGCCGCTCGTTGATCGCCGCGAGGTCCTCGGGCGAGAGGCCGATGCCGGTGTCGTGGATCTCGACCAGCACCCGGCCGTCGGGCAGGGCGTGACCGGTGACCCGGACCTTCGTCTGCGGCGAGGAGAACGACGTCGCGTTCTCCAGCAGCTCGGCGAGCAGGTGCACGAGGTCGTTGACGACTCGTCCCGCGACCTCGGTCGCGGGGACCGAGGCGAGTTCGATGCGCTCGTACTGCTCCACCTCGGAGGCGGCGGCACGGAGCACGTCGACCAGGGGCACGGGCCGGGTCCAGCGACGACCCGGCTCCTCACCCGCGAGGACGAGGAGGTTCTCACCGTTACGGCGCATACGGGTCGCGAGGTGGTCGAGCTTGAACAGCGAGGACAGCTGGTCCGGGTCGGCCTCGCGCGACTCCAGTTCGGAGATGAGCGAGAGCTGACGCTGGATGAGGCCCTGGCTGCGGCGCGAGAGGTTGGTGAACATCGCGTTGACGTTGCCTCGCAGGAGGGCCTGCTCGGCGGCGAGGCGGACGGCCTCGCGGTGCACGTCGTCGAAGGCCGCGGCGACCTGGCCGATCTCGTCCCTGGAGTGCACACCGACCGACTCGACGGAGGTGTCGACGTCCTGCGGGTCCGACTCGGAGAGCGCCTTGACCAGTTCGGGCAGGCGGTCCTGGGCGACCCGGGTGGCCGTGTCCTGGAGCCGGCGCAGCGAGCGGATCATCGCGCGGGCCACCACGAAGGCGCCGACGAGCGAGACCCCGAGGACGAGGAGGATCAGCGCGGCGTTGATGTACGCGTCGCGCTGGGCCTGGTCGCGCAGTTCGCGGGCCTTGCCCTCCATCTCGCCCAGCAGCGTGGCCTCGATGGTCTTCATCGCGTTGATACGGGTCGAGGCCTGGTCGGTCCAGTCCAGGTACGAGCGGTGGGGCTCGTTCTTCAGACCGTCCTGCTGCCCGAGGACCCGGTCCGCGTACTTCTCGGCGGCCTGGATCTCGGGGTTTCCCTGGCCGTTGAGCGGTGCGGTCAGCTCTTCGGCGTTGCCGCCCATCGACTCGTACAGCGAGTTGAAGGACGTGAGGGAGTTCTTCTCCTTGGTGAGCGCGTTCTGACCGTAGAGACGGTCGTTCTCGCTCAGCGTGCCGTCCTTCTTCGGGTCGGCGGGGAGCGCGGCGGCGATGATGGCCCGCTGGATGGACGCGTACTCCTTGGCGGACGAGAACGCGGCCAGCGCGCGGGTCCGCTTGATCATGTCCGGGTTGCTGGTCGCCTGCGCCATGTCCTGCGAGAGGCTCAGCAGCGACTCGATCAGTCCGCTGTACGCGTCGACGGTCAGGGAGTCGGCGCCCTTGGACTGGTAGGCGCCCTGGCGGATCTTGTTGATCTGGTTGACCTGCGTGGCGATCTGGTTGACGTTGGAGCGGATGGACTCCAGCGCCTGGTCGCCGTCGGTGTTGCCGATGTCGACGGTGGCGTCGAGGAAGGCCTTCTTCGCCCGGTCCGTCTTCGTACGGCGGTCCTGGACCTTGAAGTCCGAAGCCGTCGCGCCGTTGGTGAGCGGACCCGCCGACTCGTCCCGCTCGGCCTGGAGCTGCGCCGCGAGGTTGGTCGCTTCCTTGGTCATCTTCGTCAGCAGCTGCATGTGCTCCAGCTGCTGGATCTCGTTCAAGGACTCGTTGATCCGCAGCCCGCCCAGGGTGGTCGCCGCGACCACCGGGAGGGTCAGCAGAGCGACCAGGCGGGTACTGATGCGCCAGTTGCGCAGAAGTATTCGTGAACCGGCGTCGGTCGGCCCCACGGGTTTGGGCGCGGCCGTCCTGCCGTCGCCGACCGGTGCCGCCCCGGGGCGCGCGGCACGGGGGCCGCTCTCGCCCGTCGGTGCCTGGCCCGGGTTCTGGGTGTGCTGGGGCGAGGCACCGCGGTCGGTTCCGCTGCGGGGCTCCTGCTCCGCCGCAGCGCTGCTATCCCTCTTGAAACGTCCCTGCACTAGCGTCGCAACCTCTGGACCAGGCGTCCCACCGCGAAACGGCAGGACGGTGTCGGCGTCGTGGGGCGCAGAACGCTCCCCATGGTGGTCTTGAGTGACCGGCGCTTTACCCCTTCCCCACCGCCACGCGGCGCTGCGATGCGCCCCTGCGCGCCGGCTTGAAACCCGCGGCGGTGGGGGGAATTCCAGCACAGTGCAGGATCTCCAACAAGGGCCGCGTACCGGGCTGTGACCTGTATGACACCGCGTGAGCAGCATGTCACAAGCCGTAGAAAGAGTTCATGGAGGAAAGGGGGCGATTACTGACAGGCTGCTTACGGGTGGGGGGTGTCTGAGTCCGGATGATCAGGAGCGGAATGCAACGTTCAGTAACGCAATGTCCGTTTCGGTGATCTTGAGGCCCTGTCCGGAATGCCCTCAATGCCCGCCCCGTCGTGAGCAAACTCACATGGAGATCGCGGAGGGATCCCCGCTCCGCCGGGGAATCGCGTGTTTAGCCTGACGCTCGACAAGGACGGTTCATCCGACAACCGGCGCTCACGCGCCCCGCACACGCGACAGGGATCCGACACACAGATGAAGACGACGAAACTGTTCCGCAACATCGCCAACCCCCGGCGCACCACGCTGGCGCACCTGAAGGACGCGGGGGAACTCGTACCCACGGAGCGCCCGGAACATCCCGTCACTCTGCCGAACCGCACGGCCAACCCGCGCCGTACGATTTTGATGGACGCTCCGGCGCCCCACAAGGTTCCCGACGCGGAACCCGCCCAGTAGACCCGCCCGGTAGAGGGGTACGGCCCCGGCCCCGGCGGGACCCGGCGGCCCCGGCGGTCGCACGCGAGCGCGTCACCCCGCACCGGCTAGCCTGGAGTGTCAGTCTCCAGCAGGCCAGCAAGTGACAGTGAGGGGCGACAGCACCCGTGCGCATCGCCAGATTCTCCATCGACGGCAATGTCGCCTTCGGCGCGGTCGAGGGCGACGGCGGCGACCCCGCCGGTCTCGTCCTCGACATCATCAGGGGCATTCCGTACACCGACTTCGAGCTCTCCGGCACCAAGGTGCCGCTGAGCAAGGTGCGGCTCCTGCCGCCGGTGCTCCCCAACAAGGTCGTGGCCATCGGCCGCAACTACGCGGAGCACGCGGCGGAGCTCGGCAACGAGGTCCCCGAGGTGCCGGTGGCGTTCTTCAAGCCCACCACCTCCGTGATCGGCTCGGGCGACGCCATCGAGTACCCCTCCTTCTCGAACGACGTGCACCACGAGGCCGAACTGGCCGTCGTGATCGGCCGGCTGTGCCGTGAGGTCCCGCGCGAGCGCGTCAAGGACGTCATCTTCGGCTACACCTGCGCCAACGACGTCACCGCCCGGGACACGCAGAAGACCGAGAAGCAGTGGGCCCGCGCCAAGGGCTTCGACACCTCGTGCCCACTGGGCCCCTGGGTGGAGACCGAACTGGACCCCTCGGACCTCACGATCCAGTGCACGGTCAACGGCGAACAGCGCCAGCTCGGCCGTACGAGCGAGATGGTCCGCTCCATCGAGGACCTGATCGTCCACATCACCGAGGCCATGACACTGCTCCCCGGAGACGTCATCCTCACGGGCACCCCCGCCGGGGTCGGCCCCCTCAGCGTCGGCGACGAGGTCGCCGTCTCCATCGAAGGCATCGGCACTCTCACCAACAGGGTGATCAAGCGTGGTTAACGGCCCCGTCCGTGTTCGTTTCTGTCCGTCCCCGACCGGCAACCCGCACGTGGGCCTGGTCCGCACCGCCCTCTTCAACTGGGCCTACGCCCGCCACACCGGCGGCACCCTGGTCCTGCGCATCGAGGACACCGACGCGGCGCGCGACTCCGAGGAGTCGTACGAACAGCTGCTCGACTCGCTGCGCTGGCTCGGGCTCGACTGGGACGAGGGCCCGGAGGTGGGCGGCCCGCACGCGCCGTACCGCCAGTCGCAGCGGATGGACCTCTACCGCGAGATCGCGGACAAGCTGCTGGCCGCGGGGAACGCGTACCCCTGCTACTGCACCACCGAGGAGCTCGACGAGCGCCGCGCGGCGGCCCGCGCGGCGGGCAGGCCGTCCGGGTACGACGGGCACTGCCGGGACCTGAGCGCGGAGCGGAAGGCGGCGTACGAGGCCGAGGGCCGCACGCACATCGTCCGCTTCCGGATGCCCGACGAGCCGATCACCTTCACGGACCTGGTCCGCGGCGAGCTGACCTTCACCCCGGAGAACGTCCCGGACTACGGCATCGTCCGCGCCAACGGCGCCCCCCTCTACACGCTCGTCAACCCGATCGACGACGCGCTGATGGGCATCACGCACGTCCTGCGCGGCGAGGACCTGCTGTCCTCCACCCCGCGCCAGATCGCCCTCTACCAGGCGCTGACCGCGCTGGGCGTGGCGAAGGGCGTCCCGGCGTTCGGACACCTCCCGTACGTGATGGGGGAGGGCAACAAGAAGCTCTCCAAGCGCGATCCGCAGTCCTCCCTCAACCTCTACCGCGAGCGCGGCTTCCTCCCCGAGGGGCTGCTCAACTACCTCTCGCTGCTGGGCTGGTCGCTCGCCCCCGATCGTGACATCTTCTCCATGGACGAGATGGTCGCCGCGTTCGACATCGCGGACGTCAACGCCAACCCGGCGCGCTTCGACCTCAAGAAGGCCGAGGCGGTCAACGCGGACCACATCAGGCTGCTGGACGTGAAGACGTTCACCGAGGCCTGCGGTCCGTGGCTGCGCGCCCCGCACGCGCCGTGGGCCCCCGAGGCCTTCGACGCGGCGGCCTTCGAGGAGCTGGCGCCGCTGGCCCAGACCCGGCTCACGGTCCTCTCGGACATCACCGCCAACGTCGACTTCCTCTTCCTGGACGAGCCGGCGGAGGACCAGGCGTCCTGGGAGAAGGCGATGAAGCCGGGCGCGGACGCGCTGCTGGCGACGGCCCGTACGAACATCGCCGCGGCGGAGTGGAACGCCGAGGCGCTCAAGAACGCGGTCCTGGCGGCCGGCGAGGAGCACGGCCTCAAGCTGGGCAAGGCGCAGGCGCCGGTACGGGTCGCGGTCACCGGCCGCACGGTCGGGCTGCCGCTCTTCGAGTCGCTGGAGCTGCTCGGCCGCGAGCGGACGCTGGCCCGGATCGACACGGCACTGGCCAAGCTGGCGGCCTGACCGTCTCCTGGCGGGCCGGACGGGCTTCCGGGCCCGTCCGGCTCCCCGGCCCCCCGGGCGCCGATACTCGTTTTGGAGCGCTGCCCGCTGTCGGGTAATGTTCTTCCTGCGCCGCCCGGGAAGGCCGAAAGGTCCGGCCGGGAGGCGCAAGCCAAACAAACCCCCGTAAGGGGGTTGAGTTTTGGTGGGCTATGGTGTAATTGGCAGCACGACGGTTTCTGGTTCCGTTAGTCTAGGTTCGAGTCCTGGTAGCCCAGCGCAGACACCATTCTGCAACGCCCCCGTTGTGTAGCGGCCTAGCACGCTGCCCTCTCACGGCAGTAGCGCCGGTTCGAATCCGGTCGGGGGTAC
>NZ_WWJY01000045.1 GCF_009865405.1 Streptomyces sp. SID3212 | reverse complement strand
GCCCGGTGCCGGGGCGGTCCGTCACGGAGACGACCGCGCCGTCCCTGACGACCGCTTCCGCGACGGGGGCCGCCCGGTCCACGGTCAGCGCGCGGTCGGCACGGCCCCAGCCCGGCGTGTAGACGCCGACGGAACCGGCGGGCACGTTCGCGGCGTTGTACGCGGCCAGGGGGCGCGGTCCCGAGGGCAGGGTCACCGTCCCCTCGAAGTAGAGCCGGAGGATCCGCCCGGCGTTCCCGGGGCCGATCCCGACGGCCCGTTCGGCGCCGGCCGCCGGGGAGTGGTCGACCTGACCGTCCCTGACACCGGGTCCCTGCGGTGCGCCCGTCTCGTTGATGTCGAAGAAGTCCGCGTTGATCGCGGCGACGGTACGGCGCCCGGCGCCCGGGTCGTGGAGTGCGGCGAGTTCGGAGACCGTACGCCGGTCGGAGACCTGGCCGGAGGACAGGTAGTCGGCCCGGGCTCCGCCGTCGAGGTCGACGGAGAGCGCGTCGACCCGCAGCCACGCGGCGGCCCGGAGCCGGTCGTACGAGGTGAGGGTGACACCGGGGGCTACAGGCCGGGAGGCGCGGGCCGTTTCCAGCCCTTCGCCGTCCAGAGCCTCGCCTTGCGGGTCTTCACCCGCTCCCCCGGCGGTCACCGTCCCCGGTGTCCCGCCGGCCGCGCTCGCCGGTGGGGGCGCGACCGGCCGCAGGATCTCGGCGGCGGTCAGCGGGCGGGGGTCGGGGGTGGAGTCGGCGAAGGACGGGGAGACCGCCCCCGCCGTCAGGGCGGTCGCCGCCGTGAACAGCACGACGGACCGCCAGGCGTTGCCTGGGCCCACAACTTCTCCTGGAAGACGCTGAGTTCGCACGGGTGAGGACTGTAGGACTGTCTGCCGCCAGCATTGCCGTGCACACACCAATGAACCAGGGGGTCGGGGAAACGCCGGGGAGAACACGCGATGACAGCCCCGAAGGCCACCCGCCGGCCCCTCTCGTCGTGGCCCTCGGGCGGCGATCATGACGTATCCCGGAGAAACTTCCGGGGAGGTGTCGATCCGGGCGCCTCCCGTTCGACGTACGGGTGAGAGGCGGGGAAAGCCCCGCTCCGGCCCGCCAGGGCCACCTACCGAATCACGGAGTCACCATGCCGCGCTTCCTGACGATGATCCGCGTCGATGAGCAGAACCCCCCGACCGAGCCCCCCGGCCCCGACTTCGACACGCGCATGGGCGCGCTGCTGGAGGAGATCACCAAGGCGGGGGTCATGCTGGACACGGCCGGTCTGGCGCCGACCTCCGACGGCACCCGGGTCACCTGGGCCGACGGCAAGGTCCGGTACACGGACGGGCCCTTCACCGAGACCAAGGAGGTCATCGGCGGCTACTCGCTGATCCAGGCCAGGGACAAGGCCGAGGCCCTGGAGTGGGCCAGGCGCTTCCTGGAGATCCACCCGGCCCACTGGACCGTCACCGCGGAGGTCCGGGAGATCGTCGAGGGCTGACCGGCCGGCCCACCGTCCCGTACGCGGACCGCCCCCGCCCCGCCGCTCCTACCGGGTGGGGTCGGTCCGCGTACGGGAACGGGGCGGCGACCCGGGCCCGGCCTCCCGCCGCAGGAGCAGCAGTGCCATGTCGTCACCGCCGCCCTGGGTGCCCAGCCGGTCGAACAGCATGTCGGCCAGGTCAGGCAGCTCCTCCGGACCCGTCCTGACCGCCTCCGCCAGCACCTTCATCCGGTCCCCGAGGTCCGTGCCGGGCTCCTCCACCAGGCCGTCCGTGCAGAGCAGCAGCGTGTCGCCGGGGCCCAGCGTCCCGGTGGTGACCGGATAGTCGATCCCGCCGTCCCCGGCGAACTCGGCGGCGAGACCGAGCGGCAGCCCGCCGGTCGTCGGGATCCAGCCACAGCTCCCGTCGGCGACCCGCACCATCGGGTCCAGATGCCCCGCCCGTACGATCTGCAAATCTCCCGTCGCGAGGTCGACCTCCACATACGTGCAGGTCGCGAAGCGATCGGTGTCCAGCTCGTGCAGGAAGGCGGCGGCGCGGGCCATGGCGGTGGCGGGCGGGTGGCCCTCGGCGGCGTACGCCCAGAGCACCATCCGGAGCTGGCCCATCACCACGGCGGCGTCCGTGTCATGGCCCTGGACGTCGCCGATGGTCAGGCCCACCCGGCCGCCGGGCAGCTGGAGCACGTCGTACCAGTCACCGCCGACGCTCCGCCCGATCCGCGCGGGGCGGTAGCGGACGGCCGTCAGCGCCCCCGGGATGTCGGGGATGTGGCGCGGGAGCATCGCCTGCTGGAGGCCCTCGGCGAGGTCGTGCTCCTGGTCGTAGAGCATGGCCCGCTGGAGGCTCTGCGCGATGCTGCTGCCGAGCGCGACGAGCAGCGCGCGCTCCGAGTCGCTGAAGTCGCCGTGCCGGGGGTAGAGCATGGCGAGCACGCCGATGGGCCTGGCCTGGGCGATCAGTGGCAGATACGCCCCCGAGGAGACGACCAGTGGCTCGATGTGCGGCCAGAGCAGCGGGTAGGCGTCGCGGAACTCCTCGCGCGAGGTGACGAAGCGCGGTCGCTCGGTCCGTACCGCCTCGCTCGTCGGGTACGGCTCGTCGATCCGGGTGTACTGGAGCTCCGTCGCGAACGGGCCGTTCCGCCCCTGCGCGACCAGCCTGATCCGTGTCCCCTCGACCACCCCGAGCGACACGCTCTCCGCCCTGAGGTGGCCGAGTGCCTCCTCGTCCTCCAGGACCTCGATGACGTCGTGCACGGTCTCCGCGTGGGACAGCAGGGTGGTGGTGCGCTCCACCATCTCCGTCAGCCGCCGCCGGCCCGCGTCCAGCTCGTTCCTGGCGGCGGCGTCGGCGAGGTCGTGGTGGGCGATCCGGACGATGCCGATGACCCGGACGGCGTTCGTCCGCTCGTCGCGGAGGATCCGGGCCTGGGTGTGGGTCCACCGCATCGACCCGTCGCGGCAGCGGATCTGGAAGTACGTGGCATAGCGGTCCGTACCCCGCTCCACGGCCTGTCCCACGACGGCGTTCACGCGCTCCGCCTCGTCGGGCGGGATGCGGGACAGCAGCGACTCGCCCCTGCCGTCGTACTCGTCCTCGCGCAGGTCGAACACCTCGAGGGCGGGGCCGTCCAGATGGAGTGCTCCGCTGACGAGGTTCCAGTCGAAACCGCCCATGCGGTTGAGGGCGAGTCCCAGTCCCGGATCGGCGGGCCAGTCGTCCGGCAGCGACCCGGCGCCCGGCCGAGCGCCCTGATCAGCCATGCAGCCACCCTCTCACCGATCGCCGTTTCGCACGCGCCGAGCGGCCGGTGCGGGTCGGGGTCCACGGTCCGCGTCCACGCTCCGGAAAGCGCTTCCGGTCCGGGGGCCGGTCGGAGGAGACTGCGGCGGCACGTCGAGCGCGTGCGACCGCTGCCGAAAAGGACTCCGCTCTCCATGCAGAAACCCGAAGCCGCTCACCGCCCCGGTCCGCTGGACCACCACTACTCGGGGGAGCATCCGCTCCGTACCCTCGCCTACCTCTTCCGTCCCGACCGCCGCAGGCTCCTCCTCGTCGTCGCGGTGTTCACCGTCAAACACATCCCCGTCTGGCTGCTCCCGCTGATCACGGCCAACATCATCGACGTGGTCGTGGAGCACCGGCCCGTCTCCGAGCTCTGGTACAACGCCGGGGCCCTCGTCTTCGTCCTCGCCCTCAATTTTCCGATGGCGCTGCTCTACGCGCGCCTGATGAGCGCCAGCATCCGCCGGATGGGGCGTGAGCTGCGGTCCGCGCTCTGCCGCCGGATGCAGTACCTGTCCCTCGGCTACCACGCGCGGGTGAGCGCGGGTGTCCTCCAGACCAAGGTGGTACGGGACGTCGAGGCCGTCGAGCAGATGACCCAGCAGAGCGGCGACCTGGGGCTGGGCGCCATCATGACGCTGCTCGGCGGCCTGGTGGTGATCGGGTTCCGCACGCCGGTGGTGCTGCCGGTGTTCCTCGTGGTCGTGCCGCTGGCCGCGCTGCTGGTACGGCGGCTGCGCTCGCGGATCCGTACGAACAACGAGGAGTTCCGGCTGGAGATCGAGCGGCTGTCCTCGCGCGTCGGCGAGATGACCACGCTGATCCCCATCACCCGCGCCCACGGCCTGGAGCGTACGGCCCTGCACCGCGTCGACAACACGCTGGAGCGGGTGCTGACCGCCGGGTTCCGGCTGGACGTGCTCAACGGGCGCTTCGGCTCGCTGTCCTGGATCCTGCTGAACACGCTGGCGGTCGGCTGTCTGACGGGCTCGGCGGTGGTCGCGTACTACGGCTGGATGGGCATATCGGCCGGTGACGTCGTCATGATCAGCACGTTCTTCACCGCGCTGACCGCTTCCCTGATGACCCTGATGAACCTGACGCCGATCATCTCCAAGGGGCTGGAGTCGGTGCGCTCGGTCGGCGAGGTGCTCCAGGCGCCGGACCTGGAGAGCAACGAGGGCAAGACGTCCGTCGAGCGGGTCGAGGGGCGGATCGACTTCGAGGGGACGGGATACCGCTACCCCGAGGCGGCGGAACCCTCGGTGCGCGGCTTCGACCTGTCGGTGCGGCCCGGCGAGACGATAGCCCTGGTCGGCGCGTCGGGTGCGGGCAAGTCGACCCTGCTGAACCTGCTGATCGGGTTCATCCGGCCGACCGAGGGGCGGATCCTGCTGGACGGCGCGGACATGGCGTCGCTCGATCTGCGGACGTACCGGCGTTTCCTGTCGGTCGTACCGCAGGAGTCGATCCTCTTCGAGGGGACGATCCGGGAGAACGTGACGTACGGCCTGGCGGACGGCGAGGACGAGGCCGCGCTGCGGCACGCGCTGGACGCGGCGAACGCGACGGAGTTCGTGGACCGGCTGCCGGACGGCCTGGACACGGTGGTGGGGCAGCGCGGCGCCCGGCTGTCGGGCGGCCAGAAGCAGCGGCTCGCGATCGCCAGGGCACTGATCAGGGATCCGCGGATCCTGGTGCTGGACGAGGCGACGTCCGCGCTGGACAACCGGTCGGAGGCGCTGATCCAGGACGCGCTGGCGCGGCTGGTGGCGGGCAGGACGGTGTTCGTCGTGGCGCACCGGCTGTCCACGATCCGGAACGCGGACCGGATCGTGGTGATGGAGCACGGCCGGATCGTGGAGATGGGCAGCCATCAGGAGCTGCTGGCGCGGGGCGGGTCGTACGCGACGACGCTCCAGCCCCGGCGGTCGGGGTGAGATGGGGCTGAGATCGGGGTGAGATCGGGTGATATCGGTCCGAGGACAGGCGTGCGGCGCCGGGTGACGCCGTACCCGTTCAGGGGGAGTCGTGCGGCTCCGACGTCATCCGGTCCACCTGGCCGGTGTCCAGGGGCGGCCGGCTGAAGGCGATGTGCGGGGTACGGAGCCCGGCCATCACGACGTCGAGATGGCGCTGCCAGGCGTCGGGGGCGGCGGCGCCCGACGTCTCCACGACCCCGCGTATCCCCCACACGACCATCGCGATGTCGGTGACGGTCACCTGGTCGTTGACCACGCCGGCCCGCCGCGCCTCGGACAGCAGTCGGTCGGTGATCCCGCGCAGGTGCGCCACCTGCGCGGGGCGGGCCAGTTCGCCCCACGTGCCGGGGAGGTACCCCCGGCTGCCGGCGATGAGCCGTCCGACGGTACGGAGAAACCGGTCGAGGCCTTCGCCGGGCGGCTGCCGTCCGGCCTCTTCGGCGAGGGTGACCAGCTTGTCGTAGAAGACCTCGACCAGCTCCGTGACCAGGGCCTCCTTGGTGGGGAAGCGGCGGTAGAGCGTCGCGGGGCCCACTCCGGCGAGGCAGGCGATGTCCTCCATGCCGGCGGTGGGTCCCTGCGCGGCGAAGGCCCGGCCGGCCGCGTCGATCATGCGGGCGCGGTTCTCGGCGGCGTCGCGGCGCAGGGCCGGGCGG
>NZ_WWJY01000461.1 GCF_009865405.1 Streptomyces sp. SID3212 | reverse complement strand
GAGCGCGGCGCCCGGCGCAACGACCCGCAGGGGTCCCACGGCGCCCAGGCACCGGCCGGCCGCGGCCCCTCAGGACCCGCGCTGAACCTCCGCAGCCCCGCCCACCGCACCGAGCGCGAGCTGCTCAAGCTCGCCCTCCAGCGGCCGGAACTGGTCTCCCCGGCCTTCGACGCGTACGGCAGCGACGAGTTCACCGCCCAGCCGTACGCGGCCGTGCGCCGCGCCATCGAGGACGCGGGCGGCGCCGAACAGGGCGTGGGGGCCGCCTTCGAGTACCTGGCCCGGGTCCGCGACGCCGCGCCCAACGACGCGGTGCGGGCGATGGTCACGGAGCTGGCGGTCGAGGTCTTCCACGGCAAGACGATCGACGAGACCTACGCGGGGGAGCAGCTCGTCCAGGTCCGGCTGCGCGCGGTCGACCTGCGGATCCGCGACGTCACGGGCACCCTGACCCGCCTCGGCACCCACTCGGACCCGGAGCACTACGCCGCCGTACAGAACGAGTTGTGGGTGCTCCAGCAGTACGGCCAGTCCCTGCGCAACCAGGGCGCGGCCGCGCTCTGACGACCCGGCGGCCCTGACCCGGCTCGCCCGCCGTCATCCCGGACGACACCCTTCCGTAACGGCCCGGTCACGCACGGGACGCAGAAAAACACCGCACGCCCCTCGTGGCGGCGATGTGTCGTACCCCACACTGGTTGCGGTGCCTGAGTCCCCGGGGCGCGGCCCGGCTACGCACGCCGGGCGCCGCACCCCCGCGGGATCCGCTCATCGTGTACGGGACGGATGCGGCCCGGCCGTTTGCGTCCCGCTGCCGCACGCCCCCGAACCGGCAGTGATCACCCTGGAGGTCGCCCCCCGTGCAGACCCAGACCCAGTCCGTGAGCCCGGCCTTGACGCTGACCAAAGACCTCACGGCCTACCTGACCGAACAACCGGCCCTGTCACCGGCCGTCTCGGCCCTCTCACCGGCCGTCCCGGCCCAGAACCGCGCCGCGCACCACCCGGAGGTGGTCCGGACACTCCACCCCGACAGCCTCCACCTCGACAGAGCGAAGTCCGACGCCGAGGGCCGGGTGACCGTCGTCGAGACCCTCACCGAGGACCCCGTGGACGACGTGCCCGAGCCCCGCCGGGGCAGCCGCGCCGACAGCGGCCCCACCTCCGACCTGTTCCGCCAGTACCTGCGCGAGATCGGCCGCATCCCGCTGCTCACCGCCGCCGAGGAGGTCGAGCTGGCCCGCCGCGTCGAGGCCGGCCTCTTCGCCGAGGAGAAGCTCGGCACCGCCACCGACCTGGACTCCCGCCTCGCCCACGACCTCGACCGCCTCGTGGTCATGGGCCGGATGGCCAAGCGCCGGCTGATCGAGGCCAACCTGCGCCTCGTCGTCTCCGTCGCCAAGCGCTACATCGGCCGCGGCCTGACCATGCTCGACCTCGTCCAGGAGGGCAACCTCGGGCTGATCCGGGCCGTCGAGAAGTTCGACTACGCCCGCGGCTTCAAGTTCTCGACGTACGCGACCTGGTGGATCCGCCAGGCCATGTCCCGGGCGCTGGCCGACCAGGCCCGTACCATCCGGGTCCCCGTCCACGTGGTCGAGCTGATCAACCGGGTCGTCCGCGTCCAGCGCCGGCTGCTCCAGGAGCGGGGTTACGAGCCCAGCGCCGAGGAGGTCGCGGCCCAGCTGGACGTCTCCCCCGAGCGCGTCGGCGAAGTGCTGCGCCTCGCCCAGGAGCCCATCTCCCTGCACACCCCGGTGGGCGAGGAGGACGAAGTGGCGCTCGGCGACCTGATCGAGGACGGCGACGCCGCGTCCCCCGTCGAGTCCGCCGCCTTCCTGCTGCTGCGCCAGCACCTGAACGCGGTCCTCTCCACCCTCGGCGAGCGCGAACGCAAGGTCGTACAACTGCGGTACGGGCTGGACGACGGCCGCCCGCGCACGCTGGAGGAGATCGGCAGCATCTTCGGCGTCACGCGGGAGCGCATACGCCAGATAGAGGCGAAGACCCTCGGCAAACTGCGTAACCACACCTACGCGGATCAGCTGCGCGGCTACCTGGACTGACAGCGGCGCCGCACCCCGTGAACCCGGGTGCGGCGCCGCGTCGACGCAGACGTCGACCTCAGTCGACCTCGGCGACCGCCTGGGCGAACTGCGACGCGTACAGCCGCGCGTACGCCCCCTCCGCCGCGAGCAGTTCCTCGTGCGTGCCCTGTTCGACGATCGAGC
Organism: Streptomyces sp. SID3212; assembly: GCF_009865405.1. Classification (GTDB taxonomy): domain Bacteria; phylum Actinomycetota; class Actinomycetes; order Streptomycetales; family Streptomycetaceae; genus Streptomyces. The sequence continues at coordinate 4,069 of NZ_WWJY01000461.1, read as the reverse complement.
CGTTCTCCATGACGAGGATGACGTCGGCGTCCCGGATCGTGGAGAGCCGGTGCGCGATGACAAAGCTCGTACGGCCGTGGGCGAGGCGCGCCATCGCCCGCTGGATGAGGACCTCGGTGCGCGTGTCGACCGAGCTGGTCGCCTCGTCCAGCACGAGGATCACCGGGTCGGACAGGAACGCCCGCGCGATGGTGATCAGTTGCTTCTCGCCGGCGCTGACGCCCGTACCGTCGTCGTCGATGACGGTGTCGTACCCCTCGGGCAGGGTCCGGACGAACCGGTCCGCGTGCGCGGCCCGCGCGGCCTCCTCGACCTCCTCGCGCGTGACCTCACGGGACGATCCGTACGCGATGTTGTCGGCGATGCTCCCGCCGAACAGCCAGGTGTCCTGGAGGACCATGCCTATCCCGGAGCGCAGCTGCTCCCGGGACATCCGCGCCACGTCCACCCCGTCGAGCGTGATCCGCCCGCCCGTGACCTCGTAGAACCGCATCAGCAGATTCACCAACGTGGTCTTGCCCGCCCCCGTCGGCCCCACGATCGCCACCGTCTGACCCGGCTCCACCGACAGCGACAGATCCTCGATCAGCGGCTTCTCGGGGTCGTACCGGAAGGACACGTGCTCCAGCGCCACCCGGCCCAGCGACTCCTTGCGCAGCCGCTCCACCGCCGGGGTGTCGGGCTCCTGCTCCGGCGCGTCCAGCAGATCGAAGATCCGCTCGGCCGAGGCGACCCCGGACTGCACCAGGTTCGCCATCGACGCGACCTGCGTCAGCGGCATCGAGAACTGCCGCGAGTACTGGATGAACGCCTGTACGTCCCCGATCGACAGGGTGCCCGAGGCGACCCGCAGCCCGCCGACGACCGCGATCAGCACATAGTTCAGGTTCGAGATGAAGAGCATCAGCGGCTGCATGATCCCGCTGTTGAACTGCGCCTTGAACCCGGCCTCGTACAGCTTGACGTTCTCCTCGCGGAACGCCTCCGCGGACTGCTCGGCGCGCCCGAAGACCTTCACCAGCGCGTGCCCGGTGTACATCTCCTCGATGTGCGCGTTCAGCGTGCCCGTGACCTTCCACTGCTGCACGAAGTGCGGCTGCGACCGCTTCCCGATCCGCGTCGCCACGAAGATCGACACCGGTACGGTCACCAGCGCCACCAGGGCCAGCAGCGGCGAGATCCAGAACATCATCCCCAGCACGCCGACGATCGTCAGCACCGAGTTGATCAGCTGCCCCATCGTCTGCTGCATGGTCTGCGAGATGTTGTCGACGTCGTTCGTCGCCCGGCTGAGCACCTCACCGCGCGGCTGCTGGTCGAAGTACGAGAGCGGCAGCCGCGACATCTTCGCCTGGACCGCCTCGCGCATCCGGAAGACCGTGCCGTTGATGACCCGGATCGAGAGGCGCGTCGACACCAGCATGAGCAGCCCGGCGCCCAGGTAGATCAGCAGCGTCACGAGCAGCACTTCGCCGATCGCGTCGAAGTCGATGCCGTGGCCCGGGGTGAAGTCCACCCCCGAGAGCACGTCGGCAAGACCGTTGTCGCCCTTGTCCCGCAGCGAATCGACGGCCTGCGCCTTGGTGGTGCCCTCCCGCATCTGGCCGCCGACCACCCCCGCGAAGATCAGGTCGGTGGCCCGGCCCAGGATCTTGGGGCCGGTCACCGAGAAGGCGACGCTCAGCACACCGGCGCCGAGCATCCACCAGAGGGTGGTCCTCTCCACGGCGAGCAGCTTCAGCAGCCGCTTGCTCGATCCCTTGAAGTCCATGGACCGCTGCGTGGGGCCCGCGGCCATCATCATGCGTCCGCCAGGACCGCTCATCAGGCAGCCTCCGCCTCGGTCAGCTGGGAGAGAACGATCTCCCGGTATGTCTCGTTGCCCGCCATCAGCTCGTGGTGCCGGCCGCTGCCGACCACCCGGCCCTCGTCCAGGACGATGATCCGGTCCGCGTCACGGATGGTGGACACCCGCTGGGCGACGATCACCACCGTCGCCTCCGCGGTCTCCCGCGCGAGCGCGCGCCGCAGCGCCGCGTCCGTCGCGTAGTCCAGCGCCGAGAACGAGTCGTCGAACAGGTATATCTCCGGGCGCTGCACCAGCGTCCTGGCGATGGCCAGGCGTTGGCGCTGTCCGCCGGAGACGTTCGTACCGCCCTGGGATATCGCGGCGTTCAGGCCGCCGTCCAGCGCGGAGACGAAGTCCTTGGCCTGCGCCACCTCCAGCGCGTGCCACAGCTCCTCGTCGGTCGCGTCCGGCTTGCCGTACCGCAGATTGGTCGCCACCGTCCCCGAGAAGAGGTACGGCTTCTGCGGGACCAGGCTCACGGTCTTCGCCAACAGCGCCGGATCAAGGCCGCGTACGTCCTGGCCGTCCACGAGCACCTCCCCGCCGGTGGTGTCGATCAGCCTCGGGACCAGGCTCAGCAGCGTCGACTTGCCGCTGCCCGTCGACCCGATGACGGCGGTCGTCTCGCCCGGGCGTGCCACCAGGGAGACGTCCTTGAGCACCGGCTCCTCGGCCCCGGGGAAGCGGAACTCCCCGCCCCGTACCTCCAGATGACCGTGCCGCCGCAGCTCCGTCACCGGAGCCTCCGGCGGTACGACGCTGGACCGCGTGTCCAGCACCTCCTCGATGCGCTCCGCGCACACCTCGGCGCGCGGCACCATCATGAACATGAAGGTGGCCATCATCACGGCCATCACGATCTGCATCAGGTAGGCGAGGAACGCGGTCAGCGCGCCGATCTGCATCCCGCCGCTCTCGATGCGGTGCGCCCCGAACCAGACGACGGCGATCGACGAGACGTTGACGACCGTCATCACGGTCGGGAACATCAGCGCCATCAGCCGGCCGGTCGACAGCGCGACGTCGGTCAGCTCGGTGTTGGCTGCCCCGAAACGCTTCTTCTCGTAGTCGTCCCGGACGAACGCCCTGATCACACGGTTGCCGGTGATCTGCTCGCGCAGGATCCGGTTCACCGAGTCCAGCCGGGTCTGCATGGCCCGGAAGAGCGGCCGCATCTTCCGGACGATGAGGCTCACCGAGATCCCCAGCACCGGCACGACGGCCAGCAGCACGGACGACAGCGGCACGTCCTGGCCGAGCGCCATGATGATGCCCCCGACACACATGATGGGCGCCGACACCATCAGCGTGAACGACATCAGCGTCAGCATCTGGACCTGCTGCACGTCATTGGTGGTACGGGTGAGCAGGGACGGGGCCCCGAACTGCCCGACCTCGCGGGCGGAGAAGCTCTGCACCCGCCCGAATACGGCGGCCCGGACGTCCCTGCCGAGCGCGGAGGCGGTGCGGGCGCCGTAGTAGACCGCGCCGATGTTGCAGATCACCTGGCCGACACTGACGGCGATCATGATCCCGCCGAAGCGCAGGATGTAGCCCGTGTCCCCCTTCACGACACCGTTGTCGATGATGTCCGCGTTGAGCGTGGGCAGGTAGAGGGTGGCGGCGGTCTGGAGCAGCTGGAGCGCGACCAGCAGACCTATCGCTCTTTTGTACGGGGCGAGATGGGTACGCAGGAGTCGTAGCAGCACGCGGAGTCTCTCGGGGTCGGCAAGATCGGGGGTCGGACCCATCTTGCGACACCCGGGCGGCGGAGCCGTATGGATTTACGTCCAAGGCCGGGTCAAGAAGCGCGCTGTACTGGGCGTGTGGCGTACGGAGCGGCGCCAAGTGTGCGCTGTCTCACACCGGGAGGCGCCGGGGTGCCGGTCGCGTACAGGGGCGGTCGGGTCACCCCGTACAAGAACGGTCCCGCAATGAACGGTCGGGTCCTGCCAGAACGGTCCCGCCAGAACGGGTCCTGCCAGAACGGGTCCCGCGAGAACGGGTCCCGCGAGAACGGGTCCCGCCCCTTCCGTACGTCCGTCACATCCCGGGACCGAACGCCCCCGGGTGGATCTGCTCGCGGGTCGCCGCGTACTGCTGCCGTACGGCCGTCCCGACCGCCGCGTCCTCGCCCGGCTCGAAGACCTGCGCCGCCGCGCCCTGCCAGAGCGGCGGGGTGCGCGGGTCGAGCGTCCCCCGCGAGACGCCCAGCGCCCA
>NZ_WWJY01000460.1 GCF_009865405.1 Streptomyces sp. SID3212 | reverse complement strand
CCCGTCCGGCGATTGAGGACATCAGTAAGCGCAACCAAAAACCCCGGTCAACGCAGGTGCACCACGTCACCCGCCCCCACCGGATACCGGCCCCCCGAAGCCATCGCCAAGACAAGACGGCCGTCCCCATCGACGGCCACCGCCTCCCCCACCCGCTCCACAGAACCCGGCAACACCGCCCGCACCGTCCGCCCCAGCGTCGCGCAGCCCGCCGCGTACGCCTCCTGGAGGCCCGACGTCGCCGGGTCGCCGTCCGCCTCGCGCCAGTCCACGTACCACTGCTCCAGCGACCGGAGCACCGATCGCAGCAGCGTGTCCCGGTCCAGGGACACCGCGTCCGCCAGCGCCAGCGAGCCCGCCGTCGGGACCGGGAGTTCCGTCGCGCGCAGCGACACGTTCAGGCCGATGCCCACGACCACCGCCTCGTCGCCCGAGCGCTCCGCCAGGATCCCGCCCGCCTTGCGCTCCTCGCCGTCCACCGTGACCAGCAGGTCGTTCGGCCACTTCAGGGCCGTGTCGACGCCCGCCGACCGCGCGACCGCCGTCGCCACCGCCACGCCGGTGAGCAGCGGCAGCCACCCCCACCGGTGGACGGGCACGTTGTCGCCCGGCGTGAGGAGTACGGAGAAGAAGAGCCCCGAGCGGGCCGGCGCCGACCACCGCCGGTCCATCCGCCCCCGCCCCGCCGTCTGCTCCTCGGCCACGAGGACCGTGCCCTCCGGGCGCGAGGACGCCACGGCCACCAGGTCCGAGTTGGTCGAGCCGGTCGTCGTGACGACGTCCAAGGACGTCCACAGGCCGCCCGGCCGGATGAGCCCGCGCCGCAGCGCCCGTTCGTTCAGCGGCGGCCGGTCCAGGTCGGACCAGCGGCTGTGTGGGGTTTCGGGATCGGTCATGCGAGCCACCCTAGATGTGGCAAACACCGCACTGCCGAACCGTATCCGCGCCGATACGCTACGGATCAGTAGCCGGGCAGACAGCACGGCGCAGACAGCACGGCACAAGACCCACCGCACCCGCAACCCCGCAGGGAGCCGCACCCCGATGTCCGAGCCCGGAACCGCCCACACCACCGCGGGCAAGATCGCGGACCTCCAGCACCGTATCGAGGAGGCCACCCACGCGGGCTCCGCGCGCGCCGTGGAGAAGCAGCACGCCAAGGGCAAACTGACGGCCCGTGAACGGATCGGCCTGCTGCTGGACGAGGGCTCGTTCGTCGAGCTGGACGAGTTCGCCCGGCACCGCTCGACCGCCTTCGGCATCGAGAAGAACCGGCCGTACGGTGACGGCGTGGTGACCGGTTACGGCACGGTCGAGGGCCGCCCGGTCTGCGTCTACTCACAGGACTTCACGATCTTCGGCGGCTCGCTCGGCGAGGTGTACGGCGAGAAGATCGTGAAGGTCATGGACTTCGCGCTGAAGACCGGTTGCCCGATCATCGGCATCAACGACGGTGGCGGCGCCCGGATCCAGGAGGGCGTGGTGGCCCTGGGCCTCTTCGCCGAGATCTTCCGGCGCAACGTGCACGCGTCCGGGGTGGTCCCGCAGATCAGCCTGATCGTGGGCCCCTGCGCGGGCGGCGCCGTCTACTCGCCCGCCATCACGGACTTCACGGTGATGGTGGACCAGACGTCGCACATGTTCATCACGGGCCCCGACGTCATCAAGACGGTGACCGGCGAGGACGTCGGCTTCGAGGAGCTGGGCGGAGCCCGTACGCACAACACCACGTCCGGCGTGGCGCATCACATGGCGGGGGACGAGAAGGACGCCATCGAATACGTCAAGTCCCTTCTGTCGTACCTCCCTTCGAACAACCTCTCCGAGCCGCCCGCCTTCCCCGAGCAGGCCGCGCTGGAGACGACCGACGAGGACCGCGAGCTCGACACGCTGATCCCGGACTCGGCGAACCAGCCGTACGACATGCACCGCGTGGTCGAGCACGTGCTGGACGACGGTGAATTCCTGGAGACCCAGGCGCTGTTCGCGCCGAACATCCTGACCGGCTTCGGCCGGGTCGAGGGCTATCCGGTGGGGATCGTCGCCAACCAGCCGATGCAGTTCGCCGGTTGTCTGGACATCAACGCCTCGGAGAAGGCGGCCCGGTTCGTCCGTACGTGTGACGCCTTCAACGTCCCGGTGCTGACGTTCGTGGACGTGCCGGGCTTCCTGCCCGGTGTCGACCAGGAGTACGGCGGCATCATCCGGCGCGGCGCGAAACTGATCTACGCGTACGCGGAGGCCACCGTCCCGCTGATCACGGTGATCACCCGCAAGGCGTTCGGCGGCGCGTACGACGTGATGGGCTCCAAGCACCTCGGCGCGGACCTCAACCTGGCCTGGCCGACGGCCCAGATCGCGGTGATGGGCGCGCAGGGCGCGGTGAACATCCTGCACCGCCGTACGATCGCGGCGGCCGGCGACGAGGCCGCGCAGGACGCGGCCAGGGCGGGGCTGATCCAGGAGTACGAGGACGCGCTGCTCAATCCGTACGTGGCCGCCGAGCGCGGGTACGTCGACGCGGTGATCATGCCGTCGGACACCCGGGCGCACCTGGTGAAGGGCCTGCGTCAACTCCGTACGAAGCGGGAGAGCCTGCCTCCCAAGAAGCACGGCAACATCCCGCTCTAGAGGGTCAGGACGGTCTGGACGGTTCGTGGGGGAAGCAGGGAACGGGAAAGGGGCATGGTGATGATCAAAGTGATACGCGGCAATCCGACTCCGGAGGAGTTGGCCGCCGCCCTGACGGTCGTCCAGGCGCGGGTACGGGCCACGGGCGCGGAGGAGACCGCCCCGCCCGAGCCGCCCGCCGCCTGGTCCGCCCCGGACCGGGTGCTCCGCGAGCGGCTGCACCGGCCGGGGCCCCGCTCCTGGGCCCGCACCTACTGGCCCGGCTGAGGGGCCTGGTCACCGGCGGCAGGGCGCCTGAGTACGTGTACTCAGGCGCCCGGGACGGGATCGCCGGAGGATCGGAGGCATGCTGTGGTCCGACCCGAAGAACGAAGCACCCGAGGAACTGCGCGAGGGGCAGACCATGCTCCGCCGCGCCGGCGTGGTCCTCGCGCTCGCGATGATCCTGGCGATGCTCGTCCTGGGTCTGCTCTGACGTCCATGGGCCCCCCGCCTACCATGGCCCGCATGACCGCTCCCCGCCGCAGGCTCGTCCTCGCCTCCGCCTCCCCCGCCCGCCTCTCCCTGCTCCGTCAGGCCGGGTTCGCGCCCGAGGTGATCGTCAGCGGGGTCGACGAGGACGCGTTGTCCGCCCCGGACCCCGCCGCGCTCGCGCTCCTGCTCGCCGAGGCCAAGGCCGCCACCGTGGCAGCGCTCCCGGAGGCCGCCGGCGCGCTGGTCGTCGGCTGCGACTCCGTACTCGACCTGGACGGCGAGGCCCTCGGCAAGCCCGCCGACGCCGAAGAGGCCACCACCCGCTGGAAGTCGATGCGCGGGCGCGCGGGGATCCTCAGGACCGGCCACTGCGTGATCGACACGGCGACCGGCCGCCGCGTGTCCGAGACCGCCTCCACCACCGTCCGCTTCGGCAGCCCGTCGGACGACGAGATCGCCGCGTACGTCGCCTCGGGCGAGCCGCTCCATGTCGCGGGGTCCTTCACGCTGGACGGCCGCTCGGCGCCGTTCGTCGACTCGGTCGACGGCAGCCACGGCAACGTGATCGGCCTCTCACTGCCCCTGCTGCGTCGGCTGCTGGCCGAGCACGGGGTCGCGATCACCGATCTCTGGGTCTGACGGGCCCACCAGCACCAGCACGACCAGCCCCAGCACCACCATCATGAACAGGAAGGCCGTCCACCCCACCAGCCCCACCGTCAACGCCCCGAGCACGCCGTGCACCACCGCGCAGGTGATCAGCAGGATCCGGCCGAAGCGGCCGGGGGCCCGGTTCGTGAGGGCCGTACGCACCATGGTCACCGCGCACAGGACGAGGAAGAGGGCGGTCACGCCGCCCATCGCCCACGTACCGGCGGACATGGCGTCGGGGTCGAGACCGGCCAGCGACATCCGCTGGTTGTGGACGACGGTGGCGAGCACCCCGTTGACGAAGACAGAACCGACGGCTTCCACCAGCAGCACGATCGCGGCCACCCAGGCCACGGGTCTGCGTATCACGGCACCACCTTCTCCAGCTGTTACCGCCAGTACGGACGACATCGCGCACGCTACTCACCGGTAAACGGCCGGACAAGGGCTCGGGCAGAGGCAACGGGCGATCTGCCTGTTCGTAGAGAGTCAACAAAGAAACACGATCGAGCGCGGGGCACACTGACAGAGAAACCGACCGCACTCGACCGTTACTGTGCGGGGGAGGATCCGGGCGTACCGTGGTGCCACAAGGGAATTCGCGACTTGGGCAAGCCTCGACTCACGCTCCGTGTGGGCAAGCTCACCACTGGGGACGGGTCGAGGGGGCGTGTCGGCAGTCCCTAAACTCAGCTTGTTCCAAGGAGGGAGCCATCGTGCGCAAGGTGCTCATCGCCAACCGAGGCGAAATCGCTGTCCGCGTCGCCCGTGCCTGCCGGGACGCCGGAATCGGGAGCGTGGCCGTCTACGCCGATCCGGACCGGGATGCCCTGCATGTCCGTGCGGCCGACGAGGCGTTCGCCCTGGGCGGTGACACCCCGGCCAGCAGCTATCTGGACATGGCCAAGGTGCTCGGCGCGGCGAAGGACTCGGGGGCGGACGCGGTCCACCCCGGTTACGGGTTCCTCTCCGAGAACGCGGAGTTCGCCCAGGCCGTCCTGGACGCCGGGCTGACGTGGATCGGCCCGCCGCCGCAGGCCATCCGTGACCTCGGTGACAAGGTCGCCGCGCGGCACATCGCGCAGCGCGCGGGTGCCCCGCTGGTCGCGGGCACCCCCGATCCGGTGTCCGGGTCGGCGGAGGTCGTGGCGTTCGCGGAGAAGAACGGGCTGCCGATCGCGATCAAGGCGGCGTTCGGCGGGGGCGGGCGCGGCCTGAAGGTCGCCCGCACGCTGGAGGAGATCCCCGAGCTGTACGACTCCGCCGTACGTGAGGCCGTCGCCGCCTTCGGGCGGGGCGAGTGCTTCGTGGAGCGGTATCTCGACAAGCCCCGGCACGTGGAGACGCAGTGCCTGGCCGACACGCACGGCAACGTCGTGGTCGTGTCGACGCGTGACTGCTCGCTCCAGCGCCGTCACCAGAAGCTGGTCGAGGAGGCGCCGGCGCCGTTTTTGAGCGAGGCGCAGAACGCGCAGCTGTACGCCGCGTCGAAGGCCATCCTCAAGGAGGCCGGCTATGTCGGCGCGGGGACGGTGGAGTTCCTCGTCGGGGCGGACGGGACGATCTCCTTCCTGGAGGTCAACACCCGGCTCCAGGTGGAGCACCCGGTCACCGAGGAGGTCACCGGGATCGACCTGGTCCGCGAGATGTTCCGGATCGCCGACGGCGAGGAGCTGGGGTACGGGGACCCGGCGGTGCGCGGTCACTCCTTCGAGTTCCGTATCAACGGCGAGGACCCGGGCCGGGGCTTTTTGCCCGCGCCCGGTACGGTCACCACGTTCGCGCCGCCCTCGGGCCCCGGTGTCCGCCTGGACGCGGGCGTCGAGTCCGGCAGCGTGATCGGCCCGGCGTGGGACTCCCTGCTGGCCAAGCTGATCATCACCGGCGCCACCCGCGAGCAGGCACTCCAGCGCGCGGCACGCGCGCTGGCCGAGTTCGACGTACAGGGCATGGCCACGGCGATCCCCTTCCACCGCGCGGTGGTCGTGGACCCGGCCTTCACCGCAGACCCGTTCACGATCCACACCCGGTGGATCGAGACCGAGTTCGTCAACACCGTCCCGGCGTTCGCCGTGGCGGCCGACGCGGACGAGGACGAGTCGGGCCGCGAGACGATCGTGGTCGAGGTGGGCGGCAAGCGCCTGGAGGTCTCCCTGCCGACCAGCCTGGGCATGACCCTGGCCCGTACGGGGCTCGCCGCCGGCGCGCGCCCCAAGCGCCGCGCGGCCAAGAAGTCGGGCCCCGCCGCGTCCGGCGACTCCCTCGCGTCCCCGATGCAGGGCACGATCGTCAAGGTCGCGGTGGAGGAGGGCCAGGAGGTCAAGGAAGGCGAACTGATCGTCGTCCTGGAAGCCATGAAGATGGAACAGCCCCTCAACGCCCACCGCTCGGGCACCGTCAAGGGCCTCAACGCCACGGTCGGCTCCTCGGTCACCTCCGGCGCCCTGATCTGCGAGATCAAGGACTGACGCGCCCGTCACCACCCTCCCTTCAGCCCCCGCCGGGTGTTCCTGGCGGGGGCTGGGGCGTGTCCGCGAGGCGGGGGCCGCGCGGGGCGGTGGCATCCTTGGGGCGACGGGGGCCGGTTCGCGGGCCGCCGGTGGGAGACGAGGAGTCCGCATGACGGCGAGGAGTACGGCGCAGGCGCCGCCCCGGCCCATGCGCGCCGACGCGCGGCGCAACTACGAGCGGTTGCTGACGGAGGCCCGGAGCAGTTTCGCGGCGCACGGTACGGACGCGTCGCTGGAGGACGTGGCGCGGCGGGCGGGCGTGGGCATCGGCACGCTCTACCGCCACTTCCCCACCCGGCAGGCCCTGCTCAGCGCGGTCTTCCAGGAGGCGCTGGCCTCGTTGCTGGAGCACTCGCGCGAACTGGCCGGGGCGGAGCAGCCGTGCGGCGCGCTGGTGGAGTGGCTGCGGGCGCTGATCACCCACGCGGGTGAGTACCGCGGCCTCTCCCGCGCGCTCATGTCGGCGTCGCACGACGAGAGTTCGGCGCTGTCGGAGTGCAGCGTGCCACTGCGGGCGGCGGGCGAGCGGCTGCTCGTACGGGCGCAGCAAGGCGGTCACGTACGACCCGAGGTGTCGATCGACGACCTGATGCAACTCACGAACGCGATCGCCCTGGCAGCCGAACAGTCCCCCACGGACCCAGCCCTGGCGGACCGCCTCCTGACCCTGACATTGACGGGCCTGAAACCGACACCCACCCTCAGCCCGTCCGGCGGCATTTCAAGCCCGTCCGGCGATTGAGGACACCACGACCCGCGCTGACATCAAACCCGTCCGGCCACATCAAGCCCGTCCGGCGATTGAGGACAGCCGCGTCCAGCGGCATTTCAAGCCCGTCCGGCGATTGAGGACA
>NZ_WWJY01000459.1 GCF_009865405.1 Streptomyces sp. SID3212 | reverse complement strand
GGCGCGGCGGGCGAGGTCCGGCGCTGGTCGCTGCACGACCGCGAGCCGCTGTCGAACTGGAGTACGCCGCGTACGACGCTGCTCGGTGACGCGGCCCATCCGATGCTCCCGCACCACGGGCAGGGAGCCAACCAAGCCATCGAGGACGGAGTGGCACTCGCCATCTGCCTCGAGGAAGCGGCACCGGGAGCCGACGGCATCGCCGCCGCGCTCCGCCGCTACGAAGGGACCCGCAGGCCGCACACGACCACCGTGCAGCTCGGGTCCCGGACCGGACGACCACCCACCAAGGAGAAAAACATGAACAACAACCGGAACAACAACACCAACAACAACGGCAACAACAACAACGTCAACGCCGACAGTGTCAGCTGGATCCTGGACAACGACGTGGAGGCCACCTTGAACAACAACAACGCCAACAACAACAACCTGAACAACAACAACCGCAACAACAACGTGAACTCCGCCGCCTGATCCCCGATCTCCGATCCCTGATCGCTGATCTCGGCCGGCTTCTTCGCACGATTCCCGCATCGGTACGGGCCCCTGGCGCTCTCTCCGCGTCAGGGGCCCGCCCCTGTTCCCGGGGCCGAAGGTCCTGTTCCGGAGCCGGACCGGCCCGGATACATGCCCGATAGGCCTTCGATAGCTCGCTGTCCAACTATGGCCACTACCTCACCGACACGAAAAGGAAACCTCACATGAGCGAGCAGCAGCAGACCGAGGAGACCGCCTACCGGGTCGTCCTCAACGCCGAGGAGCAGTACTCGATCTGGTGGGCCGGACGCGTCCTGCCGGCCGGCTGGCACGCCGAGGGCACCGAGGGCACCCGTGAGGAGTGCCTCGCACGGATCAACGAGGTGTGGACCGACATGCGCCCGCTGAGCCTGCGCCTGCGGATGGACGAGGCCGCGGTCTGAAACCGGCCGGTGCGACCTCGGCCCGCACGACCTCCGGCCCGCACCACCTCGACCCGCCCCGCCGCCCGATCCCGATGGAGGAGAGACCGTGAACGACCGTACGCTGTCGGGATCCGTGTCCGGACCCCCGCTGCTGCCCCAGCTGTTCGCCGCTCAACGCGCCCGTACCCCTGACGCCCCCGCCGTGCTGCGGCCCGACGGGAGCACGGTCAGCTACGCCGAACTCGCGTCCCGGGCCGACCGGGTCGCCGCCGGACTGCGCGAACTCGGCGTCGGACCCGGTGACTTCGTGGGGGTGTGCCTGCGCCGGGGCCCCGACCTGATCGCCGGACTCCTCGGCGTGTGGCTGGCGGGGGCCGCCTACGTACCGCTGGACCCCGAGCACCCCGAGAGCCGTATCGCCCTCGTCCTGGGCGACGCCGGGGCGCGGGTGGCGCTCGCGGAGCGGGCCACCGAGGGCAGGCTGCCCGAGGCCACCGCCGTACTGCTCACCGAGGACGTCAGCGGTGAATCGCCCCTTCCCGTACCGCGGTTCGCGGCCGACGCGGCCCGCCCCGCCTACGTCCTGCACACCTCGGGATCCACCGGCCGCCCCAAGGGCGTGCTCGTCCCGCACGGCGGCATCGCCAACCGGGTGCGCTGGCTGGCCCACCGCCACCGCCTCGGGGCCGCCGACCGCATGCTGCTCAAGACGACCGTCGGCTTCGACGCCGCAGGTCTTGAGCTGTTCGCGCCCCTCATCAGTGGTGGAGCTGTCGTGCTCGCCCCCGAGGGCGCCGAGCGCGACCCCGCCGCCCTCCTGGCCGCCGTCACCACCCACGGCGTGACCGTCCTCCAGGGTGTCCCCTCCGTCTACCGGGGACTGGTCGAGGCGGCGGGCCGTACCCGCCACGCGCCGTCCCTGCGGCTGCTGTTCAGCGCGGGCGAGCCGCTGCACGCCGAACTCTGCCACGACCTCGCCGCGCTCGCCCCGGGCGCCGAGATCTGGAACACGTACGGCCCCACCGAGGCGTCCGTCGACATCACCGAGCACCACTGGGACCCGGAGCGCGACACCGGGCCCGTCCCCATCGGCCGCCCCATCGGCAACATGCGCGTCGTCGTCCTCGACCCGGCGGGCCGGCCCGTGCCCGTCGGCGTCCCCGGTGAACTGCACGCGGGTGGCGTCGGTCTCGCGCTCGGTTACGCCGGACGCCCCGACCTGACCGCCGAGCGCTTCGTGCCCGACCCTCACACCGAGGGCGCCCGGCTCTACCGCACCGGCGACAAGGTCCGCTGGCGCGCCGACGGCACCCTGGAGTACCTGGGCCGCCTCGACCACCAGGTCAAGATCAATGGCGTACGGGTCGAGCCGGGCGAGGTCGAGGCCGCGCTCGCCGCCCACCCGTGGGTGCGGGCCGCCGTCGTGGCCGCCGTACCGGACGGGAACGGGAACGGGGACGGCGGTGGCCACCGGCTCGCCGCCTGGGTCCAGTCGCGCGGCCAGGACCTCCGGCCCGAGGAGCTGCGCGCGTTCCTGCGCCGCTCGCTGCCCGACGTCCTCGTGCCCGCCCTCTTCGTGCCCGTCGACCGGTGGCCCCTCACCGCCAGCGGCAAGACCGACCGGGGCGCGCTGCCGCTGCCGTCGGCGGCGGACCTGGGCGGTACGCACGTACCTGTACGCACCACGGCCGAGCGTGTGGTCGCCGAGGAGTGGTCGAAGCTGATCGGCACGCCCGCCGGGGACATCGGCGCCACCCACGACTTCTTCCAGCTCGGCGGCTCCTCGCTGATGCTGACCCGGCTCTCCGGCGCGCTCTCCGCGCGGGCGGGGGCCGCGATACCCCTGCGTGTCCTGTTCACCGAGACGACCGTCGAGGCACAGGCCGCGCTGCTGACCCGTACGGCCTCCGAGACCCGGCAGCCGGACGCGACGGGCGCCACGTACACGACGGACACCACGGACGCGACGGTCACCACGGGCGCCACAGACGTGTCCGTCACCGGTTCCGCCTCCACCGGGCCTTCCGCCCCCGACCCCCTGCTGCCCGTCGCCCGGCCCGCCGAGGGGCTGCCCCTCTCGCACGGCCAGCGGAGCATGTGGCTGCTGGACCGGCTGCGCCCCGGCAGCTCCGAGTGGAACGCCCCCTCGTTCATCAGCCTGCCCGCCCACTACACCGACACGACCGTCCTCGCCGCCCTCGACGCGCTCGCGGCCCGGCACGAGATCCTGCGCACGCGTTACGTGCTGCTGGGCGCCGAGCCCGTACAGATCGCGGACGCGCCCGGCGCGCGGCCGGTGGAGACCCGTACCGCACGCGCCACCACCCCCGAGGCGCTGAACGCGCTCGTCCACGACGAGTTCACCCGCCCCTTCGACCTGGAGCACGGCCCCGTCTGGCGTGCTCTGGTGGTACGGGGCGCCGGCGACGCCCTCCATGTGGTGCTGTCCGTCCACCACATCGCCTGCGACGGCTGGTCCTCCGTCGTCCTGGAACGCGACCTCCAGGCCCTCGCCGAGGCCGCGCACACCGGCACGGCGGCCACGCTGCCGCCGCTGCCCGTGCAGTACGCCGACCACGCCGCGTACCGCCGCCGTACCCTCACCGACACGGTCATCAGCCATGAACTGACCCACTGGAAAGGCGTGTTGGACGGCATCACGCCGCTCGACCTGCCCGCCGACCGGCCCCGCCCGCCGGTGCGTGACGCCGCCGGAGCCGTCCATGTCTTCTCCGTACCGCCCGAACTGACCGAACAGGCGGCCGCGCTGGGGCGGCACGCGGGGGCCACACTCCAGCAGACCCTGCTGACCGCGTTCGCCACACTCGTCGCCCGCTTCACCGGACGCTGGGACATCCCCGTGGGGGTGCCGGTGTCCGGCCGGGAGCGGCCCGAGGTCGCCGATGTCGTGGGTTTCTTCCTCAACACCCTCGTCCTGCGGTGTGACTTGGACGCGGACGGCGGCTTCGACGACGCGCTGGTACGGGTACGGGACCGGGCCAGGGACGCCTTCGCCCACCAGGACCTCCCCTTCGACGCGCTGGTCGAGGCGCTGGACGAGAGCCGCGACCCGTCCCGTACCCCGCTCTACCAGGTGATGTTCGACCTGCACGAGGAGGGCGGCACCGGCACCGCGACCGGCGCCGGTGACATCGAGGCCTTCCGGGGCGCCTGGCAGGCCGCCCGCACCGACCTCACCTTTGTTGTCCAACGGCAGCCCGACGGCTCGCTGTTGGGCCTGGTCGAGTACGCCACCGCGCTCTTCGACGCGGAGACCGTGGAGCGGCTGTGCGCCTGCTGGGTCCGGCTCCTGGAGTCGGTCACCGCCGACCCGCGCACCGGTCTGCGGGAGGCGCGGATCCTGCCCGCCCCGCTCCTCGGCGAGATCGTCGGCCGGGGCCCCGGCGCCCCCGAGCCCGGGGGTGCCGAGCCGGCCGAGCTGTCCGTGTACGGGGCGATCCGGGCCGCCGCGCGGCGCGCGCCGCTGGACACCGCCGTGGTGTGCGGCGACGACACCTGGACGTACGAGCGGCTGATGCGCCGGGCCGCGGCCTTCGCGCACCGGCTGCGCGCCCTCGGCGCGGGGGCCGAGACGCCGGTCGGCATCCTGCTGGGCCGGACGCCCGACCTCATCGCGGCGGTTCTCGGCACCTGGCGGGCCGGGGCCGCGTTCGTGCCGCTGGATCCTGCCGCGCCCGACGAGCGGCTCGCGCATGTCCTGGCCGACGCCGGGGCCCGCGTCCTGATCACCACCACCGACGGCGGCCACCGCCTCGCCACGGCCTTCTCCGGGCCCGTGCTCGACGTGGAGACGGACGACGGCCTCGCCGACGCCGACGCCCGGGGCCCGGCCCCGGACGGGACCGGCGACGAGACCACCGACGACCCCGCCCGGCTCGCGTACATCATGTACACCTCCGGATCCACCGGCCGGCCCAAGGGCGTCGCCGTCGAACACCGCACGCTGCTGCGGATGTTGAGCGCCTTCCGGGACCACCTCGACTTCGGACAGGGACCCGACGACGCGTATCTCGCCCTGTCCCAGCCGACCTTCGACATCTCCTGCACCGAGCTGTACATGCCGCTCGTCGCCGGGGGACGGGTGGTGCTCGCGCAGGAGCGGGACCTCGCCGACCACCGGGCGCAGATCCGGCTGATCGACCGGCACGCGGTCAGCCACATGCAGGCGGCGCCGCCGCACTGGCAGATGCTCCTGGACGCCGGGTTCGGCCGCAGGCCGCTCGTCGGCAAGACCGGCGGCGAACCGACGCCGCCCGCGCTGGCCAGGGAACTCGTCCGCAGCCTCAACCGGTTCATCAACGAGTACGGGCTCACCGAGACGACCGTCGCCTCCACCCGCTGGGACGGCGACGACACCGCGCGGAGCGTTCCGCTCGGCCGCCCCTACCCCGGCGTCACCACCCGGGTCCTCGACGAGCACCTGGTCCCCGTCCCGTACGGGGTGACCGGTGAACTCTGCGTCGGCGGGCCCGTCCTGGCGCGCGGCTACCGGGGCAGGCCCGACCTCACGGCCGCGGCTTTTGTGCCCGATCCGTACGGCGAACCGGGCGCCCGTCTGTACCGCACGGGGGACATGGCCCGGATGCTGCCCGACGGCACCCTGGAGTTCGCCGGGCGCGCCGACGGCCAGGTCAAGATCCGGGGCCGGCGGGTGGAGACCGGCGAGGTGCAGGGTGTCCTCGCCGAACACCCGTCCGTCGCCCACGCGGTGGTCGTGGTGCACGGCGAGGGCGACGAGGCGGGCCTGGTCGGTTACTGGGTGCCCGCCGAGGACCGACCCGTACCGAGCGACAGCGACCTGCTCGACCACTGCGCGCGGCGGCTGCCCGACTACATGGTGCCCGCGCTCCTGATGCCCATCGCCCGGATCCCGCTCACCCGGCACAACAAGGTCGACACGGCCGCCCTGCCCGTCCCCGACCTCACGGCCGCGCTCGCCGACGAGCCGTACACCCCGCCGCAGGGGCCGGTCGAGGAGCTGGTCGCCGACATCTGGGCGGAGGCCCTGCACGGTCCCGACCACGTGGGGGACCACCGGATCGGCGCCCGGCAGGGGTTCTTCCGCATCGGCGGCAACTCGGTGCGGGCGGCGCGGGTCATCGCCCGGATCCAGGAGGAGTTCGACGTCGAGATACCGCTGCGGACCGTGTTCGAACGGCCCACCGTCACCGCGCTCGCCGCCGCCGTGGAAGAGGCCGTAACCGCCGAGATCGAGTCGCTCACCGAGGCCGAACTGGCCGTCGCCCACCGGGAGTACCAGCCGTGACCGCACCGACCGCACCGACCGCACCGACCGCACCCACCCAGCAGGAACTCCGCGCCCAGCTGCTGAACCGGCGGCTGGCCGGCCGCGCCGGGCGTACGGGCAGCGCGCCCGCACGTCCCGTCATCCCCCGGGCCGACCGCACGGCGCCCCTCGAACTGTCCGCCGGACAGCGCCAGTTGTGGTTCCTGCACCAGCTCGACCCGGACAGCCCCGAGTACCTGCTGCCGATGGCGTACCGGCTGCGCGGACCGCTCGACACCGGGACCCTGCGCGGCGCCTTCGACGGCCTCGCGGCCCATCACGAGATCCTGCGCACCCGGTACGTCCTCGCCGGCGCCGAACCCCGCCAGATCGTGGACCCGCCGGGCCCGGTCGACTTCACCGTCACCGACCTGCCCGGGCTCGACGCGGCGGGACGCGACGCCGAGGCCACCGCCTTCACCCAGGCCCGCGCCACGGAGACCTTCGACCTGGCCACCGCCCACCCGCTGCGGGTCGGGGTGCTGCGCCTGGCGCCCGACGACCACGTCCTGGTCGTCGTCATGCACCACATCGCGTGCGACGCGCTGACCCGCCCCATCCTCCTGGCGGACCTGGCGGCGCTCCACCGGGGCGAGCAACTGCCCGAACTGCCCGTCCAGTACGCGGATTACGCCGCCTGGTCCCTCGGCAGGCAGACCGGCCCCGCCGCCGACCTGAGCCTGGAGCGGTGGCGCGAGCAGCTCGCCGGCCTCGAACCGCTCGCCCTGCCCACCGACCGCCCCCGGCCCGCCGTGCGCGCCTGGGACGGCGCCGCCCAAGGCTTCGACGTCCCCGCCGACGTCACCACCGCGCTGCGGACCCTCGCCCAGGACAGCGGGGCCACCCTCTTCATGGTGCTGCTCACCGCGTTCCAGACGCTCCTGGGCCGCTACACCGGCAAGCAGGACGTCGCGGTCGGTACGGCGGTCTCCGGCCGGACCCGTCCCGAGCTGGCCCGGATGGCCGGGTACGCCTACAACAGCCTGGTCCTGCGTGCCCGTTGGGACGGCGACCCCGCCTTCTCCACCGTCCTCGGCGCCAACCGGACGACCGTCCTGGACGCCTTCGACCTCCAGGACACGCCCTTCGACCGGATCGCCGACGAGCTGGAACCCGGACGCGACCTGTCCACCACCCCGCTCTTCCAGGTGATGTTCGACCTGGCACCCGGCGACGGCGCCCAGGGCCCCGACCTGCCCGGGATCACCGCGACCCCGGTCGCCGCGAGCGGGCGCATCGCCCGGTTCGACCTGACGATGCACCTCTCCGAACAGGACGACGGCACCCTGCACGGCAGCCTGGAGTACGCCACCGCGCTCTTCGACGCCGCCACCGCCGCCCGTGTCACCGGCCACTACACGCGACTCCTGGCCGCCGTCGCCGCCGCGCCCGAGGCGCCCCTCTCCGACCTGGAGATCATCGGTCCGGACGAGCGCGCCCTACTCCTGGACGGACCGGCGACCCCGGTCGGCACGGACACCCCGGTCGACCCCCACACCCTCCGCCCCGTCTTCGAGACGATCACCGAGCAGGCCGCCGCCACCCCGTTCGCCATCGCCGCCCGGCACGGCTCCACCACCCTCACGTACGGGCGGCTCGACCACCAGGCCGAGCAACTGGCCCGTCGACTCATCGAGTTGGGCGCGGGTCCCGACACCACCGTCGGTGTCCTCCTCGACCGCTCGCCGCAACTGGTCGCCTGCCTGCTGGGCATCTGGCGGGCCGGGGCCGCGTACGTACCCATCGACCCGGAATACCCGCTGCCGCGCGTACGGCACATGCTCGGCACCACCGGCACCCGTGTCGTCATCACCCAGGCCCGCTACGCCGACCGGTTCGAAGGCACCACGACCCTCCTCCTCGACGACCCGCGCGAGCGCGCCGTCATCGGGGCCGCCCGCGCCGAGCTTCCCCGTACGTACGACCTCGACCAACTCGCCTACGTCATCCACACGTCCGGGTCCACGGGCCGGCCCAAGGGCGTCCTCGTCACCCACCGGGGCCTCGCCAACTACCTCAACTGGACGGTCCGGGCGTACGCGAGCGCGGGCACCGGCGGCGCCCCCCTCTTCTCCTCGGTCGCCTTCGACCTGGGCGTACCCGACCTGTACGCGCCCCTGATGACCGGGCAGCGCGTCGACCTGCTGCCGCAGGACTTCGACACGGCCGACCTCGGCGCCCTGCTCACCGAGGGCGCCCCGTACTCCTTCATCAAGCTCACCCCCGGCCATCTCAACCTGCTGGAACAGCAGTTGACGGCGGGGGAGATCGCCCACCTGGCCGGGCTCGTCATCGCCGCAGGCGACTCCTTCACCGCCACCCTCGCCGCACGCTGGACCGAGGCCGCCGGGCCCCACGGCACCCGCCTCGCCGCCGAGTACGGACCCACCGAGATCACCGTCGGGAACTCCGCGTACTTCGCCGACGGGGAGATCACCACCGAACTGGTCCCCATCGGCCGCGCCCTCCCCAACACCACCATGTACGTCCTGGACGACCTGCTGCGCCCCCTGCCCGTCGGCATCCCCGGCGAGGTCTGGATCGGCGGCATCGGCCTCGCCCGGGGCTACGCGGGCCGCCCCGACCTCACCGCAGAGCGCTTCCTGCCCGACCCGTACGGACCGCCCGGGGCCCGCCTCTACCGCACCGGCGACCTCGCGCGCGTCCTGCCCGACGGCAACCTCGACTTCATCGCCCGCGCCGACCACCAGGTCAAACTGCGCGGCTACCGCATCGAACCCGGCGAGATCGAGTCCGCCCTCAGCGCCCACCCCGCCGTCGCCGACGCCGTCGCGCTCGTCCGCGAGGACAGCCCCGGCGACCAGCACCTCGTCGCCTACCTCGTCGCCGCCGAGGGCGCCGACCCGGCGGCCCTCACCCCCGCCGCGCTGCGCGCCCACATCGGCGACACCCTGCCGCCCTACATGGTGCCCACCGCGTACATGACCCTCCCCGCCCTGCCGCTCACGGCGAACGGCAAGCTGGACCGCCGCGCCCTGCCCGCGCCGGGCCGCGCGGCGACGGCAGTGGGTGAGCACGTCGAGGCGCGCGACGCCACCGAGCGGGCCGTCGCCGAGGTCTGGGCGACCGTCCTCGGCCTGGACACCGTCGGCGTCCAGGACAACTTCTTCGACCTGGGCGGCGATTCGATCCGGGCCGTCTCGCTCGTCGGCGCCCTGCGCGAGGCGGGCTGGGAGACCACCGTCCGCGACATCTTCGAACACCGTACGGTCGCGCGGCTCCGCGCCCACCTCGGCGAACCACGCGACGCCGAAACCCCGGCCGTCACATCCCGGTTCGCCCTGATCGGCGAGGCGGACCGGGCCGTCCTGCCCCGCGATGTCACCGACGCCTACCCGGTGTCGCTCACCCAGGCCGGCATGCTCGTGGAGATGTACGGGGACAGCCCCGAGCGCCGCTACCACAACATCACCTCCTTCCGGATCCGCGACGAACTGCCCTTCGACCGCGAGGCGTTCCAGAAGGCCGCCGACCTGATCACCGAACGCCACGAGGTGATGCGTACCTCCTTCTCCCTCGACGGCTACTCCCAGCCGCTCCAACTCGTCCACGCCACCGCCTCGATGCCCTGCGTGTACGACGACCTGCGCCACCTGCCCGCCGGCCAACGCGAGGACGCCCTCGCGGAGTTCGCCGACCGCGACCGCGAGCAGCTCTTCGACCTCACCACCGCGCCGCTGATGCGGATGGCCGTCCACCTCCTGGACGACGAGAGCTGGTGGCTCTCCATCACCGAGTGCCACCCCGTCATCGAGGGCTGGAGCTACCACTCCCAGCTGATGGAGATGCTCCGCGCCTACCGCGCCCTGCGCACCGGGGGCGAACCCGAGCCCGCGCCGCCCCTGCCCGCCGTCCGGTACGCCGACTTCGTCGCCGGTGAGCTGCGCGCGCTCGGCGACCCGGCGGACCGCGCCCACTGGGAGCGGATCGTGGAGGGGTACGAACGGTTCGACGTCCCCGCCGGCTGGGAGGACGACGAAGGACCCGACGAGCGCTACCGCGTCGACGTCCCCCTCGGCGACGCGGAGGCGGGCCTGCGCGCCCTGGCGTCCGCCGCCGAAGTCCCGTACAAGAGCGTGCTGCACGCGGCGCACAGCAAGGTCCTCTCGCTCCTCACCCGCGCCAGGCGCTTCCGCGGCGGCATGGTCGCCGACGCGCGGCCCGAGGAAGCCGGCGCCGAGCGGGTCTCCGGGATGTACCTCAACTCCGTGCCCTTCCCGTACGAGATGGGCGCGGCGACCTGGGGCGAACTGGCCCGGCAGGTCTTTGCCCGCGAGGTGGAGCTGTGGCCGCACCGCCGCTTCCCGATGCCCGCGATGCGCAGGCCGGGCGGCGAGAGCCACCTCATCGACGTGCTCTTCCACTACCTGGACTTCCACCAGGTGGACACCGACCTGGTCGACATCATGGCCAGCCGGGACGACAGCCCGAACGAGTTCCGGCTCGTCGTCGGCACGCCCGTGCCGGGGCACCTGTCGATCGCCTCGCGCACCAGGACCCTGTCCCGGGGCAGCGCCAAGCGCCTCGCCGCCCTCTACACCGCCGTCCTCGCCGACATGGCCCGCACCGGGGCCGGCGGCGACGCGCGCGGGGCCTTCCCCGACGCGTACGAGCGGCGCGCCCTGGAGGCGCCCGCCCTGCCGCACTCCGACACCCCGGCCGACGTCCTCACGGCCTTCGAGGCACGCGCCGCGCTGACGCCCGGGGCCGACGCCCTGACGTACGGGACCGGTTCACTCACGTACGGGGAACTCGACGCCCGCGCCAACCGCCTGGCCCACGCCCTGCGCGCGCTCGGCGCGGGACCCGAGACGCGGGTCGCGGTCCTCCTGGACCGGGGGCCCGACCTGGTGGCGGCGCTGCTGGCGGTGTGGAAGACGGGCGCGGCGCAGGTGCCGGTGGACCCGTGCACCCCCGACGCGCGCATCGCGCGCCTCGGCTTCACGCTGGGGGTGGCATCCGCGGCCCAGGCGGACCGCCTGGGCGCGGTCCCTGTGCTGGTCACCGACGGGATCACGGACGGGATCGCCGACGGAGTTATCGACGGGATCACCGACGAAGCCCCCGCCACCCCCCTCCGCCTCACCCACGACCCGGACCGGCTCGCCTACGTCCTGCACACCTCCGGGTCCACCGGCGAACCGAAGGGCGTCGAGATCAGCCACCGCTCGCTCGCCCACTACCTGCACTGGGCGGTCGAGGAGTACGCGTCCGCCGGGACGGGCGGCGCGCCCTGGTTCACCTCGGTCGGCTTCGACCTGGGCCTGCCCGCGCTGTACGCACCGCTGATGACCGGCCAGAGCGTGCGCCTGCTCCCGCCGACATACGCCCCGGAGGACTTCGGCACGGAGCTCCTGAAGGGCGCCCCGTACTCCTTCATAGGCCTGACCCCCGGCCATCTCACCCTCCTGGAAGGCCAGTTGACGGACACCGAGCTGAGCAACCTGGCCGCGCTGGCGATCTGCGCGGGCGACGCCTACCCGGCGGCCCAGGCGGCCCGGGTCGCGTCCCGCATCCCGTCGGACGGCATGCGGCTGGCCGCCGAGTACGGCCCGACGGAGGCCACGGTCGCGGC
>NZ_WWJY01000458.1 GCF_009865405.1 Streptomyces sp. SID3212 | reverse complement strand
CAAGCCCGTCCGGCGATTGAGGACAATCAGTAAGCCGCGCCCGCCCACCGGGCAGACGCCACAAACCAAGCCGGTCCGGCGATTGAGGACAAAAGCCGGCCGCCAGGCCAAGGGCGCTACGGCGCGATCACCTCGTCCAGGAAAGGCTCGATCGCCGCGCGCCACGCGTCCGGGCGGTCGTAGTGGACCAGGTGGCCCGCGTCAGCGACCTCCGCGTAGGCCCCCCGCGGCAGCACCCGCACCATCTCCTGCGCCTCCGCCCGCCCCAGCTCCCCGTCCTGCCCCCGTACCACCAGCGTCGGGCAGCGGACCTGCGCCAGTTCCTCCCAGTGCGCGTCGTGCACCCACGTCTCCCGTGACGTCAGCATCTGGCGGCGCGAGAACACCGGGGCCCAGCCGTCGGCCCGTTCCGCCATCACCTCCGCGTAGAACTCCCCCCGCGCCGGGCTCGCCCGCTCGACCCACGGGTCGTCCTCGCCGAACCACTTCCTGACGTCCGCGAGCGTCGCGAAAGGCACCGGCCACGTCTTGAACCAGTTCTCCCACTCCCGCTGCGACGCCGCGCCCAGCGCCGACGCCCGCATGTCGCAGATGATCAGCGCCCGCACCAGGTCGGGCCGCTTCGCCGCGAGCTGCCACGCCGTCAGCGCGCCCATCGAGTGGCCGATCAGGGTGACCGGCGCGAGCCCGAGCTGTTCGACCGCGGCCTCCGCGTCGGCGACGTACGCCTCGCGGGTGAAGGGGCCCTCCGCCGGCTTCTCGCTGCGGCCGTGGCCCCGCTGGTCGAGGGCCACCGCGCGGTGCCGTTCGGCGAGCCACCGGGCCGTCGAGGCCCAGTGCGAGGCGCGGCCCATCAGCCCGTGGAGCAGTAACACGCCGGACTCCCGCTCGGGAGCGGCCTCCCCGCCCCGCTTGGGCGGCTCCCCGAACTCCCAGGCGGCGAGGCGTACCCCCTCGGCTCCGGTCACATCGATGCGCTGAACCATGCGTCCTGGCACCCCCTTCGGTCCTGAGTGGTCGAGTCCGACCCCGCCAGACTATCGAACTCCCATTCGAAAACGCCGTTCTGGTCTACAACACCGCTCGTTCGAGTGACCCCGCTCGGGGATTGCCGGTCGCACCCGAGGGGAGATGTTCTCCGGGAGGCGGACCACTCGGGGATGAGGGTCCGAAGGCGCCGACCCTGGGAGCTCGGGGCTCCGGGTCGGCGCGGGGGAGGAAGGGCTCCGGTGCCATGAGGCGCCGGAGCCCTCTCCGTACGGAGGGGAGAAGGGAAGGGGAGGGCAGGGAAGGGGGTGCGGCCCGCGCACCGCGCACGCGGCGCACAGGGCGTCACCGACAGGCGACGCGCCGTGCCCGTGTCCGTATCGGCCCATCACCGCTCCCTCCCCGATGTCTGCCTGACATATGCCCCGGAGGGCAGCCCCGCACGCGCCCCGGGCGCTCAGGAGGGACAGACACCACGCCGCGCCGAAGGCTCAGCGCTTCGCCACGAACACGTGCGACGCCACCTCCGCGTCCAGCTCCGCCGCCTCGCCGCTGCTCCCGACCAGCACCCCGCCGGGGGACTCCGTCACGCTCACCACGGACCCGGGCTGCACCCCGGCCCGCCGCAGCGTGTACATCAGCTGGGCGTCGGTCTGGATCGGCTCGCCGATCCGCCGCACCACCACCGTCTTGCCCTCCGCGCCCGGATCCAGCTCCGCCAGGCTCACCATGCCCGCGTCGAGGAACGGGTCGGCCTCCGCCTTCTCGCCCAGCTCCTCCAGACCCGGGATCGGATTGCCGTACGGCGACTCCGTCGGGTGGCGCAGCAGCTCCAGGACGCGCCGCTCCACCGCCTCGCTCATCACGTGCTCCCAGCGGCACGCCTCCGCGTGCACCTGCTCCCACTCCAGGCCGATCACGTCGACCAGGAGACACTCCGCGAGCCGGTGCTTGCGCATGACGCGGACCGCCAGCCTGCGCCCTTCCTCCGTCAGTTCGAGATGCCGGTCGCCCGCCACCTGGACCAGGCCGTCGCGCTCCATGCGGGCCACGGTCTGGCTCACCGTGGGCCCGCTCTGGTCCAGCCGCTCGGCGATCCGGGCGCGCATCGGGACCACACCTTCCTCTTCGAGCTCAAGGATGGTGCGGAGATACATCTCCGTGGTGTCGATCAGTCCGGACATACGTGCCCCTCGATAATCGTGCGCTGGCCCTGACCCAATTCTGACGCATACCGCTGACAACCGTGCCGTGCCGGAGGCGCCGATGCGGCGGCGGACCGCGAAAGCGGACGGGAGACGCACGGGAGACCGGCAGGGGACGGGCGCGAAGCGCACGGGAAGCGTATTGACAGAGCAATGGTCCAGACCTCAACGTGATCCGCGGCACCGGCATTCCCCACCTCCCGCCCCACCCCTGGAAGGGCTCCCCCATGAGCGAGAGCAAGCTGGCCGATCAGTTCTTCGACGCCGCGATCGGCCTGCTCCAGCGCGTACGGGACACGGAGTCCGCGAACATCGCCGCGGCCGGGCGGGCGATCGCCGACACCGTCGCGGCCGGGGGCCGGCTGTTCGCCTTCGGTGCCGGGCACTCCTCGCTCGCCGCGCAGGACGTCGTCTACCGCGCGGGCGGCTTCGCCCTGATGAACCTGCTGGCCGTCCCGGGGGTGGTGGGCGTCGACGTCATGCCCGCCACGCTCGGCTCGGCGCTGGAGCGGGTGGAGGGCCTGGCGACGACCGTGCTCGACGCGAGCCCGGCGACCGCGGGGGACGTGCTGGTGGTCATCTCCCTCTCCGGGCGGAACATCCTGCCCGTCGAGATGGCGTCGCACGCGCGTGCGCTCGGGCTGACCGTCATCGGGGTCACGTCGGTGGCGTACGCGAGCAGGACCGAGTCCCGCAACTCCCTCGGCGGCTTCCTCAAGGACCACTGCGACATCGTCCTCGACAACGGGATCGCCGTCGGGGACGCGGAACTGACCGCCGACGGCATCGAGGCGCCCTTC
Organism: Streptomyces sp. SID3212; assembly: GCF_009865405.1. GTDB lineage: Bacteria > Actinomycetota > Actinomycetes > Streptomycetales > Streptomycetaceae > Streptomyces. Next base: position 17,021 of record NZ_WWJY01000458.1, on the reverse strand, counting down.
GCGCCGGCCTCGACGGTCGTCACCAGCGCCCTCATGCAGGCGATGATGGCGGCGGCGGCCGGCGAACTCGTCGAGCGCGGCACCGAGCCCCCGCTGCTGCGATCGGGCAATGTGGACGGCGGGCCCGAGTGGAACGTACGGGTGATGACCGAGTACCGCGACCGCATCTTCTACCGCCACTGACCGACACCGGTGGTACGGGAAGACACGGCCGGGGTCCCTGGGAATCACTCCCGGGGACCCCGGCCGTTCGTTTTACGTGAAAACACTACTTTGCGTCACCCGCGCGCCGCTTGGCGAAATTTTGATCTTTCACGCGAAGGTAATGTTCGGGCAAAGTAGAGGAAGCTCCGGTGTCGCATCATCAGAGCTGTCGGCCCGACGGCGCACACCATCGCGCCGTTTGCCGTACGAAACCCGAAAGAAGAACCAGGAAGACCGATCCGCGCCGAGGAAATCCCAGGCGGACGGCGGCACCACGGAAAGGGCGAGCTGTGAGATCCCGACCCGACCGCGTGCCCGCCGTCAGACGCCGGACCGTTTCGGCCTGACCCGGCTTCCCGGACGACCCCACGGCGGCCGCTCCACCGGCCTCCTCCCCGCCGCGACCCGGCGGGAGCAGCGGCCACAGGCCGCCCAGGACGTCCACCCGCTCCACCTTTTCGACACCCCCCACTGACCCGACCACACCGCGCCCCGGCCAGACCGAGGGTTGCAGGAGGCAGGCCATCATGAAGTCACTCATCGACCACGCCCGTACGTTCTCCGTCCAGGTGGCGGAGCGTCCCGAGGAATTCCGAGAACTCGCCGCGGGGCAGACCCCGCAGGCACTGTTCATCACCTGCTCGGACTCGCGCGTGATCCCGTCCCTGATCACCGGCGCCCGTCCCGGCGAGCTCTTCGAGCTCCGTACGGCGGGCAACATCGTCCCCCGCTACGACGAACGGCGCCCCAGCGGCGAGACCGCGACCATCGAGTACGCGCTGCGTGTGCTCGACATCCGCGACATCGTCGTCTGCGGGCACTCCCACTGCGGGGCGGTCGGCGCCCTCGTGCGCGGCGACGACCTCTCCGCCCTGCCCGCCGTCAGAGGCTGGCTCGACCACGGAGTGCCCTCACTGCCGGCCGGCCAAGGCCTGGCCCACGCCGTCCGCCACCACGCGGCGGCCCAGCTCGACACCCTCCGCGGCTATCCCTCCGTGCGGGAGCGGATCACCGAGGGCACGCTCGCCCTGCACGCCTGGTACTACGAAGTGGACACCGGCGCGATCAGCGCCCACCGGCCCGACCTGGGCGGGGAGTTCAAACCGCTGTGACGGCGACATCACCCGCACGGCGCCTCCCCCACCACTCGTCCGCTCTCGGACCGCACAGCTAGGAACCCTCGTCATGCTCACGCTGTTGAAGGACCCCCGGGTCCTGAGGCGCGACATTCTCGCGTCCCTCGTCGTCTTCCTCGTCGCTCTCCCCCTGTGTGTCGGCGTCGCCGTCGCCTCCGGGGTCCCGGCCGAACTGGGCCTGGTCACCGGTATCGTCGGCGGGCTCGTCGTCGGCTGCCTGCCAGGGAGCTCACTCCAGGTCAGCGGCCCGGCCGCCGGTCTGACCGTGCTCGTGTACGAAGCCGTCAAGGAGTTCGGCACCGGCGCGCTCGGTGCCATCGTGCTCGTCTCCGGTCTGCTCCAACTGGCCCTGGGCGCCCTCGGGTTCGGCCGCTGGTTCCGGGCCATCTCCGTCGCCGTCGTCCAGGGGATGCTCGCGGGCATCGGCCTCGTGCTCATCCTCGGACAGGTGTACGCCATGGCGGACACCGCCCAGCCGTCCGGCGGCCTCGGCAAACTCGCCGGGCTGCCCGGGCTGGCCTGGGACATCGTCACCGACGGTACGACGCTCACCGCGTTCCTCGTCGGCGCCGGGACGGTCGCCGTCCTGGTGCTCTGGCCCCGCTTCCCGGACCGCGTGCGGGCGGTCCCGGGGCCCCTGGCGGCCGTCGCGCTGGCCACCGGGGTGACGATCGTGTTCGACCTGCCCCTCGCCAAGGTGGAGGTACAGGGCCTGCTGGCCTCCGTCCAGCCGCCGGGCCTCGACGACTTCGGCGTGCTCGCCGGGGTCGCGGGGATCGGCACCCTGCTCGCGTTCACCCTGATCGCCTCCGCCGAGAGCCTGTTCAGCGCCGCCGCCGTCGACCGGATGCACGACGGGCCGCGTACGAACTACAACAAGGAACTGATGGCGCAGGGCGTGGGGAACACGGTCTGCGGGGCGCTCGGCGCGCTTCCCATGACGGCCGTCATCGTCCGCAGCGCCGCCAACGTCCAGGCAGGGGCGCGGACTTCGCTCTCCCGCATCCTGCACGGCCTGTGGCTGCTGCTGTTCGCGGCGCTGCTCCCGGCCGCCATCGGTGTCATCCCGCTCGCCTCGCTGGCGGGTGTCCTGGTGTACGCCGGCTTCAAGCTCGTCCCGGTGAAGGACCTGGTGCCGCTGTGGCGCGAGCACCGGGGCGAAGCCGTGATCCTCGCGATCACGGCGGTGGCGATCCTCGTCACCAACCTCTTCGAGGGAGTGGTCCTCGGGCTGCTCCTCGCGGTGGTGAAGACGGCGTGGGAGATCTCCCACCTGCACGTCGACGTACGGGAGCTGACCGGCGGCCGGCTGGTGGTGTCGGTCACCGGCAACGCCACGTTCCTGCGACTGCCGCGGATAATGGAGGAGTTGGAGGACCTCCCGAAGGACCGCCCCATCGAGCTGGACCTGATGGGCCTGCGCCACCTCGACCACGCGTGCCGCATCGCGCTGGAGAACTGGGCCCTGCGGCACAACGACGCGGAGACGGAGCCCGTACGGCTGCTGCCCCCGGCGGCGGCGGTGCCGCGGGCCCGGGGCGTGGACGAAAGGACCACGGGCTCGGGCTGACCGGCCCACGTCCCTCCCGGCACACCGTCCCCGACCGCCGGACGGGCCCTGTCGGCCCGTCCGGCGGTCTTCGGTCCGCGCGCTACTCGCGTAGCTCTCGTGCCGCGCTACTCGCGTAGCTCTCGTACGAGATCCAGCGAGGCCGCCACGCGGAGCGTCACGTCCTCCGCGTACACCGCGTCGGGGCGTTCGAACGCCGGGCGGCTCGCGCCCCGCAGGAACGTCACCACGCCCAGCGACCTCCCCCGGCTCCGCAGCACCGTGCACAGCGCGTGCACCGTGTCCGCCGGCCACTGCCGGGACAGCGCCCACGTCGGCGGGGCCGCCGCCCCGCCCGGCGCGCTCGCCCGGACCGAACCGATCCGGTCCATCGCCTGGAGCGCCGGGTGCCCGTTCCCGTACCGCACCGGTATCCCGCCCGTGACCAGCGGCATGCCCGGCCCCGCTCCCCCGCCGGACGGCGTCGCCGCTGCCCGTACCAGCCGTACCGGAGCGTCCGACGACGACGTGACGAACGCCGCCGGGCGGTCCCCCTCGACCACCAGGTCGAGCAGCGCGTGGTCCGCGAAGCCCGCCAGCGCGAAGTCCAGATGGACCGTCGCCGCCTCCCCGGGGTCCTCGCACTCCGACGCCGCCCGCGCCGCCCGGTGCAGCTGGCTGGAGCGGAACCGCAGCCGGTCCGCGTCCTGCGCAGCCAGCTTCGTCTCCGTGATGTCCTGGAACATCCAGCTCACCCCCAGCGGCACCGGCTCCTCCGCCAGCGGGGACGCCAGCCGCAGGAACCCGCTGCGCCAGCAGCGCCGCCGCCGGCCGCCCTCGGCCGTACGGACCGTGACCCACAGCTCCACCAGGTCGCGGGGCGCGCCCTCGGCCAGGACGTGGTGGAGCGCGCCCTCGACCTCCTCGACGCCCTGGGTGATCAGCTCGCCGAGGGGCCGGCCGAGCACGGACGTACGCCCGGAACCGAGCGCCCGCGCCGCGTGCGCGTTGACGACGGTCGGCCGCAGGTCGACGTCGAGGAGGACCACCCCCCAGGACGCCTCGTCGAAGAGGGCCTCGCTGAGCGCTATGGACCGCTCCAGATCGATCTGCGCGTGGACCTCGCTGAACGCGCAGTAGACCCCGGCGGGCCGGCCGTCGGCGGCGCGCACCCCGGCCGACTGGGTCCGTACGAGCACCCGGCCGCCGTCCTTGCGCAGCAGCGCGAACTCGTGGATCTGGCGGCCCGGCGCGTCCATCGCGGCCATCAGCCTGCCCTGCACCTCGTCGGCGTCGGCCGTCCGCACCGCCCAGCCCGCGAAGCCGTGCCGGCCGACGGCCTCCGCGGCCGACCAGCCGAGGACCCGTTCCGCCTCGCGGTTCCAGTGAGTGATCACACCGCCCGCGTCGAAGGCGCAGAGCGCGGCGTCCATGCCGTCGAGCAGGGCCGCGAGCAGGTCGGAGCCGGGCCCGTCGCGCACCGGTTCCGATTCCGGTTCCGGTCCGGCTCCGGGGCCCGAGCCGGGCGCGGAGCCCGGCTCGTCCGGCCCGGGCACGCTGGTGGTCCCACTTCGAGAAGCACTCATCCTGGCACCCCCTGGCAGGACGTCTCCGCCGGTGCTGTCGCACGTCCGATCATTCAACTTGAACGTGACTCAGCCCACACATCGTTCCCCGAAATCGCCTCGTCCAACAAATCTCGGTGGGCGTCGAAATTCACTTGAGCATGCCCGGAGGGGCGCCTAACGTTGCAGTCACACCGAAAGGAGGTGATCCGGAACATGATTTCAGTCCGGACAAGTGAGGTGGCTGCGGGCTAACGGCCTGCCAGTCGCACTCTTGAAGTGCTCGGCCGGTCGTCGGCCGAAATCCCAAGCAGTCACCCGACCCGCAAGCCGCCGGTGTGTCCGGCCGGCTCCCTCCCCGGAGGGACCACGGCTTGCGGGTCGTCTGCGTTGTGTGGCGGACGCGTGCGGCGGACGCGTGCGGGGGGCGTTCCGATGCCTCACGGCCTTACGGGCAGAGCCGCTCTTACGGGCAGAGCCGCTCCACCCGCCAGTCCTTCCCCTCGCCCACGTACCGCAGCCGGTCGTGCAGCCGGTTCTCGTGCCCCTGCCAGAACTCGACCGTCTCGGGGACGACCCGGAATCCGCCCCACCCCGGCGGCACCGGCACCTGCTCGCCCTCCGGATAGCGCGCCGCCAGGTCCTCGTACCGGGCCAGCAGCTCCTCCCGCGTCCCGATCGGGCTGGACTGGTCGCTCGCCCACGCGCCCAGCTGCGAGCCGTGGGGGCGGGTGCGGAAGTACGCGGCCGTCTCGTCGCGGCCGACCCGGTCCGCCCGGCCGGTCACGATGACCTGGCGGGCCATCGGGTGCCAGGGGAAGAGCAGCGAGACGTACGGGTTCGCCCCGATCTCCCGGCCCTTGCGGGACGTGTAGTTCGTGTAGAAGACGAAGCCCCGGTGGTCGTACGCCTTGAGGAGCACGGTGCGGGAGGACGGGCGGCCGTCCCGGGTGGCCGTGGACACGATCATGGCGTTCGGCTCGTGCACACCGGCGGTCGCCGCGTCCGTGAACCAGCGGGTGAACTGGTCCATGGGCGCGGGGGCGAGGTCCGTCCCCAGCAGCGGCATGTTCCGGTACCGCTCACGCATGACGGCCGGGTCCGGGGCCTCGGACGACCGGTCCGAAGGCACGTCGGAAGGCAACTCTGAAGGCAGGGAGTCAGACACGTGCCTCATCTTGCCGCAGGGGCGAGTCTTCCCGGCACGGAGTGCCACCAATCCTCCCGGGATGAAATCGGGCACTGTGCCGGATATCACGCTTCCCCGCATCGGAGGAACCCGCCAAAATCCAGGGGCGGGGCACTGTCGCCTTCCCACACCGGAAGCAGCCGTTCCCGCTTTCCCGCCGGTGGGTGACCATTCGCCGTTCGGGGCATCACCGGGGTGACCGGACCGGTACCACCCGTCGCACACATCATGAGGAGCCGCCTGATGTCCGACTTCGTACCCGGACTCGAAGGAGTCGTCGCTTTCGAGACGGAGATCGCCGAACCGGACAAGGAGGGCGGGTCGCTCCGCTACCGGGGCGTCGACATCGAGGACCTGGTGGGGCAGGTGTCCTTCGGCAACGTCTGGGGGCTCCTGGTCGACGGGGCCTTCGACCCCGGGCTGCCGGCCGCCGAGCCCTTCCCGATCCCGGTCCACTCCGGTGACATCCGGGTGGACGTGCAGTCCGCGCTGGCGATGCTCGCGCCGGTCTGGGGGCTCAGGCCGCTCCTCGACATCGACGAGGCCACGGCCCGTGACGACCTGGCGCGGGCCGCCGTGATGGCCCTGTCGTACGTGGCCCAGTCGGCGCGCGGTCAGGGCGTGCCGATGGTGCCGCAGCGGGAGATCGACAAGGCGGGGAGCGTCGTGGAGCGCTTCATGATCCGCTGGCGCGGGGAGCCCGACCCGAAGCACGTGAAGGCGGTCGACGCGTACTGGACGTCGGCGGCGGAGCACGGCATGAACGCCTCGACGTTCACCGCCCGGGTGATCGCCTCGACCGGCGCGGACGTCGCCGCGGCGCTGTCGGGCGCGGTGGGCGCGATGTCGGGGCCGCTGCACGGTGGCGCCCCGTCGCGGGTGCTCGGCATGATCGAGGAGATCGAGCGTACGGGCGACGCGTCGGCGTACGTGAAGCAGGCGCTGGACAAGGGCGACCGGCTGATGGGCTTCGGCCACCGCGTCTACCGGGCGGAGGACCCGAGGGCCCGCGTCCTGCGCCGTACGGCACGCGAACTGGACGCGCCGCGCTACGAGGTGGCGGAGGCGCTGGAGAAGGCGGCGCTGGAGGAACTGCACGCGCGCAGGCCGGACCGGGTGCTGGCGACGAACGTGGAGTTCTGGGCGGCGATCGTCCTGGACTTCGCGGAGGTGCCGGCCCACATGTTCACGTCGATGTTCACGTGTGCGCGTACGGCGGGCTGGTCGGCGCACATCCTGGAACAGAAGCGCACGGGCCGCCTGGTGCGGCCGTCGGCCCGCTATGTGGGTCCGGGGACGCGGACGGTCGAGGAGATCGAGGGCTTCGGCGGCCTCTGATCCTCGACGGCCACCGGAGCGGACGGGCCGCGTGAGCGGGGGCAGCCCCCCGGTCACGCGGCCCTCGTGGGCCGACGGGCGGCGGGCGGCAGGCCGCAGGCCGCAGGCCCACCTTGGAGTCCGGGCACGGGACCGCGCAGGGCCGCTTCGGGCCGCCCTGGGCCGAACCGGCCCTGGCCGCCGGGGCGAATCGGGCCCATCCCGGGGGGCTGACCGCAGGTCCGGCCTGCGGGCCCACCCAGGGGCTGACCGCAGGTCCGGCCCCAGGTCCGGCCTCAGGTCCGGCCTCAGGTCCGGCCTTCGGTCCGGCCTTCGGTCCGGCTTTCGGTCAGGCTTTCGGTCAGGCCGTGGGCGCGGCCCCCGGCCCGCCTCCCGGGCCACCCAGCACCCCGTCCAGGATGTGCGACCACTGCGCCACCACCCGCGTGCGGCGCGGGGTGTCGTCCGTCAGGAGGGTGGCCAGGCCCAGGCCTCGGGCCATGTCCAGGAGGCCCTGGACCGTTTCGCGTACGCCCGGTACCGACTCGTCCGCGCCCAGGAGCGCGACCGCGCTGCGGTGGGCCTCGCGGCCGACCCTGGCTTCCAGCTCGGTGACGCGGGGGCGGAGTTGTTCCTCGTCGGAGGCCGCGACCCAGAGGTGGAGGGCGGCGCGGAACAGCGGGCCCGTGTAGAGCGCCACGATCCCCTCGACCGCCTGCGCGCGGTGGGCCCGGCCGGCCGGGACGAGGGCGCGCAGGGCGGTGGAACGCTCCTCCGCCACGTACTCGACCGCCGCCGTGAACAGGTCCTCACGGGTCGGGAAGTGGTGTTGCGCGGCGCCCCGGGAGACCCCGGCGCGCTCGGCGACGACGGAGACCGTGGAGCCCGCCCAGCCGTGTTCGGCCAGGCAGGACACGGCCGCCTCCAGGAGCCGCAGCCGGGTGGCCCGGCTGCGGTCCTGTTTCGGGGCGGCTACCGCACCCATGCCGCGTCCCGCCGTTCCAGGAACGCGGCGATGCCCTCGCGGGCCTCCGCCGACACGAACAGCGAGGCGGAACGCTGGACCAGGTCCTCGGCGTGGTCGTCGAACGCCCGCAGCACGTCCGCCGTCAGGAGCTTCTTCGATTCCGCGAGCCCCTGCGGGGACGCCCTGCGCAGCCCGTCGAGTACGGGCGCGAGCGCCGCGTCCACGTCGTCGGCCGCCTCGGTGAGGATCCCCGCCGCGACCGCCGCCGCCGCGTCGAAGCGTTCGCCGGTGAGGTAGTAACGGGCCGCCGCCCGGGGCGTGAGCCGGGGCAGGAGCGGCAGCGAGATCACGGCGGGCGCGACCCCGATCCGTACCTCGGTGAACGCGAAGTCCGCCGCCGTACGGTCCGCGAAGGCCAGGTCGCAGGCGCCGAGCAGCCCGAGGCCGCCCGCCCTGACATGCCCGGTGACCCGCGCGACGACGGGTTTGGGCAGCTCCACGATCTGCCGCATCAGGGAGACGAAGGCGTACGGGCCGGCCGGTTCCTTGAGGTCGGCGCCCGCGCTGAAGGTGGTGCCGGTGTGGGCGAGCAGCACGGCCCGTACGGCGGGGTCGCCGGCGCAGTCGGCGAGCGCGGCCCGGAGCGCGTCGACGAGCCGCGCCGACAGGGCGTTGCGGTTCGCGGGCGAATCCAGGGTGAGGGTGGTGATGCCCCGGTCGTGGGCGGTGGTGACCAGGTCGTCCGTCACGTGGTGATCTCCCTCTCGCGGTCCCTCAGCTGGCGTCTGAGGATCTTGCCGGAGGCGGCGCGGGGCACGCCTCCGATGAACTCGACCCGGCGGATCTTCTTGTACGGGGCGACGCGTTCGGCGACGAACGTCATGACGGCGTCGGCGCCGAGCGTCTCCGCACCGGGTCGACGGACAATGTAGGCCTTCGGGACCTCGTTGCCGTCCGCGTCGTACACACCGATCACCGCCGCGTCCGCGATCGCGTCGTGGGTGAGGAGCAGTGCCTCGAGTTCGGCGGGGGCGACCTGGAAGCCCTTGTACTTGATGAGTTCCTTGACGCGGTCCACGACGAACAGCCAGCCGTCGGCGTCGACCCGGCCGACGTCCCCGGTGTGCACCCATCCGTCGGGGTCGATCATCGCGGCGGTGTCGCCGGGGCGGCCGAGGTACCCCTTCATGACCTGCGGGCCCCGGATGAGGATCTCGCCCTCGCCACCGGCCGCCACGTCCGCGTCCGGGTCGTCGAGGCGCACGACGCGCATCTCGGTGCCGGGGAGGAGCTTGCCGACGGCGCCGGGCGGCGGGTCGGTGGCGTCCAGCGGCACGATGTGCGTGCCGGGCGACAGCTCCGTCATGCCGTACGCCTGCCGTACGGGCGGGAGGTTCAGCCGGGCCGAACAGGCCGCCGCCAGGCGGGAGTCGAGCGGGGCCGCCGCGCACAGGACGTAACGGAGCGAGCTGAGGTCGTACCGGGACACGGCCGGGTGCTTGGCGAGGGCGAGGACGATGGGCGGGGCGACGTACAGGCCGGTGATGCGGTACGTCTGGATCGCGGCGAGGAACTGGTCGAGGTCGAAGCGGGGCAGGACGACGACGGTCGCGCCGTGGCGCAGGGGCGCGTTCATCAGGGCGGTGAGGCCGTAGATGTGGAAGAACGGCAGAATCGCGAGGATGCGGTCGCCGGGGCCCATGGGGACGACGGGTTCCATCTGCGCGAGGTTCGTGGCGATCGAGCGGTGCGTGAGCATCACGCCCTTGGGGACGCCGGTGGTGCCGGAGGAGTACGGGAGGACGGCGATGTCCTCGCCGGGGTCGACGGGGACGGTCACCTGGGGGGCCGTCGAGCGCGACAGGTCGCGGACCGAGCGGTGTCCGACGGCCCGGTCGCAGACGAAGATCTCCTCGATGCCGCCGACCAACTCCGCCGAGCGGCGGGCCACTTCGAGGAGCGGCCCGACCGTGACGATCCAGCGGGCCGCCGAGTCGCGGAGCTGTGTGGCCAACTCCTCGGCGGTGGCGAGGGGATGGGCGGTGGTGACGGTCGCCCCGGCGCGGCTGGCGGCGTAGAACACCGCCGGATACACCACGGTGTTGGGGCTGTGCAGGGCGAGGACGTCACCCTTGCGCACGCCCGCGTCGGTGAAGGCCGCGGCGAGGGCGCGGTGGTATGTGTCGAGCTGGCCGTACGTCATGTTCGTACCGTTCGTGCCGTCGACCAGGGCCACGGTGTCGCCGAACTCGGCGGCGCGGCCGAGGACGGCCTCGTGGATGGGCAGATCGACGGCCGGGACATCCGCGTACTCGCTGTGGAAGATCATGACGACCCCTTCGACGCTTGGACGCTTCGGCGCTCCGGCGCGCGGGACACGAACGCGCGGTTCGCGACATGAACGCCCAGAATCGCGTGTCCTAGTAGGACTTGGGGAGACCCAGGGACTGATGGGATATGTAGTTCAGGATCATCTCGCGGCTGACGGGCGCGATCCGGGCCACGCGCGCGGCGGTGACCAGCGAGGCGAGGCCGTACTCCCGGGTGAGGCCGTTCCCGCCGAGGGTGTGCACGGCCTGGTCCACGGCCTTCACACAGGCCTCGGCGGCGGCGTACTTGGCCATGTTGGCGGCCTCGCCCGCCGCCACGTCGTCGCCCGAGTCGTAGAGGTGGGCGGCCTTGCGCGTCATCAGGCGGGCGAGTTCCAGTTCTATGTGGGCCTGGGCGAGGGGGTGGGCGATGGCCTGGTGGGCGCCGATGGGTTCCTTCCACACCTGGCGGGTCCTGGCGTACTCGACGGCGCGGGCGAGGGCGTAGCGGCCCATGCCGAGGGCGAAGGCCGCGGTCATGACGCGCTCGGGGTTGAGGCCGGCGAAGAGCTGGAGGAGTCCGGCGTCCTCGTCACCGACCAGGGCGTCGGCGGGCAGCCGTACGTCGTCCAGGACCAGTTCGAACTGCTTCTCGGCGGCGTGGAGTTCCATGTCGATGGGGGAACGGGTGAACCCGTCGGCGTCGCGCGGGACGATGAACAGGCAGGGCTTGAGGCGGCCGGTCCTGGCGTCCTCGGTGCGGCTGACGACGAGGGTGGCGTCGGCGATGTCGACGCCGGAGACGAAGACCTTGCGTCCGTTGAGGATCCAGCCGCCGCCTTCGTCCTTGCGGGCGGCGGTGGTGATGCGGTGGGAGTTGGATCCGGCGTCGGGTTCCGTGATGCCGAAGGCCATGGTGAGGGAGCCGTCGGCGAGGCCGGGGAGCCACTGCCGCTTCTGCGCGTCGGTGCCGAAGCGGGCGATCACCGTGCCGCAGATGGCGGGCGAGACGACGAGCATGAGGAGCGGGCAGCCTGCCGTGCCCAACTCTTCGAGGACAAGCGAGAGTTCGACGACTCCGCCGCCTCCGCCGCCGTACTCCTCGGGGAGGTTCACGCCGAGGTAGCCGAGTTTGCCGGCCTCGCGCCAGAGGGTCTCGCGGTCGAAGTCCCTTCCGTGGCGGCGGCCGAGGGCGGAGACGGCGGCGCGGAGGGCGGTGTGTTCCTCGGACTCGACGAAGGTGCCGCCGGTGCTCGGGTCGGTGACGGCGCTGCTCGTGCTGCGGCTCATGACGGCTGGTCCTCCGGGGCGGGGTCGGTGGCGACGACGGCGAGCAGGGCGCCCACTTCGACCTGGCGGCCGGGGGTGGCGTGGAGCGCGGTGAGGGTGCCGGAGGCGGGGGCCGTGACGCGGTGTTCCATCTTCATGGCCTCCAGCCAGACGAGGGGCTGCCCGGCGGTTACGCGGTCTCCCTCGGCCAGCCCGTCGGCGATGCGTACGACCGTGCCGGGCATGGGGGCGAGCAGCGAGCCGGGGGCGGTGGTGGCGCTCGGGTCGGTGAAGCGGGGGTGGGCGAGGAGGCGGTACGACCCGTGGGCGGTGTCGACGTACACGTGGTCGCTGTACGCCGAGACGTGGAAGTCCCGTACAACACCGTCGACTTCGAGGCGTACGAGCCGCTCGGAGACGCTGACGACCCGGACCGCGTCGTCCTCCACGCGGACCCCGTCCCGGGTGACCCGGTAGCTGATCTCGTGGTCGCCGTAGGTCTTGCGGTGCGGCTGCGAGGCGAGGTTGCGCCATCCGCCGAGGCGGGCGGGCACGGTGGTGGCGCCGCGCCGGGCGGCCGAGTCGGCGAGCGCGGCGGCGACGGCCGCGTGCCGTTCGCCCTCCCCTGCGGCGGGTGCGGTGAGCGCGTCGAGGTGGCGGTCGTAGAACCCGGTGTCGGGGTGCCCGCCGAGGACGTCGGGATGGGTCAACGACCGTACGAGCAACTCCCGATTGGTCCCGGGGCCGTGGATCCGGGCGCGCAGCAGCGCGTGCGCGAGACGGCGCAGGGCCTCGGCGCGGGTGGGGGCCCAGACGACGACCTTGGCGAGCAGCGCGTCGTAGTGCGGGCCGACGCGGTCGCCGGGGCCGTAGCCGGTGTCGGTGCGGAGGCGTACGGCGTCCTGGGCCGCGCCGTGCCGGGGCCGTACCCCCTCCGCTTCCCCTTGCCCCTCCGCCTCCACCGACAGTTCGTGCAGGACCCCCGTCTGCGGGGCCCAGTCCCGGGCCGGGTCCTCCGCGTACAGCCGTGCCTCCACCGCGTGGCCGTACGGCTCCGGCGGCGCGGGCGGGAGGGGGGCGCCCTCCGCCACGGACAGTTGCAGCGCCACCAGGTCGAGGCCGAACACCTCCTCGGTGACGGGGTGTTCGACCTGGAGGCGGGTGTTCATCTCCAGGAAGTACGGGCAGCCCCGCGGCGAGACCAGGAACTCGACCGTCCCCGCCCCCCGGTACGCCACCGTGCGCGCCGCCGCCACCGCCGCGTCCGCCAGGCCGGTGAGCAGTTCGGCCGGCAGTCCCGGCGCCGGGCTCTCCTCGACGACCTTCTGGTGCCTGCGTTGCAGCGAGCAGTCCCGGGTGCCCAGCGCCCACACCGTCCCGTGCGCGTCGGCGAGGATCTGCACCTCCACGTGCCGGCCGCGTTCCACGTACGGCTCCGCGAAGACCTCGCCGTCGCCGAACGCGGACACGGCCTCCGCCGAAGCAGCCGCCAACTCGTCTTTCAGGGCGGCCAGTTCACGGACCACCCGCATGCCCCTGCCGCCACCCCCGGCCGCCGCCTTGAGCAGCAGCGGGAGGTCCGCCTCCGTGGCCGCGCCCGGATCCACCGGCGCCAGCAGCGGCACACCCGCCGCGCCCATCAATTCCTTCGCGCGCGTCTTCGACGCCATCGCCTCGATCGCGGCCGGCGGCGGCCCGATCCACACCAGGCCCGCGTCGAGGACCGCCTGCGCGAACTCGGCGTTCTCGGACAGGAATCCGTAGCCGGGATGCACCGCGTCGGCGCCCGCCGCGAGCGCCGCCTTCACGATCAGGTCACCCCGCAGATAGGTGTCGGCGGGCGCCGCCCCCGGCAGCCGTACGGCCGTGTCCGCCTCCCGCACGTGCAGGGCGTCCGCGTCCGGGTCGGAGAAGACCGCGACCGTCGCGATGCCGAGTTTCCGGCACGTACGGAAGACCCGGCAGGCGATCTCGCCCCGGTTCGCGACCAGGACGCTGGTGATCAGCACGGTCCTGGCCGTCCGCGTCCGCACACTCTTCGTCATCGTTCGCCTCACATCCGGAAGACGCCGAAGCCGCCCCGCACTCCCGCGACCGGCGCGGTGTGGAGGGCGGACAGGCACAGGCCGAGAACCGTGCGGGTGTCGCGCGGGTCGATGACCCCGTCGTCGTACAGCCGTCCGGACAGGAACAGGGGCAGGGACTCCGACTCGATCTGCCGCTCGACCAGCGCGCGCAGCGCCGCGTCCCCTTCGTCGTCGTACGGCTGCCCCTTCGCCGCCGCCGAGGCGCGCGCGACGATCGAGAGCACCCCGGCGAGCTGCTGCGGGCCCATCACGGCCGATTTGGCGCTCGGCCACGCGAAGAGGAAGCGGGGGTCGTACGCGCGCCCGCACATGCCGTAGTGCCCGGCGCCGTACGAGGCGCCCATCAGGACCGACAGGTGCGGGACGGTGGAGTTCGACACCGCGTTGATCATCATCGCGCCGTGCTTGATGATCCCGCCCTGCTCGTACTCCTTGCCGACCATGTAGCCGGTGGTGTTGTGCAGGAACACCAGGGGAATATCGCGCTGGTTGGCGAGCTGGACGAACTGCGCGGCCTTCTGCGACTCCGCCGAGAACAACACGCCCTGCGCGTTGGCCAGGACGCCCACCGGATAGCCGTGCAGGGCGGCCCACCCGGTCACCAGGCTCGGTCCGTACAGCGGCTTGAACTCGTCGAAGTCCGAGCCGTCGACCACCCGGGCGATCACCTCGCGCGGATCGAAGGGAATCTTGAGGTCGCCCGGCACGATGCCCAGCAGCTCGTCCTCGTCGTACTTCGGCGGGGCGGCGGGACCCGGATCGGGTTGTGCCTTGCGCCAGTTGAGGCGGGCGACGATCCGGCGCGCCTGCCGGACCGCGTCCTGCTCGTCCACGGCGAAGTGGTCGGCGAGCCCCGACGTACGGGCGTGCATCTCCGCGCCGCCGAGCGACTCGTCGTCGCTCTCCTCGCCCGTCGCCATCTTCACCAGCGGCGGGCCGCCGAGGAAAACCTTCGAGCGCTCCTCGATCATGACGGTGTGGTCGGACATGCCGGGGACGTACGCCCCGCCGGCCGTGGAGTTGCCGAACACCACGGCGACGGTGGGGATTCCGGCGGCGGACAGCCGGGTCAGGTCGCGGAAGAGCGCGCCGCCGGGGATGAAGATCTCCTTCTGGGAGGGGAGATCGGCGCCGCCCGACTCGACCAGGCTGATGAGCGGCAGGCGGTTGGTGTACGCGATCTCGTTGGCGCGCAGCGCCTTCCGCAGCGTCCAGGGATTGCTCGAACCCCCGCGTACGGTAGGGTCGTTGGCGGTGATCACACACTCGACGCCCTGGACCACACCGATGCCGGTGACCATCGACGCGCCCACCGGGTAGTCGCTGCCCCAGGCGGCGAGCGGGGACAGTTCGAGGAACGGGGTGTCCGGGTCGAGCAGCAGCTCGATCCGCTCCCGGGCGAGCAGTTTGCCCCGCGCCCGGTGCCGGGCCACGTACTTCTCACCGCCTCCGGCGAGCGCCTTGGTGTGTTCGGCGTCCAGTTCGGCGAGCTTGGCGAGCATCGCCTCGCGGTGCGCGGCGTAGTCGGCGGAGGCCGGGTCGAGCGCGGTGGGGAGCACGGTCACAGGAGGACCTCCGGGAGGTGGGCGTACCGGGCGCGCAGCCACTCGCCGAGTGCCTTGGCCTGGGGGTCGAACCGGGCCTGGGCGGCGACACCTTCGCCGAGCAGGCCCTCCACGGTGAAGTTGAGCGCGCGCAGGTGCGGCAGGACGTGCCGTACGACCGTCAACTCCGCGCTCTCGGGGACGAGATGGCGGAAGAGGTCGACGGTCAGCTCGTGCGCCAGCCACCGCCACGCGCCCTCGCTCCGCGCCCAGACGCCGACGTTGGCGTCGCCGCCCTTGTCGCCGCTGCGGGCGCCCGCGATGAGGCCGAGGGGCGCGGGAAGGGTGGCGAGGCCGGTGGGGAGCGGTTCGGGCAGGTCGGCGTCCGGTTCTGGGACCGGCTCAAGTTCTTTGGTGTGTACGGGCCTTGGTACGGGCACGCGCTCGCCGTCCGGCAGCACCGCGAGGTGGCCGACCTCCGCCGCGTCGACGTAGGTGGACTCGAACACCCCGTAGGGGGCGCCCTTTCCGGGCGGGGCCGTGACGTGGAAGCCGGGGTAGCTGCCGAGCGCCAGCTCGACCACGGCGCCGGTGACGGCCCGCCCCACCGCGTCCGGATCGGGGTCGCGCACGACGAGCCGGAGCAGCGCGCTGGCCGTCTCCTCGGTGGGGGCGTTGGTGTGGTCGGTCCTGGCCAGTTCCCAACGCACCTCGGCCGGGGGCGTGTTGCCTCCGGTGGTGGCGAGTGCGTCGGTCACCTGGTCGCGGACGAGGTCCGCCTTGGCCTCGATGTCGAGTCCGGTGAGGACGAAGACGACCTCGTTGCGCCAGCCGCCGACCCGGTTGAGGCCGACCTTGAGCGTGGGGGGCGGCGGCTCGCCGCGTACGCCGGAGATCCTGACCCGGTCGGGTCCGTCGGGGGTCAGCCGTACGGTGTCGAGGCGGGCGGTCACGTCGGGGCCCGCGTACCGCGCCCCGCCCGTCTCGTACAGCAGTTGGGCGGTGACGGTGCCGAGGTCCACGACCCCGTCCGTACCGGGGTGCTTGGTGATGACGGCGGTCCCGTCGGCGCGGATCTCGGCGAGCGGGAAGCCGGGGTGGCGCAGGCGGCGGGGGTCGTGGTCGGTGAAGAGGGCGTAGTTGCCGCCGGTGGCCTGGGTCCCGCACTCCAGTACGTGCCCGGCGACCACCGCGCCGGCCAGCGCGTCGAAATCGTCGGGTGCCCAGCCGAAGTGGGCGGCGGCCGGTCCGGTCACCAGCGCGGCGTCCGTGACGCGGCCGGTGACCACGATGTCGGCGCCCGCGCGCAGGCACGTGGCGATCCCGGCGCCGCCGAGGTAGGCGTTGGCCGTCAGGACGCCGTCGCCCCAACTCCCCCTCGCCAGCAGGTCGTCGCCCTCGACGTGGGCGACGCGGACCGGGACGCCGACCCGCTCGGCGAGCGCGCGGACGGCCGCCGCGAGGCCGGCGGGGTTGAGTCCGCCCGCGTTGGCGACGATCTTCACGCCGCGCTCGTGGGCGAGCCCGAGCCCTTCCTCCAGCTGCCGCAGGAACGTCTTGGCGTATCCGGCGGCGGGGTCGCGCTGCCGGTCCCTGCCGAGGATGAGCATGGTCAGCTCGGCGAGATAGTCGCCGGTCAGGACGTCGAGGGGGCCGCCGGTGAGCATCTCGCGCAGGGCGTCGAAGCGGTCGCCGTAGAAGCCGGAGGCGTTGCCGATGCGGAGGATGCCGGGGGCGGCGCCGGTGAGGGGGGAGTTGGCTGTCGTTGTGCCGGTCGTCCTGCTTCCGGCTGTCGGGGCGGCGGTGGTCCTGCCTCCGGCTGTCGGGGCGCCTGGGGTCGGGGCGCCGGCCGCCGGGGAGCCGGGGGTCGGGGCGCCGGGGGTCG
>NZ_WWJY01000457.1 GCF_009865405.1 Streptomyces sp. SID3212 | reverse complement strand
GAGGGCGGCATCCCGATCGGCGCCGCGCTCTACGGCGCGGACGGGGCAGCGCTGGGCCGGGGGCACAACCGCCGCGTCCAGGACGGTGATCCGTCCCTGCACGCGGAGACGGCCGCCTTCCGCGCGGCGGGGCGGCAGCGCTCGTACCGGGGTACGACGATGGTGACCACGCTCTCGCCGTGCTGGTACTGCTCCGGGCTGGTCCGGCAGTTCGGGATCTCCCGGGTGGTGATCGGCGAGGCGCGGACCTTCCACGGTGGGCACGACTGGCTGGCCAAGCACGGGGTGGAGATCGTCCTGCTGGACGATCCGGAGTGCGTCGCGCTGATGCGGGCCTTCGTCACCGACCGTCCCGACCTCTGGAACGAGGACATCGGCCATGACTGATCCGAACGCTTCCCCTTCCCCTTCGCCCTCCCCCGCCCCCGGCCCTTCCACCGCCACCGCCGTCGTACCGACCGTCGATCTGGGGCCGTGGCGCTCCGGTGACCCCGCCGCGCGTGCCGCTCTCGCCGCGACCGTGGACGAGGCCCTGAGGCGGGCCGGTTTCCTGCTGGTCACGGGTCACGGGGTGGACCCGGCGCTGCGGGCCCGGATCCGGGCGGCGGCCCGGGAGTTCTTCCTGCTGCCCGCCGCCGTGAAGGAGCCTTACGCGGCCCGGGTCGGCGGGCGCGGCTGGCTCCGCTCCGGGGCGGAGGCCAACGGCGGCGCGGAGGGCACACCCACCCCGCCGGACCTCAAGGAGTCGTACTCCTTCGCCTCGTACGAGCCGACGGGCGACCCGGCCGTGGACGCGGAGTGGTTCCTGCCCAACCGGTGGCCGGCCGAGGCCCCGGGGCTCAGGGAGCTGGTGGAGACGTACCTCACGCGGATGCGGGAGCTGTCCGACGAGTTGCTGGGGCTGCTCGCGGTCGCCCTCGGCCGGGACGAGGACTTCTTCACCGCGCACACCGCGCACCCGACCTGGGGCTTCAACGTCAACTGGTACCCGGGCACGGACGTCGTCGGGGAGGCGGAGCCGGGGCAGTTCCGGATCGGTCCGCACACCGACTTCGGTACGGTCACCGTCCTCGACCGGGAGGCGGGCCGGGGCGGGCTCCAGGTCTTCACGGACGAGGAGGGGTGGCGGGACGCCCCGTACGATCCGGACGCCTTCACCGTCAACATCGGGGACCTGATGGCCCGCTGGACGGACGGCCGCTGGTGCTCGGGCCGCCACCGGGTGCTGCCGCCGCCGTCCGACGTGCCGTCGGAGGAGCTGATGTCGCTGGTGTACTTCTACGAGTGCGATCCGGGGACGGCCGTCGCCGGGGTGGACTCGCACACGTATCTGCGGGCGCAGCTGGACGCGATCGCGGTCGACTGACGCCCGTACGGACCGTGCCGTACGGCCACAGCGCGACGCCCCGCAGGACCGGTGGTCCCTGCGGGGCGTCGGGCGGTGAACGGGTCGGTCAGACCCCGGCGTAGGAGTGCTTGCCGGTGACGAAGATGTTGACGCCGTAGTAGTTGAACAGCCAGCAGCCGAAGGCGATCAGCGCCAGGTAGGCGGCCTTGCGGCCCTTCCAGCCGGCGGTGGCGCGGGCGTGCAGGTAGCAGGCGTACGCGACCCAGGTGATGAAGGACCAGGTCTCCTTGGGGTCCCAGTTCCAGTAGCGGCCCCAGGCCTCGCCCGCCCAGATCGCGCCCGCGATGATCGTGAACGTCCAGAGCGGGAAGACGGCCGCGTTGACGCGGTACGCGAACTTGTCGAGGCTCCCCGAGGCGGGCAGCCGCTCCATGACGGAGGTGGCGAAGGCGCCGGGCTTGCCGCCCGCCGCGAGCTTGGACTCGTACCGCTCACGGAAGAGGTAGAGCAGCGTGGCGACCGCGCCGACGTAGAACACCGCGCCGCAGAAGATCGCGGTGGAGACGTGGATCCACAGCCAGTACGAGTGGAGCGCGGGGACCAACTGGTCGCTGGCCGTGTAGAGCACGGTGACGGCGAGGCCGAGGTCCAGGAGGACCGTGGTGACCAGCGGCAGTCCGAGCCAGCGGATGTTCTTCTTGAGCACGAGCAGCGTGAGGTACACCGCGACCGCGACGGTCGAGAAGGTGATGTTGAACTCGTACATGTTGCCCCAGGGGGCGCGCTGTACGGAGAGGGCGCGGGCGACCACGCCGGCCGCCTCGACCACGAAGGCGAGGACGGTGAGCGACACGGCGATCCGGCCGTACAGGTCGCCCTGGACGTCGTCGCCGGCCGCGCCGGGGCCGTCGGGCAGGTCGCGGGAGCCGGAGGCCGAGCGCGTGATCACCTGGGGGCGGTCCAGGACGGCGGTGCTGCCGCCCTGCGCGGCCTTGACCTTCACGGCCGGGGCGGCGGAGGCGCCCGCGTCACCGGTCAGGGCCGAGGCGGTCCTGGCGACCTTGCTCCTGCTGCCGAACAGCCACTCGGCGATGTGCGCGAAGAACGCCAGCATGTAGACGGCCATGGACGAATAGATCAGCACATTGCTGGTGTGCGCCAGGCTCTCGTTGGTTGCTGCGGCGGCGAGACTCACTTCTCAACCCCTTCGACTTCGACGGACGCCCGGGCGGTCTTGTCGACCGTCTCTTCGGCGGGATCAGGCTCTTCTGCGTGGGTGGGCGCGCCGGCGTGGGTGGGCGCTTCCGTGTGGGTGGGCGCTTCCGCGTGGAGGGTGCCGGCCAGGTCGGCCAGTTCCTCCGGGAGTCTGGCGGACTCGCTGCGGCCGAGACCGGCCATCTCGACGACGGTGACGCCGTCGGCGCCCCGCACGGCCCGGACCCAGACCCGGCGCCGCTGGATGAAGAGGGAGCCCGCGAGTCCCGCGATCGCGGCGATCGCGCCGGTCAGCGCCCAGCCGTCACCGGGCTGATGCGTGATCTGGAAGCTGGCCCACTCCTTGATGTCCTTCTCGAAGGTGATCGACCCGGCCCCGTCCGGGAGGTCGAGCTTCTCGCCCGGGAGCAGGGACTTCTTGAGGATGTCCCCCTTGGCGTCCTTGAAGGGCTTCATCTTGGAGGTGTTCAGCTGGTACACGTTCTGCGCCAGCCCCGAGTCGACCCCGAGACTGCCGTGGTACGCGCCCAGGTTGAGGACGGGCAGGTCGAGCGCGGGGAAGCGGGAGAACATCTGCCCGTTGCCCTTCCCCGCGTAGGTCGGCACGAAGAACGCCGCGAAGCCGAGCTGGTCCCTCTTCCCCGCCTTGTCCTTGTAGCCGTTGACGACCTTGATGGCGCCGGTGGAGGTGAAGTTGCCGTCGATGGGCAGCAGCGGCACCGCGCCGCTGAAGACCACCTTGTTCGCCCGGTCCCTGACCGTGACGACGGGGGCGTATCCGTGGCCGATCAGGAAGACCTTGGACCCGTCGATCTTCAGCGGTTCGTTGACCTTGACGACCGCCTTGTGCTCCTTGTCGCGCGGGCCGCCGGTGTAGCGGATCGCCGCCTCGAAGGTGCGGGGGGTGCCGAGCTGCGGTCCGCTGCGCTCGTACGTCCCGGTGAACTGGTCCAGCGTGAAGCTGAACGGCGCCAGGTCGTCCGTGTTGAACAGCGAGCCGGACCGGAAGTCGTCGTACTGGGTGAGGGTGTTGGAGAAGCCGTCACCCTCGACGACCAGCTTGCCGCCGTCGGACTTGAAGAGCTGGCCGGTGGCGAACGAGATCAGGAGCACGATCAGCGCGATGTGGAAGATCAGGTTGCCGGTCTCGCGGAGGTAGCCCTTCTCCGCGGCGACCGCGTCGCCTTCCCCGTACACCCGGAAGCGGCGCCTCTTGAGGATGGACAGCGCGGCTTCCCGTACGGCTTCCGGTTCGGCCGCGGTGCGCCAGGTCGTGTACGCGGGCAGCCGGGTGAGGCGCTTGGGCGCGCGCGGCGGGCGGGCGCGCAGCTGGCCGACGAACTGCCAGGTGCGCGGGATGATGCAGCCGATGAGCGAGATGAACAGCAGGATGTAGATCGCGGAGAACCACACCGAGCTGTAGACGTGGAAGAGCTGGAGCTGGTCGTAGATCGGCGAGACGACGGTGTGCTTCGCCTTGAAGTCCTGGACCTTGAGCTCGTCGACGTTGGTCTGCGGGATCAGCGAGCCGGGGATGGCGCCGAGGGAGAGCAGGAAGAGCAGGATCAGCGCGACGCGCATGGAGGTGAGCTGGCGCCAGAACCAGCGTGCCCAGCCGATGACGCCGAGGGTGGGGCCGGTGAGGAGGGACTCCTCGCGGGGGGCCGTGGAGAGCTGGGAGCCGGCGGCGCCGAGTTCCCGTACGTCCCGGGCGTCGCGCGACTCGGCGGAACGTTCCGATTCGGTCGTGCCGCCGGTCTCCGACTCTGTTGTGCTGTCGGACTCTGTCGTGCTCATGGACTAGATCCCCACCGTGAAGCCGTTGGACCAACCCTGCATCTCCTGCACGATGCCGTCCCACGCGCCGGTCACCAGCAGCAGCCCGGTCGCGATCATCATGCCGCCGCCGATCCGCGTCACCCAGGTGTAGTGCTTCTTGATCCACCCGAACGCGCCCAGCGCCTTGCGGAAGGCCACGGCGGCGAGGACGAACGGCAGGCCGAGGCCGAGGCAGTACGCGACGGTCAGTATGGCTCCCCGGCCCGCGGTCCCCTGGTCGAACGCGAGGAACTGCACCGAGCCGAGGATCGGGCCCATGCAGGGCGTCCAGCCGATCCCGAAGAGCGCGCCCAGCAGCGGGGCCCCGGCGAGGCCGGCCACCGGCCGCCGGTGGAAGCGGAACTCACGCTGGGTGAGCCAGGGCATCAGCCCCAGGAAGAACACGCCCATCAGGATCATCAGCACGCCGAGGATCCTGGAGAGCACGCCGCGCTGGGCCTGGAGTTCCGAGCCGAAGTAGCCGAAGAAGGCGCCGCCGGAGACGAAGACCGCGCTGAACCCCGCGACGAAGAGCGCCGACCCGGCGACCATCCTGCCGCGTCTGGCCTCCGCGAGGTCGGTGCCGCTGATGCCGGTCACGTACGACAGGTAGCCGGGCACCAGGGGCAGCACGCACGGGGAGAAGAACGAGACCAGACCGCCCAGCGCCGCCAGCGGGAACGCGAGCAGCAGCGCTCCCGTGACGATGGTGTCGTTCGAGTCCGTCACCGCGGCCAGAAACTGCACGGGATCACTTCTCCGCAATCAGCGGGTCGATCAGCTTGCGCAACTGCTCCTCGTCCACGGCCTTGAGCGAGCGGGCCGCGATCTTCCCGTTCCGGTCGAGGACGATCGTGGAGGGGATGGCCTGGGGGTTGAGGCTGCCCTTGGGGAACCCGTACACGAGGAGCTTGCCCGCCGGGTCGTACAGGCTCGGGTAGGTGATGCCGAAGTCCTGCTCGAACTTGACGGCGGGCCGCTTCTCCAGGTCGCGGGTGTTTATCCCGACGAACGCCACGCCCTGGCCCGCCAGCTCCTTGGAGACCTTGGCGAAGTGCGGCGCCTCGGCGAGGCACGGTCCGCACCACGAGCCCCAGACGTTGAGGACGACGATCTTGCCCTTGTAGTCCGCGACGTCGAGCTTCTTGCCCTCCAGGGTCTCGCCCGAGAGGTCGTTGACGGAGCGGCGGTCGGCCTTGGCGACGGTGGAGATACCGCCGGTGTTCGACACAAAACCGGTCTGTCCGCCCCCTCCGGACTTTCCGCCGCCCCCGCACGCGGAGAGCGTCAGCGCGCCCGCGGCGACGGCGACCGGCAGGAGAGCGCGGAGTCGACGGCTCGGGCTGCTTCGAGGAGCGCGGCCAAAGTTCATGTGAAAAGTTTCGCATGGGCGTTTCGGGGGATCTTGCGCACCCCCCTCGGTGACCGCACTGCCCGTAAGGCCCGTTGTCAAGCGGCCTTAAAGAAAGCGTTCCACCCGCCGTCCGGCGCCTGACCGACGTCCAGCGAACGCAGCTTGGCGAGTACGGCGGGGTCCTGGGCGTCGATCCAGTCGGTGAACTGGCGGAACGAGACGAGCCGTACGTCCTTCTTGCCGGCCATCTCCTTGAGCGCCTCCTCCACGGCGTCCATGTAGATTCCGCCGTTCCACTGTTCGAAGTGGTTGCCTATGAAGAACGGGGCGCGATTCGACCGGTACGCGCGCTTGAACCCGTTGAGGTACGCACCCTTGGCCTGCTCACGCCAACGTGGGTAGTTCTCCGGCATGCCCTTGGTCGAATTCACCGACTGGTTGGCGAGCATGTTGTAGTCCATGGACAGGACTTCGAAACTGTGTCCGGGGAACGGGACAGCCTGGAGCGGGAAATCCCACAGCCCGCCCTTTTTATCCGGCCATTTCTGGGTGCCGCCGGGGGAGCTGGCGTCGTACCGCCAGCCCAGTTTGCGGGCGGTCGGCAGCAACCGCTCCTGGCCGAGGAGACAGGGCGTACGGCCGCCGGTCAATTCCTTGCGGTAGTCGAAGGGCAGCGGATCGAGATCGGTCCAGCCGCTGTTCGTACGCCACTCGGTGACGAAGGACACGGCCTGTTCGACCTCGCTGTGCCACTGGGCGGGGGTCCAGTTGTCCACCGTGCCGTGGCCGGCGCAGAAATGCCCGTTGAAATGGGTGCCTATCTCATGTCCTTCGAGCCAGGCGCGGCGGACGTTCTTGAGCGTTTCCTTGATGTGGTCGTCGGTGAGATAGCCGATGTCGGAGGCGCCGACGGCGTTGTTGGGCGGGCGGTAGAGCGTCTTCTTCGACTCGGGCAGCAGATAGACGCCGGAGAGGAAGAAGGTCATGGCCGCGCCGTGGTCCTTGGCGAGGTCGAGGAAGCGGGGGAAGAGGCCGTTGCCGACCTCGCCCGCCCCGTCCCAGGAGAAGACCACGAACTGCGGCGGGGTCTGGCCGGGCTCCAGCGGGACGGGGGCGGGGGGCTGGTGCGGCTGTTTTCCCGTGTCGGAAGTGGAACCGTCACCTATGAGCCGGGCCTCTTTGGCAAGAGGCTTGGCGGAGGCCTTCCCGCTCCGGCCCCCGCCCTTCCCGTCCGCCGTGCCCGTGCCTGTCGGACGCGCACCGCTCCGGCCGTCGGAAGAGGTCCCGCAGCCGGCGATCCCGATCGCCGCCGCGGCTCCGATTCCCGCTCCCAGCAGTCCCCTTCGGCTGATGTCGCGCATACAGTCCCCATCCGCGCTCGCACGTCCCGTGAGCCGCTCAGGCAGGTTTTACAAGCGGCAACACATGAGATGTCGTACCGAACGCGGAGGTTCCAGGACTTGTCATCTTTTAACAAAAACAGACACAGGGACAGCGGGCGCGGAGAGGCGGAGGGACGCGGAGGAGACGCGGAGGAGACGCCTACGCGCCAAAAGCCTTGGCCCCGCCCTTGACCGGCTTGGCACCGGCGAGGAGATGGGCCGGTACGAGATCGCGCGCCGGCTCGGAGTAGCCGACCGAGACGATCTTGTCGCCCTGGAAGGTGAAGCTCGTCAGGGAGGCGAGGGTGCACTGCCTGCGCCGCGGGTCGTGCCACAGCCTGCGGTGTTCGACGAAGCTCCGGACGATCCAGATCGGCAGCTGGTGGCTGACGCAGACCGCCTCGTGGCCCCGGGCCGCGTCGCGCGCCGCCGTGAGCGCGCCCATCATCCGTACGACCTGGTCGACGTACGGCTCGCCCCAGGACGGCCGGAAGGGGTTGGTGAGGTGCTTCCAGTTGGCGGGCTTGCGCAGGGCGCCGTCGCCGACACCGAACGTCTTGCCCTCGAAGACGTTCCTCGCCTCGATCAGCCGGTCGTCGGTGTCGAGGGTCAGCCCGTGGCTCTTGGCGATCGGGGCCGCGGTCTCCTGGGCACGCTCCAGCGGGGACGCCACGACGTGAGTGATGTCACGGGCGGCGAGGTGCTCGGCGACCCGGTCGGCCATCTGCCGGCCCAGCTCGGAGAGGTGGAACCCGTCGCGGCGGCCGTAGAGCACGCCGTCGGGGTTGTGGACCTCGCCGTGCCGCATGAGGTGGACGACGGTCATTTCGCTGGGGTCGCTCATGCGGTGCTCTCCGTTGCTTCTACGGCTTGGGCGGCGGCGCGGGCCGCGGCCGGCAGGGCGGCGGCGATCCGCTCGATCGCGCGGTCGTCGTGGGCGGTGGACACGAACCAGGACTCGAAGGACGACGGCGGCAGGTAGACGCCGTCGGCGAGCAGGGAATGGAAGAAGGGGGTGAAGCGGAAGGACTGCTGGCGCTTGGCGCCGTCGTAGTCGTGGACCTCGTCGGCGGTGAAGAAGACGGAGAACATGTTGCTGGCGCTCTGCACGCGGTGGGCGACGCCCTCCTTGGTGAGCGCCTCGCCGACCAGGCCCTGGATCTCGGCGGAGACCCGGTCGACGGTGTCGTACGCCGCGTCGTCCAGCAGCCGCAGCTGCGCGAGCCCGGCGGCGGTGGCGACGGGGTTCCCGGAGAGCGTGCCCGCCTGGTAGACGGGGCCCACGGGGGCGAGGTGGCCCATGATGTCGGCGCGCCCGCCGAACGCGGCGGCCGGGAACCCGCCGCCCATGACCTTGCCGAAGGTCATCAGGTCGGGCGCGACGCCGTCGATGCCGTACCAGCCGGCCTTGGAGGTACGGAAGCCGGTCATCACCTCGTCGGAGACGTAGAGGGCGCCGTCGGCGGCGCAGATCTCCTTGAGCCCGGCGTTGAAGCCCGGGCGGGGCGGGACGACGCCCATGTTGCCGGGCGAGGCCTCGGTGATCACGCAGGCGATCTGCCCGGGGTGCGCGGCGAAGGCCTGGCGCACGGCGTCGAGATCGTTGTACGGCAGGACGATCGTGTCGCCGGCCTGGGCGCCGGTGACGCCGGGGGTGTCGGGCAGCCCGAGGGTGGCGACCCCGGACCCGGCGGCGGCCAGCAGGGCGTCCACGTGCCCGTGGTAGCAGCCGGCGAACTTCACGATCTTCGCGCGCCCGGTGAAACCACGGGCGAGGCGGATCGCGGACATGGTCGCCTCGGTCCCCGACGACACGAGCCGGACCTGCTCGACGGGCGCCACGCGGGCCACGATCTCCTCGGCGAGCGCGACCTCGCCCTCCCCCGGCGTACCGAAGGAGGTGCCGCGGGCGACCGCGGCCTGGACCGCTTCGATGACCTCTGGGCGTGAATGACCGAGAATCATCGGCCCCCAAGAACATACGAGGTCGACATATTCACGGCCGTCCGCATCGATCAGGTATGGACCGTTACCGGACACCATGAACCGGGGCGTACCGCCCACGGCGCGGAAGGCCCGGACGGGAGAGTTCACGCCGCCGGGCGTCACGAGGGCCGCACGGTCGAAAAGCGTCTGCGAAACTGGGGCGTCATAGGGGAAGCTCACGCAATCCATGGTGTCAGAGGCTCGGACGTTCTTGCGGTCAGGTGTTTCACCGCACGCGCGTGGGGGAGGTCACTGTCACGATGATCGGGTTGCGCGGCCGGGGCTGCGAGTGGTCGGGTGGAGATATGCATCGCGGTGGCGGACTGGGCGAGGGAACCGATGATCTCGGTCCGGAGCCTGCCCGGCGTGGTAAGCACCGGCGACGTGAGCGCGAGGCGCGCGAGCAGATTCCGGAAAGCAGGAGTGGTGGCCGGGTGGGGGTGACCTACAAATATTTCGGCGCACCCGACGGGGCGACGGCTGCCCGTGTCCCGATTTCCATGCGTCCGGAGGAATTGGGCGGCGATGAACTCGGCATGGGCGGCATGTTCTCGAAGGTCAAGCCGGAGACGATAGCCGCGATGGTCCTGACGGGCATACAAGGCATGCCCCTGAACAAGGTGCCCCCACTCGAACTGGTCGTCCTGCACCCGGACTACGCGGTGGTGAAACTCCCCATGACGGTCGTGGACCCGCTCCGCGACATCGGCGAGGAATCCGTGGGCGCGGCAGCTTTCATCTGGTCCACGGTCCCGGACCGCGGCGGCCCGAGGGACGCGTTCAACGTCTACCAACTCCTGCACGAATGGCAGGACTTCAGCCACCGCCTCCACGAGGCGGGCCACCAGCCGTATTGCCTGGTGTGGCCCTGACCCGACCTCATCACTCCCTCGTCACTCCACGACGGACCACGCGTCGTCCGACTTCGGAAACCGGAAGCGGCAATCAGGGTGTTGGGGTGTGCTGGTCGCGCAGGGCCTGTTCCACCGCTTCCTGTACGCGGGCGTCCTCGCGGAGTTTTCTGTGGGCTCGGCGGCGGCGGGTCAGGTGGAGGGTCGTCAGCACGAGGGCGATCAGGGCCGCGGCCAGGAGAAGGAGCGGCCAGGGGACGGACCAGGCTTGGGCCGTGGCCTGTGTTGGTTTCAGGGAGGTCTTCGAGCCTGAGGCGTCCGTCAGGACGGGGGTGAGCGTCACCGTTGTCTTCAGGCGGATCGCCGAGGCCACTTCGTGTACCGGGACCTTCACCTTCCAGGTTTCTCCTGGGAGGAGTTCCGGGGGTGCGGGGATGTGGGTCGCTTCTGTTCTCAGCCAGTTGAAGGGGCCCGCTATCGTCACCGACTGGCGCGCCGACAGGATCGCGTTGCCTGTGTTGTGGATCGTGTAGGTGACCGTCGCGTCGCCCTTGGTGAAGGGGTTCGCCGGGGTCGAGTGGTCCAGGTGGACGTCCTCGACGGCGAGTTGTGGTTTGAGCGTGCCGCCCACGCGCAGCTTGACCTTGATTCCCAGGCGCCGGTCCACGCTGATGCCCTCGGCGTCGTCCGGCTGCTTGAGGGACGTGAGGATGCCGCCCACGTAATCGCCGGGCGGGGCGTTGGCGGGGATCTTCGCCGTGAAGGGGAGTTGGGCCGACTTGCCCGGCTTGATCGTGACGTTCGCCCGGGTCGCGTGGATCCAGGCGCCCACCCCCACCGACTTCTTGTCCCGTGTCAGCAGGTCGAGTTGGCCGGTGTCCGTCGTGAAGCCGTCGGCCGTGTAGACGGCGAGGTCGAGCGGGGTCTTGCCGTGGTTGGCCACGACCATGGCGTCCTTGAGCTGCCCGCCCGGGTTGACGGCGTAGCTGAAGCTGGACCGGTCGTCACCGTAGCTGTTCGCGGCCGTCCTGACCGTCCAGGTGACATCGCCGTCGGCCGCCGACGCCGACCCGGTGGACCCGGTGGGCAGGCCGAGAGCGATGACTAGCGCGGTGAGCAGAGTGGTGGCCGCGGTGCGGATACGGGGGGTGGTACGTGCGGTACGGACGGGCGCGTGCATCGTGAGGTTCTCCTGGAACGGGAGGCGGGGCAGGCGCCGGAGGGCGCCTGCCCCGCCCGGTCGAACGGGTCCGGTCAGCCGGTCAGTTGGTCAGCTGGTCAGCTGGTCAGCTGGTCAACGCGGAGTCAGCTGGTCGTCAGCGCGATGTCAGCTGCTCAGCGCGGTGATCGTCAGCGTGGCGCGGTAGCCACCCTTCTGAACGCTGTCCGGGATCTTCAGGTCGAGGTCGGCGCCCAGTCGCGCCGAACCCCGCGGGTGCCCCTGCTCGGCCGAACCGAGGCCGCGCGCGATGGACAGACCCTTGCCGTGGTCGTCGTACCCGGAAGCCACCGGGTCGCTGGCCTTGGCGCCGGCGCCGCCGTCGAGGATCATCGGGGACCAACCGAGGTTGGCACCCGAGAACGTCTTGTCGGCGTCCTTGAAGTCGCTCACGCTGGCCGAGACCGACCAGGGAGCGAGCGAGCGGCGGCTGTCCGAGACGAGCAGCGGGTTGATCTTGCCGGCCGCCTCGAAGTGGTCGCCGTTCCGCTCCTGCGCGGTGCCGAGGTCCACCAGGCCGTTGTAACCGTCGATCGTCCAGCCGAACTCACCCGGAGCGACCTTCGGCACGTTGACCGCGAGCGACTGGCTGTCGCCGTGGTACGGGTGCACGCTGACCTTGTCGACCAGCGAGCCGACGGGCTGGTCGGTCGTGGTGTTGTTGCACCACGAGCCGCGCGAGACCGCCGAGTTGGGGGCGGCGCAGGTGCCGCTGCGGACGTTCTCGACCACGAGCTTGTCGTTGCGCACCTGCACCTTGACGTAGGTGCGGACGTGCTCCTGGTTCTGGACCGAGTTGTACCAGTAGCTGTCCGGGTTCAGCGGGTCGGCGCCGTTGCCGGCCCCGCTCGTCCCGCTGGTGTCCGGCTTCGTGATGTCGTAGTACTTCGAGCCCGAGGACGAGTTGCCCGTGACGTACAGGACACCGCCCGGACCCGGGTACACGTCGGCGGCACCGGGCTTCTCGGCCGGGTCCGCCTTCTCACCGTTCTTGATCAGGTAGCTGCGGGAGTAGCTGTGGTCGTGGCCCTGGAGGACCAGGTCCACGCCGAGCTTGGAGAACGTGGTCGGGAAGTCGACACGCCGCGCCTTGTTGTCGCTGTCCTTGGCGTGGTCGGCCGGCGAGTAGATGGAGTGGTGGTACGTGAGCACCTTCCACTTCGCCTCGGAGCCGTGCTTGTTGATGATGTCGGTGACGTACGCGAGGTGCGCCGCGTCACCGCCGCCACCCTGCGAGGTGGCGTAGCTGTTGCTGTTGAGGTCGATGAACAGCACATCCTTGTAGATGTACCAGTAGTCACCGCCGGACGTGTTGGACGCCGGGTTCCCGTTGGAGTACAGCGGGGCCGAGCGGTCCGTGTTCGGCGTCGAGAAGTGCTGCTCGTACGCCTTGCCGCCGACGTCGTGGTTGCCGATGGTGGCCGCCCACGGGTAGGAGCGCAGCTTGTCGGGTGCCAGGAAGGAGTTCCACTGGGACTCGTTGTTCGCGGTCTCGACCTGGTCACCGCCCGACACCAGGAGTTCGGCGTTCGGGTTGGCCGACGTGGCGACGTCCACGGTGTCCTGCCAGCCGGCCTGGTCCTGCGCCAGGTCGCCGGACGAGCCGATCTGCGGGTCGCCGAAGAACAGGAAGTCGTAGTCGCCTTCGAAGTCCTGCGTCTTGAAGGAGTACGCCGGGGACCAGTTGCCCTCGGTGCCGACACGGTAGGTGTACGCCGTGTCCTCCTTCAGGCTGGTGATCGTGGCGTGCCGGTTGAACCCACCGCTGGTGGCGATGTTCGCCGCGCCGGTGGCGTCGAAGGTGGCCGCGCCGGCGGGGAACTCACCGTTGACCAGCTCCGCGGTCGGGGCGACCTGGAGCTTCTGCGCGGTGTCGGCGGAGGAGTACCACGTCACGGTGCGCTGGGTCTCGTTCGCGCCCACACCGAGGATGATGCCGGAGAGCGTGGCCGGTTCGGCGGCGGCGGCAGGGGACGCCATCCCACTGCCGAGAGCGACGGTCAAGCCCAGGACTGCCGCGGTGACCCCGGTGGCCACGCGGCGCCGCACAAGCCCGGAGGCCTGTGTCGAGGTGCTCAATTTCATCGGTTCTTCGTTCCTTTATGTGCACGGGGGGGTGCATGTAATGACGTTGTTAAGGTCTCTCCACAGAGTGAACCGGCCGAGAATGCGATGGTGGGATTGGCTGAACTTCGCCGCTCGTACGGGCAGTCCGCCCCGTACGCCCGCTGCGTCCCGGGCTCAAACCCCCAACAACCGCTCCACGCACCAGATCAGGCCCATCGCGGACACTCCCGCCGAAATCGCCCCGGTCACCCACAGCCCCGCCCTCGGTGCCCGGTGCCGCAACAGCGTCAGCAGCGGGAAGACGAGGGCGATGATCGTCAGCTGTACGGTCTCGATGCCGACGTTGAACACCAGCAGCGACCACAACAGCGTCCACGACCACGCCTCGTCGATCCCCAGCGCGCCCGCGAACCCCAGCCCGTGCACCAGCCCGAAGCAGAACACCACCCCCAGGCGGGTCCACCCCGCGCGGTCCAGGCTGAAGTGACCGCGCCCCTCCGTCTCCAGGTCCGCCGCGTGGCCGCCCTGCCGCCAGATCCGCCACAGGTACCACCCCGCGACCACCGCGATCGACAGCGCGATGACGGGCTCCACGACCCGCGCGGGCACGTCGACCAGACCGAGCGCGGCGAGCAGGAACGTCACCGAGTGGGCGAGGGTGAAACTGGTCGCCGCGAGCACGATCTCCCGCAGCCGCCGCGACCCGGCGATGAGCGCCAGCAGGAACAGGATGTGGTCGATGCCGCCCAGCAGGTGCTCGGCGCCCAGGCGGAAGAACTCCCAGAACCGCTCGTACCACGACTGCCCGGTGGAGAAGGACGGATGCCCGGCGTCGATCGCCGCGCTGCCCGACCGGCCGTCGAGGTCGTACGTGACGATCGTCTTCGTACCGGTGACGTACTTCTCGGAGTCGGGGAACAGCCCGCCCCGCACCTCGTGCGCGTCGCTCCGCTCCGGGCAGGTCCAGTCGAGCAGCAGATCGGTGTACGGAACGCCCTCGTGCCGGCTCATCGCGAAAGGGCCGACCCGGGCCGGCGTACAGGCCCGGCCGCCCGAGCTGACCGAGAAGCGCCGGGTGACGTACGCGACGGCCGCCTTCGTATGGGCGTTGAGCGCCGCGGCCTGCCGGGCGGTGTCACCGGCGTCGAACGCGGCTGTTCCCGTACGGAAGAGGGCGTCGTCGTCCTCGAAGTCGGCGGTGGACACGACGAAGAGGTCGTATTCGAGCTTGAGCTTCGTCCGTATATGACCGTCGTCGCCCGCGTCGACGTCGACGTACACGGTCGACGAGAAGCCATGGGCGGACGCCGGCTGTGCGGTGCCCAGAAAAACGATCAGCGCCGCGGTGATCCCGATGATGACGCGGCGCGCCCGTGGTGACATGTGACTCCTTCAGGTTGCGTGTGCACGCTGCATGTCGGGGATGAACACGAACCGGCCCGGCGGCGAACCGTGGAAAAACATGCGTGAGAACGACACCTGCGGAGGAACCGGACGGCAAATCTGATAGGAGGATGTAGGCGCACCATCCGCCATCACTCGGAGGACGATCCCCTTGCGCCCCCACCTTCGGGCCCTCGCCGCGTCGGCCGCGACCGCCGCGACGGCCGTCCTGGCCGCCGGATGCGGCTTCGGCTTCGGCTCCCTATCCGGCTCCGGCTCCGGCTCCGACGACTGGTCGCAGCGGCACCCCGCGCCCTCGGCGGTGGGCGCTCTCGGCCGGGAGTTCGCCGCCGCCTCACCCGCCCCGGAGGCGACCGTCACGCCACGGCCCGGCTCGTGGAGCGACGTCCACCCGTCCGAGAACTACCGGGTGGTCCTGCTCACCACGGGGGACGACCGCCCGACCAAGGCCCTGGTGAAGGCGGTCGAGGACTGGGCCGGGGACGAGGACGTCGACCTCAGGACGGTGGTCGCCGACCGCCCGTCCGACTACATCCCCAGCATCACCAAGGCCATGGACATGGCCCCGGACCTGATCGTCAGCGCGGGCAACGACCTGGTGGACCCGCTCGCGATGGTCACCCCCAACCACCTGTCACAGCCGTTCCTCGTCGTGGGCGCGGAGTTGGCCGAACCGACGGGCAATGTCACGGCGGTCGACTGGTCCGGCGCGTCGTTCCGCGGGGAGGGGCTCGGCGCGTCCTCGACGTACGACCCGGCGTCGTTCACGGCGGCTCGGTGCGCGGCGGCGATCAGGGCGGGGGTCGCGGCGGTGCTCAACGACCTGACAGGAATCGTGATCTGGCTGGACCAGCACTGAGGGCCGCGGTCCGGCGAAGGACCGTCAGCGCTCGCCGAAATTACGGGACATCACGGGACCCGAACACCCGAGGCTCCAGCAGGTCCAGCGCCTCCTCCCACCGGAAGGCGTCCTCGGCACCGCTCTCCCCCGCCGGGTGCGGCGCGAGCGCGCTGATCAGCACCCCCATGTCACGGAGTTGACCGAGGCTCCGGTGGTACGCGGGGTGCGCGGCCAGATCCGCGTTCAGGTACGGCAGTACGGCCGTGGGCACGCCCGTTCCGTACGCCTCGCACAACGTCCCCAGCGCCAGCGTGTCCGAGATGCCCGCCGCCCACTTGTTCACCGTGTTGAACGTGGCCGGCGCCACCGCGATCGCGTCCGGCGGCGGCAGCGGGCGCGGTTCCCCGGGACGCCTCCACGCCGACCGCACCGGAAAGCCGGTCCGCTCCACCACCGCGTCGGCGTCGATGAAGCCGAGCCCCTGGGGTGTGGCGATCACCCCGACCGCCCAACCGCGCGCGTGCGCGGCGCTGATCAGCGTACCCACACCGCCCGCGACGCCAGCCGCGCAGACGACGACGTACAGGAACGGCTTCTCGGACCGAGCTGTCATCAATGCTCCAGAGGGGGGATCACGGCGGGCCCGAACCGTTCAGCCAGAACGCGCCGTACAGCGCGGCGACCGTCGTCATCACGGTCAGGGTGAGGTACGTGACCCACGGGCGGGAGCGGGCCAGCACGACCGCCAGGGGCAGGAGGAGGGGGAACGCGGGGAGCAGAAGCCGGGGTTTGGAACCGAAGTAGCCCGCCGCTCCCACCGCCAGGAGCGTGACCACCGCGCTGTGGACCACGAGCGCGGCCGGCTGGAGTTGGCGTACGCCGATCCAGTGCGGCCAGGCCGCCAGGAGGAGAAGGGCGGCGAGGAGTACGGCGACGAGCGCGGCGGACGGGGTGCCCGTGATGCCGTCCGCCAGGAAGCGGGCGAAGGCCAGGCCGCCGTCGAACCCGTTCCCCCACCCGGACTGCACGTCCAGGTAACCGAAGAGACTCCCCTGCCGGGCGCCCACCCAGAGGATGTACCCCACCGCGCCCAGCGGCGCGAGGGCGCAACCGGCGAGGATCCGTACCGTCGGCCGCGCGGTGCGCGCGCCGAGCGCGGCCGTGACGATCAGGGCCGCGCTCACCGCGAGGCCCACCGGCCGGGTCAGCCCCGCGAGGCACGCCAGGGAACCCGCCACGATCCAGCGGCCGGTGAGCACTGCGTACAGCGCCCACGCGGCGAGCGCGACGAACAGGGACTCGCTGTACGCCATCGACTGGACGATCCCGACGGGCAGCGCCGCCCACAGGCCGACCAGGACGATGCCCGCCCTGCGGCCGTAACAGTGCGCGGCGACCGCGAAGATGCCCCAGGCGGCGGCCACCGAGGCCAAGGCGCTGATCAGCAGGCCGGCGTCGGCGGGGCCGAGGGGCAGGACCGTGGAGAGCGCCTTCTCCAGCCAGGGGTAGAGCGGGAAGAAGGCCATGCTCGACAGGTTCCGGCCGTCCGGCGCGCGCAGGGTGTAGCCGTATCCGAGCTCGGCGACCCGTACGTACCAGAGGGAGTCCCAGCGCCGCGCGAGCAGTTCGTGGGCGCTCCGGCCGGCGAGCCGGGACCAGACGACCAGGGTGGCGAGGCAGAGGACGCGGATCGCCACGAACAGCGCGAGCGCGGGGGCGGCCTGGCGGGCGGTGGGGCGGGCCGGGAGGAGCGGTGGGTCGCTGAGGTCGCTCGGGGGGCGGAGGGAGATCAGCGGCACGGCACTATTCTCCCGGGGCGCGGAGAGGGGTGGTCGGGCGGGGGG
>NZ_WWJY01000456.1 GCF_009865405.1 Streptomyces sp. SID3212 | reverse complement strand
CGCGCCGGTATCGTCACGTATGCCACCCCGCCCGTACCGCGGGGCCCGTACCACCCCGACCCGTGGAGACCCCATGCCCACCCCCCGCCGCACCGTGCTGAAGGGCGCCGCGCTCGCCGGCGCCGCCGGACTGGGGGTCGCGGCCTGCTCCACAGAGTCGAAGCTCGGTCACGCCCGGACGCCCA
The DNA here is from genome assembly GCF_009865405.1 of Streptomyces sp. SID3212. GTDB lineage: Bacteria > Actinomycetota > Actinomycetes > Streptomycetales > Streptomycetaceae > Streptomyces. The sequence continues at coordinate 28,018 of NZ_WWJY01000456.1, read as the reverse complement.
CCCCCACCGCCCCCGAGCCGCTCGGCGCCGCGTCCGAGGTGCCCGTCGGCGGCGCGAAGCTCTACCGCGAGCAGCGGGTGATCGTCTACTGCCCGGCGAAGGGCGAGTACAAGGGGTTCAGCGCCCAGTGCACCCACGCGGGCTGCCTCCTGGAGAAGCTCGAAGGCACGATCGGTGACTGCCCGTGTCACGGCAGCCGCTTCGACGTCACCACCGGCGAGGCGGTCCACGGCCCCGCCACCGTCCCGCTGCCGAAGGTCCCGGTCACCCTGGAGGGCGACAACCTGGTGGCGGGCCCGAAAGCCTGACGCGGCACCAAGGGCCCCCCGGCACCGGGGGCCACCCGCTCCGGCCCCGCGCGCGTCCCGCGCTGTCCGTCCTCGCAAGTAGGGTGGACAGCATGGCCGACCCCTCCAGCTACCGCCCCAAGCCGGGACAGATCCCCGACTCGCCGGGGGTCTACAAATTCCGCGACGAACACCACCGGGTGATCTACGTCGGGAAGGCGAAAAGCCTGCGCCCGCGCCTGTCCAGCTACTTCCAGGACCTGGCCGGCCTGCACCCCCGTACCCGCACGATGGTCACCACCGCCGCCTCCGTCGAGTGGACCGTCGTCTCCACCGAGGTCGAGGCGCTCCAGCTGGAGTACTCCTGGATCAAGGAGTTCGACCCCCGCTTCAACGTCAAGTACCGCGACGACAAGAGCTATCCGTACCTCGCGGTCACCCTCAACGAGGAGTTCCCGCGCGTCCAGGTGATGCGCGGCGCCAAGCGCAAGGGCGTGCGGTACTTCGGCCCGTACGGACACGCCTGGGCGATCCGCGAGACGGTCGACCTGATGCTCCGGGTGTTCCCCGTACGGACGTGCTCCGCCGGGGTGTTCAAGAACGCGGAGCGCACGGGACGCCCCTGCCTGCTCGGCTACATCGGCAAGTGCTCCGCGCCCTGCGTCGGCCGGGTCACCCCCGAGGAACACCGCGAACTGGCCGAGGAGTTCTGCGACTTCATGGCCGGCCGCACCGGCGCGTACATCCGCCGCCTGGAGCGGCAGATGACGGTCGCCGCCGAGGACATGGAGTACGAGAAGGCGGGGCGGCTGCGCGACGACATAGGGGCGCTGCGCCGGGCGATGGAGAAGAACGCCGTCGTGCTCGCCGACGCCACCGACGCGGACCTGATCGCGGTGGCCGAGGACGAGCTGGAGGCCGCCGTGCAGATCTTCCACGTCCGCGGCGGCCGGGTGCGCGGCCAGCGCGGCTGGGTGACGGACAAGGTCGAGGAGGTCGGTACGGCGGGCCTGGTCGAGCACGCGCTCCAGCAGCTGTACGGGGACGAGACCGGCGACTCCGTACCGAAAGAGGTCCTGGTCCCGGCGCTGCCCGGCGACGACGTGGAGACGGCCGCCGTCACGCAGTGGCTGAGCGACCGGCGTGGTTCCCACGTGTCCCTGCGGATCCCGCAGCGCGGCGACAAGAAGGACCTGATGGCGACGGTCGAGCGCAACGCCCAGCAGGCGCTCGTCCTGCACAAGACCAGGCGGGCCAGCGACCTCACGACCCGCTCGCGGGCGCTGGAGGAGATCGCGCGGGCCCTGGACCTGGACAGTGTGCCGCTGCGGATCGAGTGCTTCGACATCTCCCACCTCCAGGGGGACGACGTCGTCGCCTCCATGGTGGTCTTCGAGGACGGCCTCGCCCGTAAGAGCGAATACCGCCGCTTCCAGATCAAGGGCAAGGTCGGGGACACGCAGGTCTGGCACGGCGAGGGGCAGGACGACGTCCGGTCGATGCACGAGGTGATCGCCCGCCGCTTCCGCCGCTACCTCCTGGAGAAGGAGAGGACGGGGGAGTGGACCGAGCAGGACCTCGTGGGCGAGACCACCGCCTCGGGCGAGGTCGTCGCCGCGCCCGAGGACGACGGCCGCCCCAAGCGCTTCGCGTACCCGCCCCAGTTGGTCGTGGTCGACGGCGGACAGCCGCAGGTCGCGGCAGCCAAGCGGGCCCTGGACGAGCTGGGCATCGACGACGTGGCGGTCTGCGGGCTCGCCAAGCGCCTCGAAGAGGTCTGGCTGCCCGACGACGACGATCCGGTGGTCCTGCCCCGCTCCAGCGAGGGGCTCTATCTTCTCCAGCGGGTGCGCGACGAGGCGCACCGCTTCGCGATCACCTATCAGCGGGCGAAGCGGGCCAAACGCATCAGGACCAGCCCGCTGGACGACGTCCCCGGTCTCGGTGAGACGCGGAAGCAGGCGCTCATCAAGCATTTCGGCTCGGTGAAGCGGCTGCGGCAGGCGACAATCGAGCAGATCTGCGAGGTCCCGGGGCTCGGCCGCAAGACGGCCGAGGCCGTGGCCGTGGCCCTCGCCCAGGCGGCCCCGGCCGCACCCGCCGTGAACACGGCAACAGGAGAGATCATGGATGACGACGGGGGCAGCACGCATGACTGAGCACGACCGGGACGGAGCGGAGCACGTGAGTACGGGCACCACGAAGGAGGCCGGTGAGGCCGGCGAGGCGGCCATCCCCGAGCTGGTGATCATCTCCGGCATGTCGGGCGCGGGGCGCAGCACCGCGGCGAAGTGCCTGGAGGACCTCGGCTGGTTCGTCGTCGACAACCTGCCGCCCGCCCTGATCCCCACGATGGTGGAGCTGGGCGCGCGCTCGCAGGGCAATGTGGCCAGGATCGCGGTGGTCGTGGACGTCCGCGGCCGGCGGTTCTTCGACAACCTCCGTGAGTCGCTGGCGGACCTCGACGCCAAGGGCGTCAACCGGAGGATCGTCTTCCTGGAGTCGTCCGACGAGGCGCTGGTGCGCCGGTTCGAGTCGGTCCGCCGCCCGCACCCCCTCCAGGGGGACGGCCGGATCGTGGACGGCATCGAGGCCGAGCGTGATCTGCTGCGTGAGCTGCGCGGCGACGCCGACCTGGTGATCGACACCTCCAGCCTCAACGTGCACGAGCTGCGCGCGAAGCTGGACGCCGGGTTCGCCGGGGACGAGAAGCCCGAGCTGCGGGCGACGGTGATGTCGTTCGGCTACAAGTACGGCCTGCCGGTCGACGCCGACCTGGTGGTGGACTGCCGCTTCCTGCCGAACCCGCACTGGGTCCCGGAGCTGCGGCCGTTCACGGGCCTCAACGAGGAGGTGTCCGCGTACGTCTTCAACCAGCCGGGCGCCAAGGAGTTCCTCGACCGCTACACCGAGCTGCTCCAGCTGATCGCCGCCGGGTACCGCCGCGAGGGCAAGCGGTACGTGACGGTCGCGGTCGGCTGTACGGGTGGCAAGCACCGTTCCGTGGCCATGTCGGAGAAGCTCGCCGCGCGCCTCGCCGGCGAAGGCGTCGAGACCGTCGTCGTCCACCGGGACATGGGGCGCGAGTGACCGGACGCACCTTCCGCATGCGGCGCCTGCGCAGGGGCACCCCCGCGCCGGCGTCGCGGGCTCGCGGTGCCCAGCCCAAGGTCGTCGCGCTGGGCGGCGGCAGGGGCCTGTCCGCCTCGCTGACGGCCCTGCGCCGGATCACCGGCGACCTGACCGCCGTGGTCACGGTCGCCGACGACGGCGGCTCCAGCGGCCGGCTCCGCGACGAGCTGGGTGTCCTGCCGCCCGGCGACCTGCGCAAGGCGCTGGCGGCGCTCTGCGGTGACGACGACTGGGGCCAGACGTGGGCCCGGGTCATCCAGCACCGCTTCGTCTCCCGGGGCGATCTGCACGACCACGCCGTCGGCAACCTGCTGATCGTCGCCCTGTGGGAGCAGCTCGGCGACCACGTGCAGGCCCTGGACCTGGTCGGCAAGCTGCTCGGCGCGCACGGCCGGGTGCTGCCCATGTCCGCGGTGCCGCTGGAGCTCCAGGCGCTCGTACGGGGGCACGACCCGGCCCGCCCGGACGACGTCGACACCGTGCGCGGGCAGGCCACGGTCGCGCTCACGCGCGGTGAGGTGCAGTCCGTGCACCTGGTGCCGAACGACCCGCCCGCCGTGCCCGAGGCCGTCGCGGCGGTGCTGGACGCCGACTGGGTGGTGCTCGGCCCCGGCTCCTGGTTCTCCTCGGTCATCCCGCACCTGCTGGTGCCCGAGCTGCTCGACGCCCTGGTCGAGACGAAGGCCCGCCGGGTCCTGTCGTTGAATCTCGCACCACAACCCGGTGAAACCGATGGCTTCTCACCGCAGCGTCATTTGGAGGTTTTGGGGCGACACGCCCCTAAACTCGCCCTGGACGTGGTGCTCGCCGATGAGGCCGCCGTGCCTGACTGCGAGTCACTCGCCGATGCCGCCAAACGGTTCGGTGCCGCGGTCGAGCTGGCGCCGGTGGCAGCGACCGACAGTTCCCCGAAGCACGATCCGGAGCTGTTGGCAGCCGCGTACGACCGTATTTTTCGGATGCATGGAAGGATCGGCCCATGGCGATGACGCCAGCGGTGAAGGACGAGATCGCCCGCCTCCCCGTCACCCGGACGTGTTGTAGGAAGGCTGAGGTCTCGGCGATTCTTCGGTTCGCGGGCGGGCTGCACCTGGTGAGCGGCCGCATCGTGATCGAGGCGGAGCTGGACACCAGCATCGCCGCGCGCCGCCTCCGCAAGGACATCCTGGAGATCTTCGGGCACAACTCGGAGCTGGTGGTGATGGCCCCGGGCGGTCTGCGCAGAGGCAGCCGTTACGTCGTACGGGTGATCACCGGCGGTGACCAGCTGGCCCGGCAGACCGGTCTGGTCGACGGCCGGGGGCGCCCGATCCGCGGCCTGCCCCCGCAGGTCGTCTCCGGGGCCACCTGTGACGCCGAGGCGGCCTGGCGCGGGGCGTTCCTCGCGCACGGCTCGCTCACCGAGCCCGGCCGCTCCTCCTCGCTGGAGGTGACCTGCCCGGGCCCCGAGGCCGCCCTCGCCCTGGTCGGCGCGGCCCGTCGGCTCCAGATCGCCGCCAAGGCCCGTGAGGTACGGGGCGTGGACCGGGTGGTCGTACGGGACGGGGACGCGATCGGCGCCCTGCTGACCCGGCTCGGCGCGCACGAGTCGGTGCTGGCCTGGGAGGAGCGGCGGATGCGCCGCGAGGTCCGCGCCACGGCCAACCGCCTCGCCAACTTCGACGACGCCAACCTGCGCCGCTCCGCCCGCGCCGCCGTCGCCGCCGGGGCCCGGGTGGGACGTGCCCTGGAGATCCTCGGCGAGGAGGTGCCCGAGCATCTCGCCGCCGCCGGCCGGCTCCGTATGGAGCACAAGCAGGCGTCGCTGGAGGAGCTGGGCGCGCTCGCCGACCCGCCGCTGACCAAGGACGCGGTCGCGGGCCGGATCCGCCGGCTGCTCGCCATGGCCGACAAGCGGGCGCAGGACCTGGGCATTCCGGGTACGGAGTCGACGCTCAGCGAGGAGATGGCCGACGGTCTCGTCGGCTGAGTCTCTCCACCACGTACCACCGGGTGCTGCCGGCCTTTTGAAGACGCCGGCGGCACCCGTTTTTAGGTGTCCGCAGCACGTACCCCGCGACTGCCCGATGTGCCCTTGACATGATCATGGAGCATGGTCAACCTGACGTCTGGTCACGTACGTGACGGACAACGGCAAGGGGGGCACATGAGACGCAGAGCGAGATCGATCCTCGCGGCGGGCGCGCTGCTGGTGGGCGGAGTGACACTGGCGCCGCTCGCCGAGGCACAGACGACGCCGGGCGCGGACGCCGGCTCGGACGCCGTGAAGGTGTTCGACGCACAGGTCACCAAGGAGCAGGTGCCGCTGCTCATAGCCGCCGGCCAGGACTCCCACGAACTGGGCGAGCTGGCACCGGAGAAGGGCACGGCGAAGGTCGAGCTGTTCCTCACCGACGCGCAGGCGCGCGGCCTGGAGCAGCAGGGTGTCGACGTCACCGAGCGCAAGGTCGCCCAGAAGGCCGAGGCCAGGATCCAGGCCGCCGGTGACGGCGTCTTCCGGCCGTACAGCGGCAAGGGCAACCTGAAGGAAGAGATCGTCAGGACCGGGCAGGCCAACCCCGGCCTCACCAAGGTCGTCTCCATCGGGAAGACCGTCCAGGGCCAGGACATCCTCGCGATCAAGATCAGCAAGGGTGCGAAGAAGACGAAGGACGGCGCCAAGCCGTCCGTGCTCTACATGTCCAACCAGCACGCCCGGGAGTGGATCACTCCCGAGATGACGCGCCGGCTGATGCACTACTACCTCGACAACTACGGCAAGGACCGGCGGATCACCAAGATCGTCGACTCCACCGAGCTGTGGTTCGTCCCCAGCGCCAACCCGGACGGCTACGACTACACGTTCAGCCCCGACGGCGACCGGCTGTGGCGCAAGAACCTGCGGGACGTCAACGGCGACGGACAGATCACCTCCGGTGACGGCGTCGACCTCAACCGCAACTTCGCCTTCAAGTGGGGCTACGACGACGAGGGTTCGTCCCCCCGCCCCAACAACGAGACCTACCGCGGCGCGGGCCCGGGCTCCGAGCCAGAGACGAAGGCGATCGACCGCTTCCAGAAGAGCATCGGCTTCGACTACGGCATCAACTACCACTCGGCCGCCGAACTGCTCCTCTACGGCGTGGGCTGGCAGGTCGCCACCCCCACCCCCGACGACGTGCTCTACCAGGCCCTCGCCGGTACGCCCGAGAACTCCGCGGTCCCCGGCTACTACCCGCAGGTCTCCTCCGAGCTGTACACCACCAACGGTGAGGCCGACGGGCACGCGGCGAACGTCAACGGCACGATGATGTTCACCCCGGAGATGACGACCTGCCAGACCGCCTCGGCGGCCGACCCGGCCGACGCGTGGGAGGCCAGGGACTGCCAGTCCGGCTTCAACTTCCCCGACGACGAGAAGCTCATCCAGGGCGAGTTCGCCAAGAACGTCCCCTTCGCGCTCTCCGTCGCCGAGACCGCCGTCCACCCCGACCAGCCGGTCTCCTCGGTCGGCCTGACGGCCCCCGACTTCACCCTGGACCCCTTCACCACCTCGTACGCGCGCGGTGAGGACCAGGAAGTCGCCGTCACCGCCCGCAAGTCCGTCCGGGACAAGGAGCTCAACTACCGGATCAACGGCGGCCGCACGCACGACGAGGACCTCAAGGCCTGGAAGGGCGGCGAGACCTACGGCGGCGACGACAACCTCCACTTCGACGAGTACCGCGCCGAGGTCGAGGACGCCGACCCGGGCGACACCGTCGAGGTCTGGTTCACCGGCCGCACCAAGGCCGGCCGGTCCACGGCCAGTGAGCACTTCACCTACACCGTCGCCGAGCGCCCCCGCGCCGACACGATCGTGATCGCCGAAGGCGCCGGCTCCGCCCAGAACGCCGCCGCTTACGTCGACGCCCTCCGGGCCAACGGCCGTACCGCCGTCGTCTGGGACGTCCCCACCCAGGGCGCCCCGCACCCGCTGGGGGTCCTCGCCCACTTCTCCACCGCCGTCCATTACACCGGGGCCACCGCCCCGACCGGCGACACCCAGCTGGCCGTCCGGGACTTCATCAACGAGGGCGGCAAGCTCGTCGAGGCCGGTGAGCTGGCCGGCGGCAACGCCACGGTCGGGCGCGCCCAGACCAACGACTTCAGCCAGTACTACCTGGGCGCGTACGGCCGCACGTCCCTGGGCGGCGCCACCGGCTTCACCGGCGCCGGCGCCCTCGCGGGCGCGGCGGGACCGCTGGGGGCCGCCCCCGGCAACCCGCTGAACGCCGCCGGGGTCTACAACATCACCTCCGAGACCCTGGACCCGGAGACCTTCCCCCAGTTCCGGAGCGCGCAGGCCGGCACGTACGCCGGCATCGTCAACCCGTACGCCCCCTACCAGGGCGCCTGGATGGCGGCTGCCACCCACGAGGACGACGAGTGGCGGCGCCTGAGCCGGACCGTCGACCTCACCGGGGTCACCGCGGCCGACCGGCCCGAGCTGCGTCTCGCGCTCAACTGGAACACCGAGCCGGGCTACGACCACGCCGTCCTGGAGGCGCACACCACCGGCGCCGAGGACTGGACCACGCTCCCCGAGGCCGGCGGCGCCACCACCGCCGCGGTCCCCGACGAGTGCGCGGCCGGGTTCTTCGTCGCCAGTCACCCGTTCCTGGAGCACTACCTCACCCTCGGCGACGACGGCTGCCAGGCGTCCGGCACCACCGGCGCCTGGAACAGCTTCACCGGCACCTCCAACGGCTGGAAGCAGGTCGCCTTCGACCTGAGCGCCTACGCCGGGAAGAAGGTCGACCTCTCGCTCAGCTACGTCACCGACCCCAGCACGGGCGGCCGCGGCCTCTTCGCGGACAACACGCGCCTGGCCGTCGGCGGCACCGAGCAGCAGGCCGAGGGCTTCGAGACCTCCCTCGGCGCCTGGACCACCCCGGGAGCCCCGGCGGGCAGCCCGGCCGTGGACGGCGACTGGACGCGCGTCCAGGAGCTTTTCAAGGCCTACTCCGCCGTGACCACCCGTGACACCGTGCTGCTGGGCTTCGGCCTGGAGCACGTACAGGACGCCGGACAGCGTGCGGCGATCCTCGGCAAGGCACTGCGCAGCCTGCGTCACTGATCCGCAACACCGGGGCCACCGGTGGTTCGCCACCCGATCACCCCGGCGTCGACGGCCCGTGCCCGCTACCCGCGGGTACGGGCCGTTGTCGACTTCGCGGCAGCTCGATGTCACTCCGCCCTCCCCAGGAGGGTAGGGTCGTAAGCGGTCGGGGACATCCCATACAACTCGCCGGCGTCGAAAACCGGCGTACCAACGAGGAGATCGGTTCGTGACGATCCGCGTAGGCATCAACGGCTTTGGCCGCATCGGTCGTAACTACTTCCGCGCGCTGCTGGAGCAGGGTGCAGACATCGAGATCGTGGCTGTCAACGACCTGGGTGACACTGCGACCACCGCGCACTTGCTGAAGTACGACACCATCCTGGGGCGCCTGAAGGCACAGGTGACCCACACCGCCGACACCATCACGGTCGACGGACACACCATCAAGGTGCTCTCCGAGCGCAACCCGGCCGACATCCCCTGGGGTGAGCTGGGCGTCGACATCGTCATCGAGTCGACCGGCATCTTCACCAAGAAGGCCGACGCGGCGAAGCACCTCGCGGGCGGCGCCAAGAAGGTCCTCATCTCGGCTCCGGCCAAGGACGAGGACATCACCATCGTGATGGGCGTCAACGAGAACAAGTACGTCGCGGCCGACCACCACGTCATCTCCAACGCCTCCTGCACCACCAACTGTGTGGCGCCGATGGCCAAGGTTCTCCTGGAGAACTTCGGCATCGTCAAGGGCATGATGACGACGGTCCACGCGTACACGAACGACCAGCGGATCCTGGACTTCCCGCACAGCGACCTCCGCCGCGCCCGTGCCGCCGCGGAGAACATCATTCCGACCACCACCGGTGCCGCCAAGGCCACCGCGCTGGTGATCCCGGAGCTGGCGGGCAAGCTCGACGGCATCGCGATGCGCGTCCCGGTCCCGACCGGCTCGGTCACCGACCTGGTCATCGAGCTGGAGCGCGAGGTGACCAGGGACGAGGTCAACGCCGCCTTCCAGAAGGCCGCCGAGGGCCAGCTCAAGGGCATCCTCGACTACACCGAGGACGCCATCGTCTCCTCGGACATCGTCAACTGGCCCGCCTCCTGCACCTTCGACTCCTCCCTGACCATGGTCCAGGGCAAGAGCGTGAAGGTCATCGGCTGGTACGACAACGAGTGGGGTTACTCCAACCGTCTGGTCGACCTGACCGAATTCGTCGGCGGCCAGCTCTAGGCGACCCGCCATGGGTGACAGGGCTCGGTGGGCGCGGACAGCGCCCGTCGAGCCCTGTCGGCCTGTACGGCCCGCCCGGGAAACCGATCAGACGTTCCAAGGAGTCCAGCACCGGATGAAGACGATCGACGAACTTCTCACCGAAGGGGTCGGCGGCAAGCGGGTATTCGTCCGCGCCGACCTCAACGTGCCGCTCGACGGCACGACGATCACCGACGACGGCCGCATCCGCGCCGTCCAGCCGACGATCGCCCGGCTCGCCGAAGCCGGCGCGCGCGTGATCGTCGCGTCCCACCTCGGCCGCCCCAAGGGCGCGCCCGACCCCGCCTTCTCGCTCGCCCCCGCCGCCGCCCGCCTCGGGGAACTCCTCGGTACGGACGTGGCCTTCGCGACCGACACGGTCGGCGACTCCGCCCGGACCGTCGTCGCGGGCCTCGCCGACGGCCAGGTCGCCGTGATCGAGAACCTCCGCTTCAACCCCGGCGAGACCTCCAAGGACGACGCCGAGCGCGGCGCCTTCGCCGACCAGCTCGCCGGCCTCGCCGACCTGTACGTGGGCGACGGCTTCGGAGCCGTACACCGCAAGCACGCCTCGGTCTTCGACCTCCCGGCCCGCCTCCCGCACGCCGCGGGCGGCCTCATCGCCACCGAGGTCGGCGTCCTCAAGAAGCTCACCGAGGACGTCGCCCGCCCGTACGCCGTCGTCCTCGGCGGCGCCAAGGTCTCCGACAAGCTCGGGGTCATCGACCACCTGCTGGAGAAGGCCGACCGCATCCTCATCGGCGGCGGCATGGCGTTCACCTTCCTCAAGGCCCAGGGCCACGAGGTCGGCTCCTCGCTGCTCCAGGAGGACCAGATCCCGGCCGTCCAGGGCTACCTCAAGCGCGCCGAGGAGCGCGGCGTGGAGTTCGTGCTCCCCGTCGACTTCCTGGTCGCCGAGCAGTTCCCCGACCTCAAGACCAAGGCGCCCGCGCACCCCGAGACGGTCGCGGCCGACGCCATGCCCGCCGGGAAGATGGGCCTCGACAACGGGCCCGAGACCTGCGCGCTCTACGCCGCCAAGCTCGCCGACGCGGCCACCGTCTTCTGGAACGGGCCCATGGGCGTCTTCGAACACCCCGACTACGCGGAGGGCACCAGGGCCGTCGCCCAGGCCCTCCTCGACTCGTCGGCCTTCACCGTCGTCGGCGGTGGCGACTCCGCCGCCGCCGTCCGGATCCTGGGCTTCGACGAGAACGCATTCGGCCACATCTCGACCGGTGGCGGCGCGAGCCTCGAATACCTCGAAGGCAAGACGCTTCCCGGCCTCGCCGCACTGGAGGACTGACCGTTCCATGACCGATTCGACCGTTTCATCCGACAACACGGGCCGCCTTCCGCTGATGGCGGGCAACTGGAAGATGAACCTCAACCACCTTGAGGCCATCGCCCACACCCAGAAGCTCGCCTTCGCCCTGGCGGACAAGGACTACGACGCCGTCGAGGTCGCCGTCCTGCCCCCCTTCACCGACCTGCGGTCCGTACAGACCCTCGTCGACGGGGACAAGCTCAAGATCAAGTACGGCGCCCAGGACATCTCGGCGCACGACTCCGGCGCCTACACCGGCGAGATCTCGGGCCCGATGCTCGCCAAGCTCAAGTGCACGTACGTCGCCGTGGGGCACTCCGAGCGCCGGCAGTACCACGCCGAGACGGACGAGCAGTGCAACGCCAAGGTGAAGGCCGCGTTCCGGCACGGCCTGACCCCGATCCTCTGCGTCGGCGAGGGCCTGGACATCCGCAAGGCCGGTGACCAGGTCGCGTACACGCTGGCGCAGCTCGACGGCGGCCTCAAGGACGTCCCGGCCGAGCAGGCCGAGACGATCGTGATCGCGTACGAGCCGGTCTGGGCGATCGGCACCGGCGAGGTCGCCACCCCCGAGGACGCCCAGGAGGTCTGCGGGGCGATCCGCGGCCGGCTGGCCGAGCTGTACTCCCAGGAGCTGGCCGACCGGGTCCGCATCCAGTACGGCGGCTCGGTGAAGTCCGGCAACGTGGCCGCGATCATGGCCCAGCCCGATGTGGACGGCGCACTGGTCGGCGGCGCGGCGCTGGACGCCGAGGAGTTCGTCAAGATCGTCAGGTTCCGCGACCAGTGAGTATGCGGTAGCACGGATCCGTCGTACCCTTGCGGGGGCCAGGTGGCTTGCCATCCGGCCCCCGCAGTCCTTGAGCAGTCCGAATTCAGTCCTGTCAGTCCGAGGAAGTTGGTCCAGCCGTGGTTATGGGGTTCTCGATCGCCCTCATCATCTTCAGCCTGCTGCTGATGCTGCTGGTGCTGATGCACAAGGGAAAGGGCGGCGGCCTCTCCGACATGTTCGGTGGCGGAATGCAGTCGTCCGTCGGTGGGTCCTCGGTCGCGGAGCGTAACCTCGACCGCATCACCGTGGTTGTCGGTCTGCTGTGGTTCGCATGCATTATCGTACTTGGCCTGCTGCTCAAGCTGGACAGCTGACCGCACGTACGGTACGGCGCCGCGGGCGCGGCCTATCATGAGGTTCCGCGCCCCGCGGCAGGGGTAACTCCCCTCTCTGGACGCGCGTTGGGCCCGAGACCGACCGGCGATCGCCGGCCGGTCTTACGTAGACTGGGGCGCCACCCGGCAGCGGGAGCTGCCTATCGATGCTTCGCGGCACCATCACGCAGGGAGTTACGACCGTGGCAAGTGGCAACGCGATCCGGGGAAGCCGGGTCGGAGCGGGGCCGATGGGTGAGGCCGAGCGTGGCGAGTCCGCGCCACGCCTGCGCATCTCCTTCTGGTGCTCCAACGGGCACGAGACGGTGCCGAGCTTCGCCAGTGACGCGCAGGTTCCGGAGACGTGGGACTGCCCGCGCTGCGGTTTCCCGGCCGGCCAGGACCGGGACAACCCGCCGGACCCGCCGCGCACCGAGCCGTACAAGACGCACCTCGCCTACGTACGTGAGCGGCGGAGCGACGCGGACGGCGAGGCGATCCTCGCGGAGGCGCTCGCCAAGCTGCGCGGCGAGATCTAGGCCCTGGGCCTGTCCCCCTGGCCGCGAGTTCAAGACAATCCGGTCCGGCCGGGTCACCTGTGTCAGGTGGCCCGGCCGAGCTGTTTCCCGGCCCGTTTCCCCGGCGTTGTCAGTGCCTCCGTCTACGGTTCTCGGCATCGGATTTCTCGAAGCGGCGAACCGGAGGGGGGACGTGGTGTCGGCTGTCGGCACGGCGGAGGCGGCGGAGGCGGCGGAGGCGGCGGAGGTACGGGCGCCCGCCTGGCGCGGCGGGTTCGGGCGGCTGTGGTCCGCCGCGGTCGTCTCCCGGTTCGGGGACGCGCTGCGGACGGCCGCGATGCCCCTCCTCGCCACCACCCTCACCGACGATCCGCTGCTGATCGCGTCGGTGACCGCGTGCGGCTACCTGCCGTGGCTGCTGTTCGGGCTGCTCGGCGGTGCGGTCGCCGACCGGGTCGACCAGCGGCGGGCGATGTGGGGCGTCGACCTGCTCCGAGGCGTCCTGATGGCGGCCTTCGCGGTGGCCGTCGCCCTGGGCCACGCCTCCGTCGCCCTGCTGATCACGCTCGCCTTCGTGCTCACCACCTTCCAGACGCTCTTCGACAACGCGGCGACGGCCCTGCTGCCCTCCCTCGTGCCGCCCGGGGCGCTGGGGAGCGCCAACGCCCGGCTGATGACCGGACAGCAGATCGCCGGCACGTTCCTCGCCGCGCCCCTGGTGCCGGTGCTGCTGCTGGGCGGCGCCTCCCTGCCGTACGCGGCCGACGCGGCGACCTACGTGGTGGCCGCGCTGCTGATCGCCTCCCTGCGGGCCGAACCGGCACCACGGCCCCCGCGCCGGGCCGGCTCCACCCTGCGCGGGGAGATCGCCGAGGGGCTGCGTGTCCTGTGGCGCGACGGGACCCTGCGCGGGCTGTGCGTGGCCACGACCCTCTGCAACATCGGGATGGGCGCCCTGATCGCCACGCTCGTCCTGCACGTCACGGGGTGGCTGGACGCCGGCGACGCCGGGTACGCGCTCGCGGTCGCCGGATACGGAGCGGGGAGCGTGCTGGGCGGGCTGCTCGCCCGGCGGCTCGCCGAGCGGACGGGGCGGATACGGGCCGTCCTCCTGGCCGGCACCGTCCAGACCGGGGTCCTGGTCGTCCTCGGGACGGTGCGGGAGCTGTGGGTGGCCGTGGTGTGCCTCGCGGTCTTCGGCCTGTGCGGCATGGTGTGGAACGTCAACCAGACCACGCTCGTGCAGGAGCGGAGCCCGGCCGCCGCGCTGGGCCGGATCAGCGCCGCCTTCCGTACGCTCGCCGTCGCCGGGGCCCCGCTCGGCGCGCTGCTCGGTGGCGCCGCGGCGGCCGGATGGGGGCTCAGCACACCCGCCCTGGTGGCCGCCGCGCTCTTCGTACCGGCCGTCGCGTCGCTGGCCCGTCTGATCAATTAGGTTGGAGGGGCAGCAGGGGCAGCACGCAAGCACGAGCAGAAGTGGGCTGATGTCCGAATGAACGCAGCAAGCCGTAACAGGCTCGATCGCACGCCCGAGTGGGCCGCACTGGGCAAGCACCGGGAGCAGTTGGGCCGGACGGGTCTGCGGGAGCTGTTCGCCGCGGCACCGGCGCGCGGCACCGACTACACCCTCCGGGTCGGCGATCTCCACCTGGACTACGCGAAGCACCTGGTGACGGACGAGACGCTGGCGCTGCTGCGCGAGCTGGCCGCGGCCACCGGGGTGAGCGAGCTGCGGGACGCGATGTTCCGCGGCGAGAAGATCAACACCACCGAGGACCGCGCGGTCCTGCACACCGCGCTGCGCGCCCCCCGGGACGCCGTGGTCGAGGTCGACGGCGAGAACGTCGTACCGGCCGTGCACGCGGTCCTCGACAAGATGGCCGCCTTCTCCGACCGGATCAGGGGAGGCGAGTGGACCGGCCACACGGGCCGGCCGATCAAGAACGTCGTCAACATCGGCATCGGCGGCTCCGACCTCGGCCCGGCGATGGCGTACGAAGCCCTCAGGTCCTTCACGGACCGCGGCCTCACGGTCCGCTTCGTGTCGAACGTGGACGGCGCCGATCTCCACGAGGCGGTACGGGACCTGGACGCGGCGGAGACGCTCTTCATCGTCGCCTCCAAGACCTTCACCACCATCGAGACCATCACCAACGCCACCTCCGCCCGCGACTGGCTGCTGACCGAGCTGAGGGCCGGCCAGGAGGCCGTCGCCAAGCACTTCGTGGCGCTCTCCACGAACAGCGAGAAGGTCGCCGACTTCGGCATCGACACGGCCAACATGTTCGAGTTCTGGGACTGGGTCGGCGGGCGGTACTCGTACGACTCCGCCATCGGCCTCTCCCTGATGATCGCGATCGGCCCCGCCCGCTTCCGCGAGATGCTCGACGGCTTCCACCTCGTGGACGAGCACTTCCGCACCGCGCCGCCCGAGTCCAACGCGCCGCTCCTGCTGGGCCTGTTGGGCGTCTGGTACGGCGCGTTCTTCGACGCGCAGTCGCACGCGGTCCTGCCGTACAGCCACTACCTGTCCCGGTTCACCGCGTACCTCCAGCAGCTGGACATGGAGTCCAACGGCAAGTCCGTGGACCGCGACGGCAACCCCGTCGACTGGCAGACGGGCCCCGTGGTCTGGGGCACCCCCGGCACCAACGGCCAGCACGCGTACTACCAGTTGATCCACCAGGGTACGAAGATCATCCCGGCGGACTTCATCGGCTTCGCCCGGCCCGTCGGGGACCTGGCGCCGGGCCTGGTCGCCCAGCACGACCTGCTGATGGCCAACTTCTTCGCGCAGACGCAGGCGCTGGCGTTCGGCAAGACCCCCGAAGAGGTAAGGGCTGAGGGGGTGCCCGAGGAGCTGGTCCCGCACAAGACCTTCCGGGGCAACCACCCCACGACCACGATCCTCGCCGACGAGCTGACCCCGTCCGTCCTGGGCCAGTTGATCGCCCTGTACGAGCACAAGGTCTTCGTCCAGGGCGCCATCTGGAACATCGACTCGTTCGACCAGTGGGGCGTCGAGCTCGGCAAGGTCCTCGCCAAGAAGATCGAACCGGTCCTGACGGGTGACCGGGCGGCCGACGACCTCGACTCGTCGACGGCGGCGCTGGTCGCCACGTACCGCACCCTGCGCGGTCGCTGACAGATGGGCGCACCGGGGATAGGCGGGCCGCAGGTGGTACGGCACCTGCGGCCGCCCCGCAACACGCTCGACCCCCGCGCCGTCGTCTGGTGGCGCGCCAGGGTGCTGCTGTTCACGCTTGTCCCCGTCGTGCCGCTCGCCGTGCTGGGGGCGTTCGTCGCCCCCGCGCGGACCTGGCTGCTCACGCCCGCCGCCGCCCTCGCGGTGCTCGGTCTCCTCTGCGCGGTGTTCCTGCCCGGGTGGTGGTTCCGGGTGCACCGCTGGGAGGTGACCGAAGACGCGGTCTACGTCCGCACGGGCTTCCTCCGGCAGGAGTGGCGGATCGCGCCGATGTCCCGGATCCAGACCGTGGACACCGTGCGTGGCCCCCTGGAGCAGCTGTTCCGGCTCTCCACGGTCATCGTCACGACCGCGTCCGCCAAGGGCGCCGTCCACCTCGCGGGGCTGGACCACCTGCTGGCCGCCGACCTGGCCGAGCGTCTGACCCGGATCACCCGGGCCACGCCCGGTGACGCCACATGAGCGGTACGGAGGCGGCGGCCGGTCCCGGCGGGAACCCCGCCGCCGGTGCGGTCACCGCCGGGGGAGCCGTCAGCGGTACGGAACGGGCCGCCCCGGCGGACGGGCCCGAGGGGTGGCGGCGGCTGGACCGGCGCAGCCTCCTCGTCACCGCGACCGTACTCGCGGGCATCGCCCTCGGCGCCGGTGTACCGACCGCCGTAGGGATGACGGGCGGCATGCCCCTGGGCGAAGCACTGGCCTGGGTCCTCGCCGGCACCGGCGTCCTGACCGTGTGCGGCACCGGCGGCGAGTACGTCCGCTGGCGCCGTACCCGCTACCGCGTCGGCCCCGAGCGGGCCGAACTCCACACCGGCCTGTTCCTGGTCAAGCGCCGGTCCCTGGCCCGCGAACGCATACGCACCGTCGACCTCACCGCCAGCCTCCTGCTGCGGGCCTTCGGCCTCGTCAAGGTCAGGATCGGCACCGGCGAGCACACCGGGAACGAGTCCACCCTGGAGCTCGACGCGGTCCGCAGGGCCGAGGGGGAGCGGCTCCGCAGGGAACTGCTCGACCGGACCCCCGGGGAGCCAGGACCGCACCGCGAGGGCCTGCTGGCGGTCCTCGACCCCCGCTGGATCGGATACGCGCCCCTCTCCTTCCTCGCGCCCGTGCTCGGCGGCACGGCGGCCGGCGGTCTCCTCCAGGTCAGCGACTGGTTCGGCGCCCGGACCGAGGTGATCGACTGGGTGGCCGACCGGCTGCGGGACACCCCGCTGCTCTGGTCGGTCGCCGCGCTGGTCGCGGCGGCGGGGCTGGCCGGGGTGGTGGGCACCCTCGGCCTGTGGACCGAGATGTGGTGGAACTACCGGCTGGAGAGGGAGCCCGGCGGCACCCTGCGCGTCCGCAGAGGGCTGCTCACCTCCCGGTCCGTCTCCCTCGAGGAGCGGCGGCTGCGCGGCGTCGAGCTGGTCGAGCCGATCGGCGTACGGCTCGTCGGCGCGGCCCGTCTGGACGCCGTCGCCACCGGCCTCGTCCACGACGACGAGGACAAGCACGCCGACCACAAGACGCTCCTGCCCGCCGCCCCGGTCTCCTTCGCCCACGCACTGGCCGCGAGGGTCCTCCGGGAGCCCGAGTCCCCCACGCGGACGGCCCGGCTGATCCCCCACCCGAGGGCGGCCCGCTCCCGCAGACTGCGCCGCGCGCTGGCGGCGGTCCTGCTGCCGGCCGCACTCCTCACGGTCCTCGGTCTGCTCCTGACCGACGTGCTGCTGTACGTGGCGGCGGCGGTCACGGCCGTCCTGCTCCCCCCGGCCGTCCTCCTGGCCCTGGACGCGGCCCGCAACCTGGGCCACGCCACCACCGGCGCCTACCTGGTCGCCCGCTCGGGAACCGTGCGCCGCACGACGGTCGCCCTCCAGCGCAGCGGTGTGATCGGCTGGACGATCAGCCGGTCGTACTTCCAGCGCAGGGCCGGCCTGATCACCCTCACGGCGACCACCGCCGCCGGAGAAGGCGCGTACGCCATCAGGGACGCGGCCCAGGGCGAGGGCCTCGCCTTCGCCGCGCAGGCCGTCCCCGGCCTGCTGGAGCCGTTCCTGGAATCCGAATGACGTACGGGCAGCGGGACGCGATCATGACCGTATGACAGCAACCAGTCGCCGTACGGTACTTGCCGCTCTCGCCACCGCCGCCGTGAGCGGGTCCGTGACGGCCGGGCAGGCGCGGGCCGCCGTGGCGGCGGAGGACCACTACGCCTCCTCCACCGACCTCTACACCCAGCTCGCGGGCAGGGAAGGGCTCGACTTCGGGCGCCGTTACCGGCGGCACGAGCGGCTCGACAGCAGCCTCGGATCGGTGTTCCCGTACGTCCGCACCGTCGTGATGGCGCCGCACGGAGGCGGGATCGAGACCGGGACCTCGGAGTTGTGCCTCGCGATCGCCGGGTACCACCCCGCCACCCTCGCGCCCCTGCCGGGCGGGGGCGCGCTCCACGACTACTGGATGTTCGAGGGGCTGCTCGACTCCGGCAACGGGGATCTGCACATCACCTCGTCCCACATCGACGACCGTGTCGCCCTGTCCCTGGCGGCCGGCAGCCTCAACGTGGTGTCCCTGCACGGCTGTACGTCCGGACAGGTCGGCGCGCTCGCCTCGCGGCCCGAGGCCGTGGTCGTGGGCGGGCGCAACGCCACGTTCAAGCAGTACCTGCACGACGCGCTGCGGGCGGCCGGGTTCCAGACGATCGACGGGTCGGCCGTACCGGATCTCGCCGGGGTGGACCCGGAGAACCTGTGCAACCGCACCCTGCTGGGCAAGGGCGGACAGCTGGAACTCACCACCGAGCTGCGGAGAAGCATGTTCGGTACGTTCACCCGGGCCGGCCGGGCGGGCTCCACCAACGAGATCTTCGACGCCTTCACCGCCGCCGTCCGCACCGCCGTCGCGCGGCTGGAGGCGGGCGCGGACCAGGTCGTCCTCTGAGGTCGGAGAACGGATCGTGGAGCGCGGAAGGCCCGGTCCGCCGGGGAGGCGGACCGGGCCTACGCGTCAGGACGGTGACAGGACGTCAGGCCACCGACGGGGGATACAGATCCCTCGGCAGCTTCGACGCCGCGTCCGCGTCCAGGAGCCACAGCGTGCGGCTCCTGCCGTACGCGCCCGCCGCCGGGGCCTGGACCTCGCCCGCGCCCGACAGGGCGATCTCCGCCGCCTCCGCCTTGTCCCCGCCCGCCGCCAGCAGCCACACCTCGTGCGCCGCGCGGATCGCGGGCAGGGTGAGGGAGATGCGCAGCGGCGGGGGCTTGGGAGCGCCGTGCACGGCGACGACCGTGCGCTCCGTCTCCCGTACCCCGGGCAGCTCGGGGAAGAGCGACGCCACGTGCGTGTCGGGCCCCACCCCCAGCATCAGGACGTCGAAGGACGGCACCTGCGCGTGGTCCTCCGGGCGGGAGGCCGCGGCCAGTTCCGCCGCGTACGCGGCGGCGGCCGCCTCCACGTCGTTGCCGTACGGGCCGTCCGACGCCGGCATCGCGTGCACCCGGGCGGGGTCCAGCGGAACCGAGTCGAGCAGCGCCTCCCGGGCCTGGGTGATGTTGCGCTCCGGGTCGCCCTCCGGCAGGAAGCGCTCGTCGCCCCACCACAGGTCGAGACGCGACCAGTCGACCGCGTCCCGCGCGGGCGCCGCCGACAGCGCGGCCAGCAGGCCGTTGCCGTTGCGCCCGCCCGTGAGCACCACCGAGGCGGAGCCGCGCGAGGCCTGGGCGTCCACGATCCTCGTGATCAGCCGGGCCGCCGTGGCCTGCGCCATCAGCTCCTTGTCCCGGTGGACGACCAGGTGGGGGGCGCTCACTTCGAGGCCGCCTTCTTCGCCGCGGCCCGCTTGGCCGGTGCCGGTGTCTCCTCCGGGAGAGGCGCCGCCTGCCCCGACGCGTCCCCGAGCTTCTCCACGCCGTACCGCAGGGCCGACGCGTAGATCTCGTCCGGGTCGAGCCGGCGCAGCTCCTCCGCGATCAGCTCCGACGTGTCACGCCGGTTGAGCGCCACCGCCCGGTCCGGCTGGCCGTCGATGGACAGCGTCGCGAGGGTGCCGTCCAGACGCGTGAGCGAGATCGGCCCGCAGTCGGTCTCCATCCTGACGGACGTCAGGCCGGGACCTGCCGAGACCGTGCGCCTGACCGGTACGTGCAGCCGGTCGGCGAGCCACATGCCGAGCAGCTCACCGCTCGCGTTCAGCTCCTCGCCCTCCACCTCGACGCCGGTGACGGCGCAGTCGACCTGGTCCAGGGCCGCCGCGAGCATCGAGCGCCACGGGGTGATCCTGGCCCACGCGAGGTCCGTGTCGCCGGGGGTGTAGACGGCGGCCCGGGACTTGAGCTCCTCGATCGGGTGCTCCGCCGCGTACGTGTCCGTCACGCGGCGCTGGGCCAGCGTGCCCAGCGGGTCCTTCGCCGGGTTGACGGGCGCGTTGACCGCCCACCACACGACGACGGGCGCGTCCGGCAGCAGCAGCGGCAGGACCACCGACTGGGCGTGGTCGATGACCTCGCCGTACAGCCGCAGGACCACCGTCTCGCCGGTCCCCGCGTCCACGCCCACCCGCACCTCGGCGTCCAGGCGGGGCTTCGCGCGGTCGCGCGCCGAGCGCGAGACCCGCTTGATGATGACGAGCTTGCGCGAGGGGTGCTCACGGGACGCGTCGTTGGCGGCCTTGAGCGCGTCGTACGCGTTCTCCTCGTCGGTGACGAGGACCAGCGTCAGGACCATGCCGACGGCGGGGGTGCCGATCGCCCTGCGCCCCTGCACCAGCGCCTTGTTGATCTTGCTGGACGTGGTGTCCGTAAGGTCGATCTTCATGGCCGACGCCAGCTCCGTCCGTGTCGTGCGAGCATTTCGTCCGCCTCGACCGGACCCCAGGTCCCGGACTCGTACTGCGCGGGCTTGCCGTGCGCGTCCCAGTACTGCTCGATCGGGTCGAGGATCTTCCAGGACAGCTCGACCTCCTCCGTGCGCGGGAAGAGGTTCGAGTCGCCGAGCAGCACATCGAGGATGAGCCGCTCGTACGCCTCGGGGCTGGACTCCGTGAAGGACTCGCCGTACGCGAAGTCCATCGAGACGTCCCGCACCTCCATCGCCGTGCCCGGCACCTTCGAGCCGAAGCGCATGGTCACGCCTTCGTCCGGCTGGACCCGGATGACCAGGGCGTTCTGCCCCAGCTCCTCCGTGGCCGTGTGGTCGAAGGGGGAGTGCGGGGCCCGCTGGAACACCACCGCGATCTCGGTGACCCGGCGGCCGAGGCGCTTGCCGGTACGGAGGTAGAAGGGGACGCCCGCCCAGCGGCGGTTGTCGATCTCCACCTTCACGGCGGCGTAGGTGTCGGTCTTCGACTTGGGGTCGATGCCGTCCTCCTGGAGGTAGCCGACGGCCTTCTCGCCGCCCTGCCACCCGGACGCGTACTGCCCGCGCACCGTGTCCGCGCCGAGGTCCGCCGGCAGCCGTACGGCTCCGAGGACCTTGGTCTTCTCCGCCGCCAGCGCGTCCGCGTCGAAGGAGGCGGGCTCCTCCATCGCGGTCAGCGCGAGCAGCTGGAGCAGGTGGTTCTGGATGACGTCCCGGGCCGCGCCGATGCCGTCGTAGTATCCGGCACGGCCGCCGATCCCGATGTCCTCGGCCATCGTGATCTGGACGTGGTCGACGTACGACCGGTTCCAGATCGGCTCGAAGAGGGTGTTGGCGAAGCGGAGCGCCAGGATGTTCTGGACGGTCTCCTTGCCGAGGTAGTGGTCGATCCGGAAGACCTCGTTGGACGGGAAGACCTCGTGCACGACCTTGTTGAGGGCCTGCGCGGACTTGAGGTCGTGCCCGAACGGCTTCTCGATGACCGCGCGGCGCCAGGAGCCCTTCTTCTGGTCGGCCAGCCCGTGCTTCTTGAGCTGCTGGACGACCTGCGGGAAGAACTTCGGCGGTACGGAGAGGTAGAAGGCGAAGTTGCCGCCCGTCCCCTGCTTCTTGTCGAGGTCGTCGATCGTCGCCTTGAGGTTCTCGAACGCCTCGTCGTCGTCGAAGTTGCCCTGGACGAAGCGCATCCCCTGGACGAGCTGCTGCCAGACCTCCTCGCGGAACGGCGTGCGCGCGTGTTCCTTGACGGCGTCGTGGACCTCCTGCGCGAAGTCCTCGTCCTGCCATTCGCGGCGCGCGAAGCCGACGAGCGAGAAGCCCGGCGGCAGCAGGCCGCGGTTGGCGAGGTCATAGATGGCGGGCATCAGCTTTTTGCGGGACAAATCGCCCGTGACGCCAAAGATGACCAGGCCCGACGGCCCCGCGATGAGCGGGAGCCGTCGGTCCGCGGCGTCACGGAGCGGATTCGCTCCGTGGGTTGCGGTCAAGGAGATCAGCCCTCCGAAGGGGCGAGGCGCTTGAGCTCGGCCTCGGTCGACTTGAGCAGGTCATTCCAGGCGCCCTCGAACTTCTCGACGCCCTCGTCCTCCAGCAGCTGGACGACCTCGTCGTACGAGATCCCCAGCTTCTCGACGGCTTCGAGGTCCGCGCGTGCCTGGTCGTACGTACCGCGCACCGTGTCACCGGTGATCTGCCCGCTGTCCGCGGTGGCGTCCAGCGTGGCCTCCGGCATGGTGTTCACCGTGTTCGGCGCGACCAGCTCGTCGACGTACAGGGTCGGCTTGTACGCCGGGTCCTTGACGCCCGTCGAGGCCCACAGAGGACGCTGCTTGTTGGCCTGCGCGCGGTCCAGGGCCGCCCAGCGGTCGGAGGAGAAGACCTCCTCGTACGCCTCGTACGCCAGCCGGGCGTTGGCGAGGGCCGCCTTGCCGCGCGCCGCCTTCGCCTCGTCCGTGCCCAGCGCGTCGAGCCGCTTGTCGATCTCGGTGTCCACGCGGGACACGAAGAAGGACGCCACCGAGTGGATCTTCGAGAGGTCCAGGCCCGCGGCCTTCGCCTTCTCCAGACCCGACAGGTAGGCGTCCATGACCTTGCGGTAGCGCTCCAGCGAGAAGATCAGCGTGACGTTGACGCTGATGCCCCGGCCGATGGTCTCGGTGATCGCCGGCAGGCCGGCCTCGGTCGCCGGGATCTTGATGAGGGTGTTCGGCCGGTCCACCAGCCAGGCCAACTGCTTGGCCTCGGCGATGGTCGCCGTCGTGTCGTGGGCCAGGCGCGGGTCCACCTCGATGGAGACCCGGCCGTCCTGGCCGTCGGTCCGGTCGAAGACCGGGCGCAGGATGTCGGCGGCGTCGCGGACGTCCGCCGTCGTGATCATGCGGATGGCCTCTTCGACCGTGACCCGGCGGGCGCCCAGCTCGGTCAGCTGGGTGTCGTACCCGTCACCCTCCGAGATCGCCTTCTGGAAGATCGACGGGTTGGTGGTGACACCCACCACGTGCTGCTGGTCGATGAGTTCGGCGAGATTGCCGGACGTGATGCGCTTGCGCGACAGGTCGTCGAGCCAGATCGCGACGCCTTCGTCGGAGAGGCGCTTGAGTGCGTCTGTCATGAGAAATACATCTCCTACGGTTCGTATAACGGCGTCAGCGCGCGGAGGCTTCCAGTGATTCCCGGGCTGCGGTCGCGACCGCCTCGGCGGTGAAACCGAACTCGCGGAACAGCACCTTCGCGTCCGCGGATGCCCCGAAATGCTCCAGCGACACGATGCGCCCCGCGTCGCCCACAAAACGGTGCCAGGTGAGACCGATCCCGGCCTCGACCGCCACGCGCGCCTTCACGGACGGCGGCAGTACGGCGTCCCGGTACGCCTGGTCCTGCTCGTCGAACCACTCCACCGACGGCATCGACACGACCCGTGTGGGGATGCCGTCCGCCTGGAGCAGCTCACGGGCCTCGACGGCCAGCTGGAGCTCGGAGCCCGTACCGATCAGCACGACCCGCGCGGGGCCGCCCTCGGCCTCGAAGCGGACGTAACCACCCTTGGCCGTGTCGGCGTTGGCCTCGTACGTCGGCACACCCTGGCGGGTCAGCGCCAGACCGTGCGGCGCGCGCTCGGGGTGCCGCCTGAGGATCTCCGCCCACGCGATCGCCGTCTCGTTGGCGTCGGCGGGACGGACGATGTTGAGACCGGGGATGGCCCGCAGCACGGACAGGTGCTCGACCGGCTGGTGGGTCGGACCGTCCTCGCCCAGGCCGATGGAGTCGTGCGTCCACACATAGGTGACCGGCACGCGCATCAGCGCGGCGAGCCGGACGGCCGGCCGCATGTAGTCGGAGAACACCAGGAAGGTGCCGCCGTAGATCCGGGTGTTGCCGTGCAGCGCGATGCCGTTCATCGTCGCGCCCATGGAGTGCTCGCGGATGCCGTAGTGCACCGTGCGGCCGTACGGGTCCGCCTCCGGCAGGGGGTTGCCCTCCGGGAGGAACGACGACGTCTTGTCGATGGTGGTGTTGTTCGAGCCCGCGAGGTCGGCGGAGCCGCCCCACAGCTCGGGGACGACCTCACCGAGCGCCTGGAGCACCTTGCCCGAAGCGGCCCGCGTGGCAAGGGACTTGCCGGTCTCGAAGACCGGCACCACTTCTTCCCAGCCGGTGGGCAGCTCGCCCGCGCGGACCCGGTCGAACGTCGCGGCGCGCTCGGGGTTGGCCGTACGCCACGCGGCGAACAGCTTCTCCCACTCGCCGCGCGTCTCGCGGCCGCGGTCGAGAGCCTCACGGGTGTGCGCGAGCACCTCGTCGTCGACGACGAAGGACTTCTCGGGGTCGAAGCCGAGCACGCGCTTCGTGGCCGCGACCTCGTCGCCGCCCAGCGCCGAGCCGTGCGCGGCCTCGGTGTTCTGCGCGTTCGGGGCGGGCCAGGCGATGATCGAGCGGGCCGCGATGAACGACGGGCGGTCGGTCTCGGCCTGTGCCGCCCTCAGCGCCTCGTACAGGCCCCGCGGGTCCAGGTCGCCGTTCGGCAGCTGGTCGACGCGCTGCACGTGCCAGCCGTACGCCTCGTACCGCTTGAGGGTGTCCTCGGAGACGGCCGTCTCCGTGTCGCCCTCGATGGAGATGTGGTTGTCGTCCCACAGCACGACGAGATTGCCCAGCTTCTGGTGCCCGGCCAGCGAGGACGCCTCCGCGGAGACACCCTCCTGGAGGCAGCCGTCGCCGACGATGACCCAGATGGTGTGGTCGAACGGGGAGGTGCCGGCCGCCGCCTCGGGGTCGTACAGTCCGCGCTCGTAGCGGGCGGCCATCGCCATGCCCACCGCGTTCGCCACGCCCTGCCCGAGCGGGCCCGTCGTGGTCTCGACGCCGACGGTGTGGCCGTACTCCGGGTGCCCGGGGGTCCTCGAACCCCAGGTCCGGAAGGCCTCCAGGTCGTCCAGGTCCAGGCCGTACCCGGCGAGGAAGAGCTGGATGTAGAGGGTCAGGGAGGTGTGCCCCGGCGAGAGGACGAACCGGTCACGACCGGTCCACTGGGCGTCGGCCGGGTCGTGCCGCATGAGTTTCTGGAACAAGAGATAGGCAGCGGGCGCCAGACTCATGGCCGTACCGGGATGGCCGTTTCCGACCTTCTGTACGGAATCCATGGCCAGGACGCGGGCGGTGTCGACTGCCCGACGGTCCAGATCGGTCCACTCGACGTCTGTGGTGGTCGGCTTGGTGCTCACCCTGAGTCAGGGCTCCTCTCCAGCTGTCGAATCCCGGTGCTCTGAGGGCGCACCGGTTCGCTGCCGAGCCTACCCTCGCGACAAACACCCATCTTTTCGAGTGCCTTTCCAGAGTGCGACGCGTGCGGGGACTTCGCCTCCCGGCGCGGCGAAAGGGGGCGGCGGGGCGCCTCCAACACGACCCCACCCCCGCGAAGAACGGCATCTGGGCAACGTCTAGAGTGACGTGGTACGCGCAAGCCTTTACCGGGTCTTCACGCCCGGAGCTTGCTGGGTTTCTCTGTCAGGGGTGTACGTGACAGCCGTCGAGTCCCGACCCGCAGGGGTCGTCCAGACTCCGATCCCGGGGGGCCGCCGGCCGCTCAGAGCCCGCGTCCTGGCGTTCGTGGCGCTGACCAAGCCGAGGATCATCGAGCTGCTCCTCATCACCACGGTCCCGGTGATGTTCCTGGCCACCCAAGGGGTGCCGAACCTCTGGCTCGTGGTCACCACGTGTGTCGGCGGTTATCTCTCCGCGGGCGGCGCCAACGCGCTGAACATGTACATCGACCGGGACATCGACGCGCTGATGGACCGTACGTCGCAGCGTCCCCTGGTCACCGGCATGGTCTCGCCGCGCGAGTGCCTGGCCTTCGGGTTCACGCTGGCCGTCGTGTCGACGCTGTGGTTCGGACTGCTGGTCAACTGGCTGTCGGCGGCGCTGTCGCTGGGCGCGCTGCTCTTCTACGTCGTCGTCTACACGATGATCCTCAAGCGCCGTACCTCGCAGAACATCGTCTGGGGCGGCATCGCGGGCTGCATGCCGGTGCTGATCGGCTGGTCGGCGGTGACCGACTCGGTCTCCTGGGCCGCGGTCATCCTCTTCCTCGTCATCTTCTTCTGGACGCCGCCGCACTACTGGCCGCTGTCCATGAAGGTCAAGGACGACTACGCGCGCGTGGGCGTCCCGATGCTCCCGGTCGTCGCGTCCAACCGGGTGGTGGCCCGCCAGATCGTGGCCTACAGCTGGGTGATGGTCGCCGTATCGCTGCTGCTGACGCCGCTGGGCTACACCGGCTGGTTCTACACGTCGGTGGCGCTGGTGGCCGGCGGCTACTGGCTGTGGGAGGCCCACGGCCTCCAGTCGCGGGCGAAGTCCGGGGTGACGGGCGCGAAGCTCAAGGAGATGCGACTGTTCCACTGGTCGATCACCTATGTTTCCCTCTTGTTCGTCGCCGTGGCGGTCGACCCCTTCCTGCGGTAGCCCGATCTCGCGGCGGCCCGGTCCTGCGGTAGCCCGATTCGTTACCCATCGGTAGCATCGGGGCCATGGCAGAGACAGACGACGGAACGGCAGACACCGGAGCGGACACCGGCCGGGGCGGCGCCCGCGACGAGCGGCGCGCCGCGCGCCTGGCCAAGCACATCGGCACGTTCGCCAGGAAGCACGGCGGCGCCGAGGGGCAGCTCGCGTACCTCGGACAGGCGGGCACCCGCATCGTGCTCGTCGGCGGGGACGGCGGCTGGGGCGACCTCGTCGCCCCCTCGCACGGCGTCGCGCTGAGCGCCGCGGAGAAGGCCGGACTCACCCTGCACGAGACCTTCGACGGCGAGTTCGCCGCGAAGGTACGCACCGGGCGGTACGAGTGGTCCCGCATGGCGGGCATCCAGGTCGGCGGACGCGCGAACCCCGCCGGCCCCCCGGACACCGGCGGCCGGGCCGGCCCCGGCGCGGACGCGAACCGCTGAGCCGGACCCCGGGCCGCGACCGGATCGCCCCTCACCCGTTAGGACTGTAGGAGTACGGTCCACGACGGGAACCCGATGATCGAAACAGTGTCCCTCGTGGACCAGTACTGCCACGGCGTCCTCCGCACGGAGCTGGGCCTCGGCACCTTCGAGGCCCAGCTCGGCGGCCGGGTGGGCCCCGCCGCCCCGGGCACCACCTTCTTCGACACCCAGGCCGGTTTCGCCGTACGGCGCTGGTGCCCGCCGCTCCTCGGCCTCGAACCCCACTGCCCGCCCGCGCACTACCTCGCGCGCCGACGGGAGCTGGGCGTCCTGGAGTCCGGCAGACGGCTGCTGCGCTCCACCGGGGTCACCACCTACCTGGTCGACACCGGCCTGCCCGGCGGCGATCTGACGGGACCGGGGGAGATCGCCGCCGCCGGGGCCGCCGACGCCCGGGAGATCGTCCGGCTGGAACCCCTCGCGGAGCGGGTCGCCGACACCTCCTGCGGGGTCGGCGACCTCCTCACCCGGCTCGCCCGGGCCGTCCACGACGCCGCCGCCACCGCCGTCGCCTTCACGTCCGTGGCGGGGGTACGGCACGGGCTCGCCCTGGCCCCCGAGCCGCCCGGGCACGCCGAGGTACGGGCGGCGGCGGGCCGCTGGCTCGCGGTACGGGAGGCCGGCGGACCGCTGGACGACCCCGTACTGCTGCGACACCTGCTCTGGCTCGCCCTCGGCTCCGGGCTGCCCCTGCAACTGCACACCGGCGCGCGCGACGCCCGTGCCCCGGCGGGCGGC
>NZ_WWJY01000455.1 GCF_009865405.1 Streptomyces sp. SID3212 | reverse complement strand
GGCATGAACCTCTTCTCGCAGGGCGTCGACCCGCAGATCGACTTCTCGCAGATCGACGACATCCGCCGCACCAGCGAGTACTGCAACCAGATGGAGATCCACCCGCGCCATCCGTACGTGGGCGACCTGGTCTACACGTCCTTCTCCGGCTCCCATCAGGACGCCATCAAGAAGGGCTTCGACGCGATGGCGGCGGACGCCGAGGCGCGCGGCGTGACGGTGGACGAGATCGAGTGGGCGGTGCCGTACCTGCCGATCGACCCCAAGGACGTGGGGCGTTCGTACGAGGCGGTCATCCGGGTCAACTCGCAGTCGGGCAAGGGCGGTGTCGCGTACGTCCTCAAGAACGGGCACAAGCTGGACCTGCCGCGCCGCATGCAGATCGAGTTCTCCCGGATCATCCAGACCAAGACCGACGCCGAGGGCGGCGAGATCACCCCGGGCCAGATCTGGTCGGTCTTCCAGGACGAGTACCTGCCCAACGCCGACAACGCGTGGGGCCGGATCCAGCTCACGTCCGGCCAGACCACGACCGGCACCGACGGCCAGGACACGCTGACCGTGCGGGCCGCGGTGGACGGTACGGAAACGGTCCTGAGCGGCACCGGCAACGGCCCGATCTCCGCCTTCGTCGACGCGCTGGCGGGCATCGGAATCGACGCCCGGGTGCTGGACTACCAGGAACACACCATGAGCGAGGGCGCGAGCGCGCAGGCCGCCTCGTACATCGAGTGCGCGATCGACGGAAAGGTGCTGTGGGGCATCGGGATCGACGCGAACACCACCCGCGCGTCACTCAAGGCGGTCATTTCCGCGGTGAACCGCGCCACCCGCTGATCCGTCCTCCGGACCCCGCTGACCTGAGGTTTTGCGAACCCCGCCCACCCGAACCCGTGGGCGGGGTTCAGCCATTCATGGCGATCTCACGCCGGGGTGCTGACGCCGCTTCGAAGATGTGGCTAACATCACGTCAACGCGGCAATGTTGCCGGAGCGTTACGGAGGTGCGCGACGTGCTGCCAGCTCAGGGATCAAGTGGCCGAAAAGTGCGCATCTGTGGCGTCCGTACGTCCTGGAACACGGTGGGCGACGGCGAGTTCTTCTGCCCCGGCTGCGGAGGCGACCGCAACTACCGCCGCCGTACGGGCCGTCGCCGCTTCACGGTCCTCGGCGTGCCGCTCCTGAACCGGGGGACCGCCGGACCTGTCGTCGAATGCGCCGCCTGCCACGGCCACTTCGGTACGGACACGCTCGACCACCCCACCACGGTCCGCTTCTCGGCGATGCTGCGCGACGCCGTCCACACGGTCGCGCTCGCCGTCCTGGTGGCCGGCGGCACCTCGTCCTCCACCGTGCGGGAGACGGCCGTCCACGCGGTCCGCGCGGCGGGCTTCGACGACTGCACGGAGGAGCGGCTGACGGAGCTCGTGGAGGCGCTGGCCGCCGACACCGGCCGGTTCGTCATCGACCCGGGACCCTGCGGCGCCGCGCTCGCCATCGAGCTGCACGAGGCGCTGGAGCCGCTGGCCCCGCACCTCGCCCCGGCGGGCCGGGAGTCGATCCTCGTCCAGGGCGCCAGGATCGCCCTCGCCGACGGGCCGTACATCCCGGCGGAGCGCGAGGTGCTGGCCACGGTCGGCCGCGCGCTGCGGCTGTGCGTGGCGGACACGGAGAGACTGCTGCTGGCGGCGGCCCGCACGCCGTCCTGACGCCGGGCGTGGGGGAGGGCGCCGGCCATGCGGGACAATGGGGCGCATGAGTCTGTTCCGGGACGACGGCGTCGTGCTGCGCACCCAGAAGCTCGGTGAGGCCGACCGCATCATCACGCTTCTGACCCGCGGCCACGGGCGGGTCCGGGCCGTCGCCCGGGGGGTACGGCGCACGAAGTCGAAGTTCGGGGCGCGGCTGGAGCCGTTCTCCCATGTCGACGTGCAGTTCTTCGCGCGCGGCGGCGAGCTGGTCGGGCGCGGGCTGCCGCTCTGTACGCAGAGCGAGACCATCGCTCCGTACGGGGGCGGCATCGTCACCGACTACGCCCGCTACACCGCCGGCACGGCCATGCTGGAGACCGCGGAGCGGTTCACGGACCACGAGGGCGAGCCGGCCGTCCAGCAGTACCTGCTGCTCGTCGGCGGGCTGCGCACGCTCGCCCGCGGGGAGCACGCCCCGCATCTGATCCTGGACGCCTTCCTGCTGCGCTCCCTCGCGGTCAACGGCTACGCGCCGAGTTTCGACGACTGCGCGAAGTGCGGGCTTGCCGGGCCGAACCGTTTCTTCTCGGTCGCGGCGGGCGGAGTGATATGCGGCGACTGCCGGGTGCCGGGCAGCGTCGTACCCTCTGCGGAGGCCGTCCTCCTGCTCAGCGCGCTGCTGACCGGCGACTGGGAGACGGCGGACGCGTGCGAGGCACGGCACGTCAGGGAGGGCAGCGGTCTGGTGTCCGCCTATCTGCACTGGCACCTGGAGCGCGGTCTGCGCTCGCTCAGATACGTAGAGAAGAACTGAACAGTACGAAGCGTACGAACAGTGTGACGAGTGCGTAGAGAAGACCGAAGAGCACGGCAGCACGAGGAGACAAGAGCCCATGGCACGACGCGGAATCCTGGGACGTACCCGCCGCGAGTACAAGACGCCCGAGCCGCACCCCTCCGGCGCGGTACCACCGCACATCCAGAGCGAGCTGGTGCCGAAGCACGTGGCGTGCGTGATGGACGGGAACGGGCGCTGGGCCAAGGAGCGCGGCCTGCCGCGCACCGAGGGGCACAAGGTCGGCGAGGGTGTGGTGCTCGACGTCCTCAAGGGCTGCCTGGAGATGGGCGTCAAGAACCTCTCGCTGTACGCGTTCTCCACGGAGAACTGGAAGCGCACCCCCGACGAGGTGCGGTTCCTGATGAACTTCAACCGCGACGTCATCCGCCGCCGCCGCGACGAAATGGACGAGCTGGGCATCAGGATCCGCTGGGTCGGCCGGATGCCGAAGATGTGGAAGTCGGTCGTCCAGGAGCTCCAGGTCGCCCAGGAGCAGACCAAGGACAACGACGCCATGACGCTGTACTTCTGCGTCAACTACGGCGGCCGGGCGGAGATCGCGGACGCGGCGCAGGCGCTCGCCGCCGACGTCGCGTCGGGCAAGCTCGACCCGTCGAAGGTCAACGAGAAGACCTTCGCCAAGTACCTGTACTACCCGGACATGCCGGACGTGGATCTCTTCCTGCGCCCGAGCGGTGAGCAGCGTACGTCCAACTACCTGATCTGGCAGAGCAGTTACGCCGAGATGGTCTTCCAGGACGTGCTGTGGCCCGACTTCGACCGGCGGGACCTGTGGCGGGCCTGTCTGGAATTCGCCTCCCGGGACCGGCGGTTCGGCGGCGCGCTGCCCAACCTGTCGACGGGCGAGGACGACGAGATCGAGGAGCCGCGGGACAACTGAGCGGCGGACCGGCGCGGGGACGCCGTACGGGCCCATGGACCTCGACCTGGGCCCGTACGGCGTCCCCGGGCTCCGGTCCCGTAGTGACCCGCGTGCTAGTTCTTGACCGCCGCCGCCGCGCACTCCGCGCAGGTGCCGAAGATCTCCACCGTGTGCGCCACCGCCACATAGCCGTGCTGCGCGGCGACCGTCTCCGCCCACTGCTCGACGGCGGGACCCTCGACCTCCACGGCCTTGCCGCAGATCCGGCACACCAGGTGGTGGTGGTGGTCGCCGGTCGAGCAGCGCCGGTAGACCGACTCCCCGTCGTTCGTCCGCAGGACGTCCACCTCGCCGGCGTCGGCGAGGGACTGGAGGGTGCGGTAGACGGTCGTCAGGCCGACCGAGTCACCGCGGTGCTTGAGCATGTCGTGGAGCTCCTGCGCGCTGCGGAACTCGTCCACCTGGTCCAGCGCCGCCGCCACCGCGGCCCGCTGGCGGGTGGATCGGCCGCGCACGGGGGCCGTGCCCGCTCCATCGCCGGTCGCAGTCGTCACAGGTGCCTCCTTGCCTCTGCCCGTACCGCCGGGCGTCGCCCGCTTACGTCGGGCCATTCTGCCAGCTCGCGCTCACACCGCGATGTCATCACCGGCCCGCCGGGCGGCGGGGAGATCCGGTACGGACGGTTCCGTGGCCGGTACGGACGGTTCGGTGGCCGGTTCGGGCTGTTCACCGCCGGGACCACCGCTCACGGCCCGCGCCCGCCGTCTCGCCAGCGGAGTGGCCAGGACGGTCAGGACCACGAACAGCCCGATGGCCAGCAATACGATTGTCGCTCCCGGCGGCACGTCCTGGTAGTACGACGTGACCGTGCCGCCCACGGAGACCGTCGTCCCGATCACCACGGCGAGCACGAACGTGACCGCGAACGACCGTGTGACCTGCTGGGCCGCCGCCACCGGGACCACCATCAGCGCGCTCACCAGCAGCAGCCCCACGACCCGCATCGCGACGGTGACGGTCACCGCCGCCGTGACGGCCACCAGCAGGTTCAGGGTCCGTACCGGCAGCCCGGTCACCCGGGCGAACTCCTCGTCCTGGCTGACCGCGAAGAGCTGGCGCCGCAGCCCCACCGTGACCAGCACCACGAAGGCGGCGAGCACGGAGATCGAGACCACGTCCTGGGACGAGACCGTCGACAGCGAGCCGAAGAGGAACGAGAGCAGGTTGGCGTTGGAGCCGTTCGGCGCGAGGTTGATCAGCAGGACCCCGCCGGACATCCCGCCGTAGAAGAGCATGGCGAGCGCGATGTCGCCGCGGGTGCGGCCGTACGCCCGGATCAGTTCCATCGTGATCGCGCCCGCCACCGAGACCAGCGTCGCCGTCCAGACGGGGCTCCAGGACAGCAGGAAGCCGAGACCGACGCCGGTGAGGGCCACGTGGCCGATGCCGTCGCCCATGAGCGCCTGGCGGCGCTGTACGAGGTAGATGCCGATGGCGGGGGCGGTGACGCCGATCAGTACGGCGGCGATCAGCGCGCGCTGCATGAAGGGGGCCTGGAGCATTTCCATGGTCAGCTCAGCAGTCCTGTACGGAGCGGCTCGCCGGCCGCGTGGGGGTGGACGTGGTCGTGGCCCGGGAGGGCGTGCTGGCCGAGGGCCGGGGGCGGCGGCCCGTCGTGCAGGACGCAGCCCTCGCGCAGCACCACCGCGCGGTCGATCAGGGGCTCCAACGGGCCCAGTTCGTGCAGGACGAGCAGCACCGTCGTACCGGCCGCGACCTGTTCGCGCAGGGTCGCCGCGAGGATCTCCTGGCTGGCGAGGTCGACGCCGGCCATCGGCTCGTCCATGATCAGGAGTTCGGGCTCGGAGGCGAGCGCCCTGGCGATCAGCACGCGCTGGTACTGGCCGCCGGACAGCGCGTTCACGGAGTCCTTGGCGCGGTCCGCGAGGCCCACCAGCTCGATGACGCGCTCGACGGCCGCCCGGTCGGCCCGGCCGGGCCACCTCAGCTTCGTACGGGACAGGCGGCCGGCGGCGACGATCTCGCGGACCGTCGCGGGCACCCCGCCCTCCGCCGTGGTGCGCTGCGGCACGTACCCGACGCGCGACCAGTCGCGGAAGCGGCGCAGCGGCGTCGAGAACAGCGAGACCTCGCCGCTCGTGAGCGGGACCTGGCCGATCACCGCGCGGACGGCCGTGGACTTGCCGGAGCCGTTGGCGCCGAGCAGGGCGACCACCTCGCCGTGGTGCACGGTGAGGTCGATGCCGCGCAGCACGGGGCGGGCGCCGAGGGTGGCTGTCGCGCCCCGGAGGGCGATGACAGGGGTGCCGGGGGTGCCGGGAGTGCCGGACCTGCCGGGGCCGCTCACTTGGCGCCCAGCGCGTTCTGGAGCGCGGCCAGGTTCGACTTCATGACCTGGAGGTAGTCCGACCCCTTGGACTTCGCCGTGATTCCTTCGAGCGGGTCCAGGACGTCGGTGCGCAGGCCCGTGTCCCCGGCGATGGTCTTCGCGGTCCTGTCGCTGGCGAGCGTCTCGAAGAAGACGGTGCTGACCTTGTCCTGCCGGGCGATGGTCCCCAGCTCCTTCACGCGGGCGGGGCTCGGCTCCGCCTCGGGGTCGACCCCGGCGATGGCCTCCTGCTCCAGGCCGTACCGCTCGGCGAGGTAGCCGAAGGCGGCGTGGGTGGTGATGAAGGTCCTGGTGGCGGTGTCCGCGAGGCCCTGCTCGAAGGCGGTGTCGAGGGCGCCGAGCTTTCCGACGAGGGTGCCGGTGTTCGTACGGTACGTCGCGGCGTGGTCCGGGTCTGCCTTCTCCAGGGCGGCGCCGACCCCCTTGGCGACCTCGGCGTACTTCACCGGATCCAGCCAGATGTGCGGGTCGTTGCCGTTCGCGGATTCCTCCTCCGCGTGCTCCTCGTCCCCGTGGCCTTCGTCCCCCTCGTGGGCGTGGCCGACCTCGGTGCCGTGGTGCTCCATCTCCGTGAGCGACGTCGCGTCGACGATCTGCCGCGCGCCGGACTGGCCGATGGCGTCGTCCACGGCGGGGGCGATGCCCTTGAGGTACACGATCACGTCGGCCTGGCTGAGCCGGGCGGTCTCCCGGGGGCTCAGTTCCAGGTCGTGCGGTTCGGTGCCCGGCTTGGTCAATGTCGTGACGGAGACATGATCGCCGCCTATCTGCTGGGCCAGGAACTGCATGGGGTAGAACGACGCCGTCACCGCCAGCCTGCCGTCGCCCTTCCCCCCGGCCGTGTCGGAGGAGGAGCAGGCGGACAGCGCCAGCAGGCCGAGCGTGACCGCTCCGGCCGTGGCGGCGGTGGGTATCAGGCGTCGTACGTTCATGACAGTCATTTTCAACAAAAGTGGAAACGATTGTCAACAAGGTGCGCTCCCGGCCGTTCCCGCACACCGATTTGATACAGGGGGTGCGGCCGCCGCTAATCTGGGGCATTCGCCGTTCGTCGCCGTCGTAATGAAGAGAGCACCGTGGCCGCCGACAAGATCGACACCATCGTCAACCTGAGCAAGCGCCGTGGCTTCGTCTACCCGTCCAGTGAGATCTACGGTGGTCAGCGGGCCGCCTGGGACTACGGGCCGCTCGGAGTCGAGCTGAAGGAAAACCTCAAGCGCCAGTGGTGGCGCTCCATGGTCACTTCGCGCGAGGACGTCGTCGGTATCGACTCGTCGGTGATCCTTGCCACTGAGGTCTGGGAGGCGTCCGGCCACGTCGCGACCTTCACGGACCCGCTGACCGAATGCACCTCCTGCCACAAGCGCTACCGCGCGGACCACCTGGAGGAGGGGTACGAGGAGAAGCACGGCAAGCCGCCGGTGAACGGCCTCGCCGACATCAACTGCCCCAACTGCGGCAACAAGGGCACCTTCACCGAGCCCAAGTCGTTCTCGGGCCTTCTCTCCACCCACCTGGGCCCGACCCAGGACACCGGCTCGGTCGCCTACCTGCGCCCCGAGACGGCGCAGGGCATTTTCACCAACTTCGGCCAGGTCCTCCAGACTTCGCGCAAGAAGCCGCCCTTCGGCATCGCGCAGATGGGCAAGTCCTTCCGGAACGAGATCACTCCGGGCAACTTCATCTTCCGCACCCGTGAGTTCGAGCAGATGGAGATGGAGTTCTTCGTCAAGCCGGGCGAGGACGAGAAGTGGCACGAGTACTGGATGGAGCAGCGCTGGAACTGGTACCGCGACCTCGGCCTGCGCGAGGAGAACATGCGCTGGTTCGAGCACGCCCAGGAGAAGCTCGCCCACTACGCGAAGCGCACCGTGGACATCGAGTACCGCTTCTCCTTCGGCGGCAGCGAGTGGGGTGAGCTGGAAGGCGTGGCCAACCGCACCGACTACGACCTCACCGTGCACTCCAAGGCCTCCGGCCACGACCTGCTCTACTTCGACCAGGAGGCCGGCGAGCGCTGGACCCCCTACGTCATCGAGCCGGCCGCCGGCGTCGGCCGCGCGATGCTCGCCTTCCTCCTCGACGCGTACAACGAGGACGAGGCGCCCAACGCGAAGGGCGTGCTGGAGAAGCGCACCGTGCTCCGCCTCGACCCGCGCCTCGCGCCGGTCAAGGTCGCGATCCTCCCGCTGTCCCGCAACCCGCAGCTCTCGCCGAAGGCCAAGGGCCTCGCCGAGGACCTGCGGCGCAACTGGAACATCGAGTTCGACGACGCGGGCGCCATCGGCCGCCGCTACCGCCGCCAGGACGAGATCGGTACGCCGTTCTGCGTCACCGTCGACTTCGACACCCTGGACGACAACGCGGTGACCGTGCGCGAGCGCGACACCATGCAGCAGGAGCGCGTCTCCCTGGACCAGATCCAGGCGTACCTCGGCGGCCGTCTCCTCGGCTGCTGACGCATCACGTTCCCGGCTCGAAGCCCCCGGTTCCGTTACGGAGCCGGGGGCTTCGTCGCACACTGGCGGTACGCCAACGCCCCATGCCCCACGCGTCACAACAGGAGGCTCGGATGCCGTCCACGACCACCAGCACCGTCCGCCGATGGGACCAGCACGGACGCGAGCATGTCGTACGTGTCCAGAAGTCAGGTGTCCAGCGCTCACTGATATGTGACACCTGCGACTGGCGCATCAACGCGCAGTTCCTGCCCTGGCTCAAGGCCGAGGAACACCTGACCGAGGCTCACCAGGCCACGGTGAACCCGGCGAAGGACTGACACCGGCTCAGGCCCGCTCACGGCGGCTTCAACCGGAGGCGGTGACGGAGTCAGGTCCGCAGGCCCCGGACCACCAGGTCGCACACCGCGCTGAACTCGTCGTCCATGGACGGCTTCTGCCACTCGGGGGCGTACGTCGGGTCGTGGAACCGGGCCGTCGCCGCGAAGACCGCGACGGCCACGCGCTGCGGGTCCGGGGCGGTGAACTCGCCCGCGCGCACGCCCTCTTCGACGATCCGGGTGAGCTGGCCGGTCAGTATCGACAGGTGCGTCTCCGTCACCCCGCTGTTCTCCCGGGCCAGCGTGTTGTACGTGGCGAACAGCTCCGGGTCGTCGCCCGCCTTGTGCCGCTTGGCCTCGAACAGCGCCAGCAGCCAGCCGCGCAGCTTCTCCGCGCCCCCGGGGGTCGTGGCGTCGGTGATGCCCTCCAGCGTGATCTCCGTGCGCTCCAGCCAGCGCTGGGTGACCGCCTCGCGCAGCGCCGCCTTCGTACGGAAGTGGCGGTACACGCTGCCGTGGCTCACCCCGAGCAACCGGGCCACGTCGACCACCGTGGCCTTCGCCGGACCGTAACGGCGCAGGACCTCTTCGGTCGCTTCGAGGATGCGCTCGGCGGTCAGGGTCTCGGTGGTCATCGGGGAGCGACCTTTCTGGCTGGTGCGGCGGCCCTTACCCATTGACATTACCCGTCACCCACCCCGCCGGGTCGGTGTCCGGTCCGCGCCGCCCGCCGCTCAGCGTTCGCTGTCCAGGTGCGCCATCTGGGCGCTCGGGTACCGGTCGCCCCGGGCCGCGCCGGCCGGGACGGCCCGCTCGATCGCGGCCAGGTCGGCGGCGTCGAGCGTCACGTCCAGCGCGCCGAGGGACTCCGCCAGCCGGTCGCGGTGGCGGGCACCGATCAGCGGCACGATGTCCTCCCCGCGCGACAGCACCCAGGCGATGGCGATCTGCGCGACCGTGACTCCCTTCTGTTCCGCGACTTTGCGCAGGGACTCGACCAGGTCGAGGTTGTGGCGGAGGTTCTCCCCCTGGAAGCGGGGGCTGATCGCCCGGAAGTCGGTCGCCGCCAGCTCGCGGTCCGGGGCGAAGTGGCCGCTGATGAGGCCGCGCGACAGCACGCCGTACGCCGTGATGCCTATGCCCAGCTCCCGGACGGTCGGCAGGATCGTGTCCTCGATGCCGCGCGATATCAGCGAATACTCGATCTGGAGGTCGGATATCGGGGTGACGGACGCCGCCCGGCGGATCGTGTCCGCGCCCGCCTCCGAGAGGCCGACGTGCCGCACATGGCCCGCCTGGACCAGCTCGGCGATGGCGCCGACCGTCTCCTCGATGGGCACGGCCGGATCGACGCGCGAGATCCGGTAGACGTCGATGTGGTCCGTGCCGAGGCGCTGCAACGAATACGCCGCGAAGTTCTTCACCGCGGCCGGGCGGCCGTCGA
This sequence comes from Streptomyces sp. SID3212, assembly GCF_009865405.1. Lineage (GTDB taxonomy): Bacteria > Actinomycetota > Actinomycetes > Streptomycetales > Streptomycetaceae > Streptomyces. Next base: position 17,942 of record NZ_WWJY01000455.1, on the reverse strand, counting down.
TGGGCCCCCAGCCGTTGTCGGGGTCGCGCATGCCGCCGAACTTCACGCTGATCACCGCGCGGTCACGGGCGCCGGCGGGGGCGGTGCGCAGCGCTTCGTTGATCAGCATCTCGTTGCTGCCCATGCCGTAGAAGTCGCCCGTGTCGATCAGGGTGATCCCGGCGTCCAGCGCGGCATGCAGCGTGGCGATGGATTCGGCGCGGTCACCCCCTTCGTACAGCGCGGACATGCCCATCGCGCCCAGGCCGAGCGCGGAGACCCGGGGGCCGGTCGAACCGAGCGCGCGGGTGGGGACGGGAGTGCTGGTCGTGGGGACCTTCTCGGAAGATGTCATGCTTCAAGCTTGGCATGACCGATGACAGATTTCAATAACTGTCATTCGCTCCTTCGAGGGACCCCCTCGGAGGTTTCGGCCGATGTGGGCGAATAACCGCGTGACGACCGCCCCCCACCCGGTGGTAGCGTCACGGGCATGTTCTTCCAGATCTACGAGTGAGAGCGCGGCGGCCACGGCCCGCCCCCCACCGACGATTCCGCAGATCACTTCACATCACTTCGGGAGAACCCCGTGGCAAAGAGCCGCAACAACCTTCTCGGCGTCGGCGGGCAGCGCAAGAAGCTGTCCCGCGCCGACCAGCAGGGCAACGGCCCCGCCCGTAACGCCGACCGCGCGGTCGCCGCCGACCAGAAGCAGGAGCTGCTCCGCAAGATGCGCGAGCGCGCCGCCGGCGGCGACGACGACCAGCAGGCCGACACCGAAGGCGCCGCCGGCGCCACCGGTGCCGCCGCCGACAGTGAGGCCGGCACGGCAGACGGGGCGACGGGAACGCCCACGTCCTGATCCAGCGTCCGGTGACGACGCCGACCTACCCGGCATGGCCGGGTAGGTCGGCGTCGTCGTTCCCGGTCCGGCGGATCCTGATTGCCTCATTGCCGGACACGCGGAAATCTGTGTCGGCTGGAGTAGACATTGGGTGCTGGTGTGGTTATGGTTTCTCTCGTAGCCAGAAGGACAGCAGGGCCTGGCAGACACGAACTGCCGGGCAGCGGTACAGCAGTTGCGGTACGCACGACGGTTCGGTGGTGGAGTCGCGAAGCCAGCGTTCGCAGGACGGTGACGAGGCTGACGACCGGACCGGGTGGCCCGAGGTGATCAGGGGCCGCCGTGAGCAGTACCCCAGCAGTGCGAGTGAATGAGCAGTACCTCGGTGAAGGCGTCGGCTGCGGGCGCGCGCATCGGGAGGTTCGACAGCACAGTAGGTGAGTAGCAACAGCAGTAGGCAAGTAGCAGCAACAGGTAAGCAACTGATCCCAGAGGGAAGAACGGAGGGGCCGAGCGCCATCAGGATCGCCCGGGCGGAATCACAGGGCCCGGGTACCGCAGGACATCGATAGTGAGGTGGTCTCCGGTCAAGCAACCGCGATCCCCGCAGTTCCCATCCTCTCCCGGGTGGGTGTGCGGACACAGAAGGCCGGCGCACGACTGAGGCCGGCAGATGGTGTAGCAGTTCCTTCGGGGCCTTGGTGCCATTGGCACCAAGGCCCCTCCACGCGTGCCATGAGAGAGGTGCAATGACAGCGGACGACTCGTTCGGCCGTCTTGATGACGACGACTACCCCGCCTACACCATGGGCCGGGCCGCCGAGATGCTCGGCACCACCCAGGGCTTCCTCCGCGCCATCGGCGAAGCCCGCCTCATCACCCCGCTCCGCTCCGCGGGCGGACACCGCCGCTACTCCCGCTACCAACTGCGCATCGCCGCCCGTGCCCGGGAGCTCGTCGACCAGGGCACCCCCATCGAGGCCGCCTGCCGCATCGTCATCCTCGAAGACCAGTTGGAAGAAGCCCGGCGCATCAACGCCGAGTACCGGCGAACCGCCCAGCCGACGGACCCCAAGACCGCAGTCTGAGACGAGACGGGGGCGGCGACCCGTGACCTCCCGGCCGCCGCCACCGCTCCATGATCCGGAGTCCCGCCGGTTCAGCGCTTCGGGGCGAACCTCGCCGAGTACTCCGCGAGGTTCGCCTCGAACGGCCCGTCCTTCTGAAGACCGTTCTCGAACGCCTGCCTCGCCCACTCCTGCACCTCGGGAGTGGCCAGTGCCGCGAAGAACAGGTTGGCCTGGGTGGCGAGTTCTTCCTCCTTCGGGAGCGTGCGCGGGTCGACCTCCCGCTTCAGTTCCCGGATCGCGCTGACCGAGAACTCCGAGACGCGGCGCACGAACTCGTCGATGAACGCGTCGAACTCCGCGTCGGGCACGGCCCGGTTGACGTATCCGTACCGCTCCGCGAGCGCCCCGTCGAAGTCCTCGCCGCCCGCAATGATCTCCAGCGCCCGACCCCGACCCACCAGGCGCGGCAGGCGCGCGACGGCGCCGCCGCCCGGGATGACGCCGCCCGTGATCTCGAACTGGCCCAGCACGGCGCGCTCCAGACTCGCGAACCGGATGTCGGTGGCGAGGACGAACTCGCTGCCCGCCCCCCGTACCCGTCCGCGAATCGCACTCACGGTGAGCGCGGGAAGCTTGCTCAGGCGGATCAGCACGTCCGTGAACGGCGACATGCCCTCCAGCAGCGGCGGCTGGTCGGCGAGCGACGAACTGTCGTCGGTGAGGTCCCAGTGCGCGATGAAGTACTCGGGATCGGTGCTCTCGAAGAGGACCACCGCGAGGTCCGGGTCGTTCTCGGCGGCTTGGAGGAGCGCCCGCAGCTCGACGACGAACTGCGACCCGACCACGTTGACCGGAGGGTTGCCGAAGGCCACTCGCCACAGGGAGGGGGAGGACTTGGTGAGAGTGAGCTGTGTCATGAAATGGACCTTATCGGGTGAGTCGGAAATTCCGACTCAGGTGGAGGCGGGTGGTGCGGGTACGAGGACGAGGCGGCCCCAGCTCCCGCCCGCAGCCTCCAACCCTCAGCTCACCGTCCGCGGCAGCCGCAAGCTCAGCAGCCCCGTCAGCAGGATCAGCCCCATCATCGCCATCAGGGTCACCGTCAGCGCGTCCCCCATGCCGTCGGAGTCCGTCAGGCTCAGGAACAGCGTCCCCAGCGTGGCCACCCCCAGCGCCAGCGAGGCCTGCTGCGCCGTGACCATCACGCCGCTGCCCACCCCCGCCCGCTCGGGCGGCACGTCCGAGAGCACGATCCGGAACAGGTTCGGCAGCTGGAGGCCACCGCCCAGACCGGCCACGGCCACCCCCGGCAGCAGGTCCAGCGCCCCGACCGACGGCCAGTCCCGCCAGACGAGCAGGGCCAGCAGCCCCAGCCCGGTGAACTGGATCGCCGCGCCGACCGTCAGCACCCGCGTCCCGAAGCGCCCGAGCAGCCGCGGACCGGCCAGCGACGCCGCGAAGAACGTCACCGCCAGCGGCACCAGTGCCAGCCCCGACCCGATGGCGCTCATGTGGAGGCCCTGCTGGAGGGCGATCGCCAGCACGAACATGAACCCCCCGAAGCAGATCGCGAACGGCACGGTCAGTCCCACCCCGCGCCGCAGCGACACCAGCCGGAACAGGCTCGGCGGCAGCAGCGGTATCCGCCCCTGCCGGTCCTCCCGCCGCTCCACCCAAAGGAACGCGGCCGTGGCCACCGGGAAGACGCCCAGCGTGACCCAGGTCCACAGCGGCCACCCCGCCGCCCGCCCCTCGGTCAGTGGCACGAGCAGCGTCACGAGTGCGGTGGTCAGCAGGAGCGTGCCCGGTACGTCGATCGGCGCGGGCTTCTGCGACTTCGTCTCGGGCACCGTACGGAACGCCAGGAACAGGCCGACCAGTGCGACCGGTACGTTCACCAGGAAGATCGCCCGCCAGCCGCTGCCCGCGATGTCCGCCGCCACCAGCACGCCGCCCAGGATCTGGCCCGCCACCATGGAGAGCCCCGCGGTCGCGCCGTACAGGCTGATCGCCTTCGCCCGCCGCTCCCCGGCCGTCGTCGCGTGGATGGTGGCCAGCACCTGCGGCAGCATCAGCGCCGCCGCCGCGCCCTGGGCGACCCGCGCGCCCACCAGCGTCCAGGCGTTGGGCGCCAGGCCGCAGGCCAGCGAGGTGATGCCGAAGGCCGCGATGCCGGCCATGAACAGGCGCCTGCGGCCGAGCGTGTCGCCGAGCCGTCCGCCGAGGACGAGGAGGACGGCGTACGCGACTCCGTAACCGGCCACGACCAGTTCGAGCAGGGCGGGGCCCGCCGACAGGTCCTTGTCGATGGTCGGCAGGGCGACGTTGACGATGAAGAAGTCGATCAGGGGAAGGGCCGCCCCGAGGAGCACGGTGAAGAGGCCGAGGGTGCCGAGGACCGGACCGTGGTCATGGACGGCCGGAGCGGGACCGGGTCCCGAGGCGGGAACAGGGGAAACACGAGGAGCCGGGGCCGGAACGCCGGACTGGGGACGGGATGCTGTACTCACGAGAGCCAGACTCACCCCGGACGAAGCCTGGTACCAGAGTGTCTTTATCCTGGTACAAGGAGTACCTGGCAATGGGCTGAGCCCTCCTGCAACCTGGAGGAATGGCAACGATGGTGCACGAACGCGGCACGACGGTCCCCCGGGCAGCGGTACCGGACGGATCCGCCCCCGCCGGCGCCGCCCTCCGGGAGCCCGACATCCGCCGTCACGAGCTGGCCGGCTTCCTCCGCAGCCGCCGCGAGCGCATCATGCCCGAACAGGTCGGCCTGCCGCGCGGCATCCGCCGCCGTACGCCGGGACTGCGCCGTGAAGAGGTGGCCCAGCTCTCCGCCGTGGGGGTCACGTGGTACACGTGGCTCGAACAGGCCAGGCCCATCCAGGTCTCCGCCCAGGTGCTCGACGCCCTCGCCCGCGCCCTGCTCCTCGACCCCAGCGAGCGCTCCCACCTCTTCGCCCTGGCCGGCGCCGTGGACCCCGCGCCCGGCGCGCCGAGCCCCACCATCACCCCGTCGGTACGGCGGATGCTGGAGCGCCTGGAGCCCTTCCCGGCCTGTGTGCAGAACAGCCGGTACGACATCCTCGCCTACAACCGCACGTACTCCGTGATGATGTGCGACATGGACGCCCTGCCGCCCGAGGACCGCAACTGCCTCTGGCTCGCCTTCACCGACCCGCAGTGGCAGGCCGCCCTCACCAGTCCCCGCGAGACCAAGCAGACCCTGGTGGCCCGCTTCCGGTCCGACATGGCCGAGCACCTCGCCGAGCCGCCCTGGAAGGCCCTGCTCGCGCGGCTGCGGAACGCCTCGCCGGAGTTCTGCGAGATCTGGGAGCGGCATGAGGTGATCGGCAACACAGGCCGGAGCAAGCGCTTCGTCAACGCCCATGTCGGCACGCTCAACGTGGTCCACACGAACCTCTGGCTCGGACCGACGTCCGGCCCCCGGCTGGTCAGTTACGTCCCCGAGGACGACGAGTCGCAGGCCCGCCTGGAGAAGCTCCTGCTGCTGAAGACGCTTGAGGCGCGACAGCCGGCGGCGGTCTGAGAAGCCGCTCCCGGGGTACGGAAAGTCCGTCCCGGAGTCCGGTCGGCGAAGACCGTCCCGCATGAGGCATGAGGCATGAGGCATGGGGTACGGGAAGACGCCTCACGCCCGCGCCTCCGCCGCCTGGGCCCCCGCCGGGTCCAACCGTTGTGCCGTACGCGCCGCCGTCCCCCGCGCCCACCGCCCGCTGCTCAGCAGCCCCACCAGCAACACGGCCAGCCCGCACCCCGTGATGATCCACCACGCCGGCCGGCTCGCGTCCGCGAAGTCATGCTTCTCCGCCGCCGAGGCCATCCGGCCTGTGACCGACAGGGACACCCCGGCCGCCAGTACGGCCCCGATCACCGCGACCCCCAGCGTCTGACCGATCTGACGGCTGGTCGAGGCGACGGCCGCGGCCACCCCCGCCTGCGCGTTGGGCATGCCGGAGACAGCGGTGTTGGTGATCGGCGCGTTCACCATGCCGAAGCCGATGCCGAAGATCACGTACCCGGTGAAGAGCAGCGTAGTGTGCTGCTCCGCCTCGAACACGGCGAACAGCACCCCGCTCGCCGTCATCGCGATCCCGGCGACCAGCAGCGACAGCCGGGGCCCCCGGTTGCCCACCAGCCGCCCCGACAGCGGCGCGCACAAGAACGTCATGGCCGCCATCGGCAGGATGTAGAGGCCGGCCTTCAAGGCCGACAGCCCCCGCACGTCCTGGAGATAGAGCGTGTTCAGGAAGAGGAACCCGCTCAGCGCGGCGAACGAGCACACGGCGATCAGCGTCGCCCCGCTGAACGGCGCGCTGCTGAAGAACCGCAGGTCGATCAGGGGTTCGTCGCGCCTCGGCTCGTACAGGATCAGCGCGACCAGCGACAGTATCGAGAAGCCCACGAAGGACAGGATCTCCGGCGAGGTCCAGCCCGCCTTCGGCGCCTCGATGATCGCGTACGTGAGGGTCGCGAGCACCCCGATGACCAGCAGCTGGCCCACCGGATCGGGCCTGCGGGCCTTGGGCGCGCGGGACTCGGGGACGTACCGCCAGGTCAGGATCAGCGCGGTGATCCCGATCGGGATGTTCAGCCAGAAGATCGCCCGCCAGCTGATGGTGTCCACCAGCAGCCCGCCGATGATCGGCCCCAGCGCCAGGGAGATCCCGACGACCGCGCCCCACGCCCCGATGGCGCGGGCGCGCTCGCGGCGCTCGGTGAAGGTGTTGGTGATGATCGACACCGCGACCGGGTTGAGCATCGAGCCGCCGACGGCCTGGAGGATCCGGAACGCCACGAGCGATTCCAGGTTCGGCGCGGCGGAACAGAGCGCCGAGCCGACCGTGAAGATCACCAGCCCGGTCATGAAGACCTTGCGCCGCCCGATCCGGTCGGCGGTGGAGCCCGCGAGCATCAGCAGCGAGGCCAGGACGAGGGTGTACGCGTCGATGGTCCACTGGAGCCCCGCGACCGACGCGTGCAGTTCCTTCTGCAAGGTGGGCAGCGCGACGTTCAGGATGGTGTTGTCGAGGCTGACGATCAGCAGGCTCATGCAGCAGATCACCAGCACCAGCGTCCGCCGCCGGCGGCTGAGCTCGGGCATGCGCACGATAGTACGTCTAACTAACCATTCTCGCGGGGAGGGGGCCGTGGGCCACAATGGTGGAATGACCGCAGCACTGTCCCCGTCCGCGTCTCCCTCCGCCCCGGCGTCCGCGACGCTGTCTCCGCTGGTCATCGGCCCGTACGGAGTGCGTCCGCCGGTGGTGCTCGCCCCGATGGCCGGGATCACCAACGCGCCCTTCCGGACGCTCTGCCGTGAGTTCAGCGGGGGCAAGGGGCTGTTCGTCAGTGAGATGATCACCACACGCGCGCTCGTCGAACGCAACGAGAAGACGATGCAGCTGATCCGCTTCGACGCGTCGGAGACGCCGCGCTCGATCCAGCTGTACGGAGTCGACCCGGTCACCGTCGGCAAGGCGGTCCGCATGATCGTGGACGAGGGTCTCGCCGACCACATCGACCTGAACTTCGGCTGCCCGGTCCCCAAGGTCACCCGCAAGGGCGGCGGCTCGGCGCTCCCGTACAAGCGGCCCCTGCTGCGCGCGATCCTCCACGAGGCGGTCTCGAACGCCGGCGACCTCCCCGTCACGATGAAGATGCGCAAGGGCATCGACGACGACCACATCACCTACCTCGACGCGGGGCGGATCGCGGTCGAGGAGGGCGTCACGGCGATCGCCCTGCACGGCAGGACGGCGGCGCAGCACTACGGCGGTACGGCGGACTGGGACGCGATCGCGCGCCTCAAGGAGCACGTGCCGGAGATCCCGGTCCTCGGCAACGGCGACATCTGGTCGGCGGACGACGCGCTGCGGATGATGCGCGAGACCGGCTGCGACGGCGTGGTCGTCGGGCGCGGCTGCCTGGGCCGGCCGTGGCTGTTCGGCGACCTGGTGGCCGCCTTCGAGGGTGCGGGGGCCCCGGCGTGCCCCGGCCTGCGCGAGGTGTCGGTCGTGATGCTGCGTCACGCGGAACTGCTGGGGGAGTGGATCGGCGACGAGGCACGCGGCGTGATCGACTTCCGCAAGCACGTGGCCTGGTACCTGAAGGGCTTCGCGGTCGGCTCCGAGATGCGCCGCCGCCTGGCGATCACCTCGTCCCTGGCCGAACTGGACGCGCTGCTCTCCGAGTTGGACCTGGACCAGCCCTGGCCGGACGGCGCGGATGGCCCTCGGGGCCGCACGTCGGGCAACAACCGGGTGGTCCTGCCGGACGGCTGGCTCAAGGACCCGTACGACTGCTCGGGCGTGAGCGCGGACGCGGAACTGGACACGTCTGGCGGCTGACGCCGCCGTTGCGTCGGTACGGGCCTCAGCCCGCGACGTACGCGACGAAGTCGCCCCACGCGGCGGTGGAGATGACGAGGGCGGGGCCGCCGGGGTTCTTGCTGTCGCGAACGGGGACGACCCCGGCGAAGCCGTCGGCCACTTCGAGGCACTCCCCGCCGTCGCCGCTGCTGTAACTGCTTTTGCGCCAAAGGGCGGTGCTCAGATCGGGACGGTTACTGCTCATGACTGCATCTCCTTCAGCGCGGTACGGATCATGCGGGCCGACTCGGCGGGGCTGCACGCGTTGATCCGTGTCAGATCGTAGGACATCGCGCACTTCGTGACCCGATCAGGATCCATGAAGAGTTGGCCCGTGAAGTTTCCTTCCATGTAGGCGATCCGGGGCCTGTCCGGGAGGTCGAGCAGACACACAGTGGCGCCTAGGCAGGGGTGCTCGCCCACGGCTGTCGGGATGACCTGGATGACCATGGCCGGGTGATCCGTCATCTCGGCCAGATGACTCAACTGCTCGGCCATGACACTGGATCCGCCGATGGGGCGCCGCAGCAAATCCTCCTCCAGGATGAACCACATGGCCGGGGGCTCCGCGCGGCGGAGGATGTCCTGTCGCTTGAGCCGGGTCTCGATGCGGTGCTCCACCAGGCCGTCGCCGGCCCGGGACCGCGCTCCTCTCATGAGCGCGGTCATGTACCTCTCCGTCTGCAAGAGGCCGGGGACGAACGAGGTCGTGTAGGTGCTGATGGACAACGCGGTCGCTTCGAACTCGATGTACAGCTCCATCCACTCGGCGACCATGGGCGTATGAGCGCCGAACCGGTACAGCCGCTCGAACAACCCACCCGTCTCCAGCGCGACGTCAAGCGCCGTCGCATTGGCCAAGGTCGCCGGAACCAAACAGAGTTCGATCTGAGCGATACGACTCCCCGTCATATGCGCCACCGACGCCAATTTCGTCTGGCTCCATCCCCGAGCCTCTCTACGGAGACGTAACTCCGCACCCAGGAACGCCTCCGGACTGGTGTACGGGTCCAACTCTTTGCCCGCCAAAGGAATCACCGCTCTTTACGCTCGGACCGTCAAGGGCTACCCCCTGTTGAGCCTAGCCGCAGACACCGATTCTTGTTGCACAGACGGTGATGAAGCGATGACGGAGGGCACAACCCCCATGTGTGACCGAGCCCTGGAACCCCCGGCCCCCGACGGATCGGCCCAGCTTGAGGCCACCGTGGACGGCCGGGGTTTCCATCGCCTCGTACCGGACGGCGGGGCGGCCTACGCCCCGGTGACGGACGAACTGTTGGAGCGAGTGCTCCATGGACTGAGGCGGTTGGCGGAATGAACGACAAGAGCAACGCACGACGAGTTCTCGCGCGGCTGACAGAGGAATTCGGCAAGGACGGCGTCCTGATCGTCCCGAAGTCCGATCCCGGCGCCGAAGGCGCAGAAGGCGCGGACCTAATCCCCGGCTCCGCCCTCCGCTGGCCCCCTTGCGAATGCGGCAATTCCCTCTGCCCCGACTACGAGCAGCCTTCGGCCCAGACCCCGGACACCCTCAGCACCCGCCTCGCCGAACGCAACAGCCGCAGCCGGGGCGGCCGGCCGTGACAACGGCTGACTCAGTGAAATGAGTGGTCGGTCCGGCGTACCCATCTCATTCGCGCGGCCCGGACCGACTATGCCGCCGACGGTTGGCGGCGGGCCCGGTCGAGGCGGACCGCCGCCCGGGTGACGGGCCCGGACGCGTACGGCCTGTCCGTTGCGGTCGTACCGTAGGAGTCGGACCGTCGCGGCGCACGTCTTCCGAGACGTCCTGCCCGCCAGCGGCGGACGGAGGGGGGCGGCGCGTCCACATGAAGACCAGGCCGACGATGGAGCCGATGGCCACGGCCTGTGTGCCCAGAGTGGTCAGCGTGCCGGTCACCCACCGCCACAGGTCCCCGGCCCAGGAGAACCAGCCGCCGCTTTCGGGCGGCGCGGCCACCTCCACCCGCGCGGTCAGAGGCATTTTCTCGACCAGGACGGTGTCACTCGCCCCCAGATAGGCGGTCACCGTGAGAGTGACACTGACCGGACGGGCATGCTGCGCACTCATGTCCCATCTCCAGGTCGCCCCGTCGATCTTCGAGAGCACCGTCTGGCGCTCCGACGACAACGGTGTACACCGCACCCCGGCACCTGAGCAGTGCAGCTTCACCCCGATCTGGGTGCCCACACTCACCGGTGCCTGTGCTTCACCGGGTTTGGTCCTGCGGGCAGTTCCAAGGATGTGAACAAGGAACGGATGCGGCTCCGCCCCTGCCACGAGTCGTAGAGAGCTCGTATCAGGGAAGATGATCCGCCCCTCGAACAGCTGCTGACGGGCTTGGCTGATCTCCTCGACGTAACTCCCGCGTCCTATGGGATGGGACGGACCCCGGTCTTCACCGTGAGGTCTAATCATGAGGACGAGCGCGGCGAGAATCACGCAGCAGACCGCCAGGACGCAGCCGACCAACCCGGAACGGCGGGGCCGACGCATCGAGATTTCGTAGAACATCCCGCGTGACCGTGGTTCCTGTGGGAAATCCACCGACGCGTCGTGGGGCTGATCCTCTTCTGCACTCATAGCTTCCTCGCGTTCCTGCGGTGACGGGCTGCCAGGTGTTGCCCACCGCAAGTTGCCCCATCGTCGCCCAACTGCTCTGCCTCAGGTACTTCGGTGCCGCAGGTCCGCCACTTTGTGGGCGGAAAACCACTTGATTCAGTCGATTACGGTGCCCGTATGACAACAATTCTTCGCCTCGCCGAGGTGACCGCGGCCAACTTCGAAGACGCGATCGGGGTGAAGGTCCGCCCCGATCAGGAGCACCTGGTCGCGCCGGTGGTGAAGTCGCTGGCGGAGGCGTACGTCCACCCGGGCGTCGCGTGGCCGCGACTGATTCTGGACGGTGACCGGGTCGTCGGGTTCCTGATGGCGTTCTTCGGCATCGACTTCGCCGGGGACGGCACCGGGAAGGACATCCGCTCGGGGCTGTGGCGCCTCAACATCGCCGCCGGCGAACAGGGGCGCGGTTACGGCCGCTTCGCGGTGGAGGCTGTTGCCGCTGAGATCCGCCGCCGGGGTGGGGACCGCCTGACGGTCACCTGGCACCCGGGCGAGGACGGCCCCGAGGGCTTCTACCTGGGGCTTGGCTTTCGGCCGACCGGGGAGACGAGCGGCGACGAGCGTGTCGGCGAGCTGGAGTTGGGTCGGTGAGCGCCGCCCGCGTGGCGGTTGGGCCCGCAAGGGTGTCAGTGGCTGGTGCCATACTCCGCCGGTATGTCTGAGCAGGTGCGTTTGAGAGACGTTGAACCGGCCGATCTGGAAGTGCTCTTCGTGCAGCAGCACGATCCTGAGGCTCTGCGGCGGTCCAGGTTTCCGCCACGGGAACGGGACGTCTTCATGGCCCACTGGACGACGAACGTCCTGGGGAATCCCACGGGCTTCGTGCAGGCCGTCACCGTGGACGGAGAGCTGGCGGGCAACGTGCTGGCCTGGTGGGACGAGGGGTGCCGCTCCCTCGGGTACTGGCTGGGCAGGCGGTACTGGGGGCGCGGGATCGGCTCGCGGGCGGTGGCGTTGTTCCTGGAAGAGGAGAAGGCCCGCCCCCTGTACGCGGATTCGTTCGTCGGGAACACCGCCTCGGTGCGACTGCTGGAGGGGCTCGGCTTCCGGCGTACCGACACGGTCTGGTACGGCGGGTTCGAGCACGTCAGGTTGGTGCTCGACGAGCCGCGTGGGGGAAGTGGGGTCGGGGTGAGCTGAACGTGTTCGTCCGGATCTGGGGAGGCGTCGGCGATCCGGACAGCGGGGCAGGGGTTTGCGTCAGATGTCCCTGAAAGGCGATTCGGTGGGTGGTGGGCGGGACAGTGCTGTTGCCGGGTCTGTCGGCTTCGGGCCCGGACCCGCCGTCATCGAACGCCGAGCAAGGGAGTCCTGTCCGTGCCGTCCTTGTTGCACTACGCCGTCGTCACCGATCCGACCTCGCTACCAGCCTCGCAGCCCGGCGCGCCGTCCGTGGGGACGGTGTACGTGATCGTCTCCAACACCCACCAGTCCGATGTGAAGTGGGAGTACATCGATGTGGAGATACCGGTCGGCACCGGTCCGTCCGACCTGACGGACGATCCCACGGTGATCCGCGCGAGTGCCGACCTGGACTACACGGCGTGGCTGGAACCGGTGCCCGATTTCAGCTGGGACGCCGGCCTGGGGCGCTTTCGGGCCCACCACCCCCAAGGGGGCGGCAGGTTGACCCTGCCGTACGACCAGTCGTTGGTCCTGAAGCTGGACGGCATACCGGTTTCCGGTACGGAGGGGCTGATCCGGTTACGGATACTGGAGAAGTCCGGCGGCGGTGACGACAACGTACCGATGCGGCGGGATCACTTCACCACCACACTCGGGGTGGTGAAGCAGGCCGCCCCGAGGATTCCGCGCAATTTCCGTCCGGAGAAGAATTCGCTGGCCGATGTGGACGCGGGCGGCAACGTCGTTCTGAAGTGGGACGGGCCCGACAACCTCGACTACTGGATCCGTGATCCGGAAGGAAACGAGACGGTGGTCGCCACGGCGGCGGTCCCGGGGTCTCCGGTGACGCAACAGCCCTACATGTGGTCACCGATCGTCCCGCCGAAGCGCGGCACCACGTACACCCTGGTGGCGGGGGTGCGGGGGACGGGGCAGCCGGAGCAGGGCTACTTCCTCACCACCACCGTCCACGCGCTGGTCCCCGAGTTCGGGAGCGGGACCCGTACGCCGTGGGTCGAGGGCACGGTCGACCAGGGCCGCGTCACCTTCTCCGCGGACGGCGCGGAGGTCCGCAACGGGAGTGGAGGGTGGGGGACCGTCCACGCCGACAAGGCGGACGTGGACGGGGTCAGGACCGAGTGGGTGCGGGGGCGTGGTGACGACGACGGCTGGATCGAGTTCCCCGGCACCGGGCTGAACGTCTTCCACGGGCAGCAGAAGGAATGGGGGACCGTTCACGCCGACAAGGCGGACGTGAACGGCGTCAACACCAAGTGGGTGCAGGGGCGTGACGCCGACGACGGCTGGATCGAGTTCCCCGACACCGGGCTCAACGTCTTCCACGGGCCGGGGCGGGACTGGGGGAACGTCCACGCCGACAAGGCCGACGTCAACGGCGTCAACACCAAGTGGGTGCAGGGGCGCGGCACCGGCGACGGGTGGATCGACTTCCCGAAGTCGGGGGTACGGGTCTTCGCGGACGGCCAGAACGAATGGGGCACCCTCAAGGCCGGTAAGGCCGACCTGGACGACCTGATCACCGGCGAGGGAAAGGTGCGGGGGCACTTCGTCGTGGAGGGAGGGATGAAGCTGAGTCACGAAGGCCAGCCGCTGTTCCTCACTCTTCCCGACCGCATCGTGTTCCAGGGGACGAACAATTTCGAGAAATGGGTGACCTTCGCCGACGGCCTGGAGGTCACCTACAGCAAGACGGGTTCGGTCTGGATCAGCAAGGCCTCCAAGGGCCTGAGCGTCCACGGCGACCTCCAGGTCGACGGAGTCATCTCCGTGACCACCGGCGGCGACGCACCGCAGGTCAGGACTCTGTAGCCAACGGCATGTCCGGCCCCGCCGTCCGGGCGAGCGGGGCCGCTGCCGCCGAGTTGGAGACGCTGAAGGCCACCGTGCCCGCGCGGTAGCGGTCGTCCGTCCATTCGATCGTGCGGCCCGCCGCCGTGTAGGTCAGGTAGCGCTGGCGCAGGAGGGGGCTGCCGCGGCGGACGTGGAGGAGGCGGGCGTCCTCGCTGCCCGCCGCCACCGCGTCTATCAGGTGCTCGCCGTAGTGCGCCACGATGCCCGCGTTCTCCGCGATGCTGTTCATGATCGAGACGCAGTCGTCGGGCAACTCCCGTACGGCCGGGGCCACCCAGTCCGTGTACGCCGTGCGCTCCACCAGGACCGGTTCGCCGTCCAGGCGCCGCAGGCGGAGCACGTACAGGACCTCGGCCCCCGGTGTGGTCCCGAGCCGGGACGCCTCCTCCGGGTTCGCGGGGCGGGTGTCGCGGCTGAGGATCAGGCTGGACGGTTCGCGGCCCATCGCGTGGGCCCACTGCGCGAAGCTGTTCAACTGCTGGAAGCTGTGGCGCAGTTCCTGCCGCAGTACGACACGTCTCGCGCCCTGCCGGGAGCCGATGAGGCCCTCCGAGGCGAGCAGGCCCACGGCCTGCCGTACCGTGCCGCGCGACACCGACCAGCGGGCCGCCAGGTCGCTCTCCGACGGCAGCCGGGCCCCCACGGGATGCTCACCCGCCAGGATCGCCTGCCTCAGCGCCTCCGCGATCTCCAGATAGCGCGAACCCGGCACGACTGCCCCCTCGGTCGATGAGCTGTACTCGGTGAGCCGTGGCCGATGAGCTGTGCTCAGTGGGCTGGGCTCCATGAACTGTGCGCAGGTGCGCCCACCCGTCGCGTACCCGCTCTTCACTCTAACCGCACGTGAAACCTGCGTGTCCAGGGAGGAGATGGCTCGTAAGGTCCCGAAAAGTGTCCCTCTCGTGACCGTGATCAGGCCGTTATGGGTATTTGTGTCTTCCTCGGGTCGTGTGGCCGCGGCCATCGGGCGTTCACTCACGTGACACCTGAACCGTGCGAACTGATGCCAGCTTGTATGAACAAGTGAGACCCACCCTCGCTCCCCGGGAGACCCAGCGTGACCCGACTCCGCGTCCGTCCCCACGGCAGGCTGATAGCCGCCGTGGCGCTCAGCACCGCCGCGCTCACCGCCCTCACCGCCTGTGGCGCCAAGTCCGACACCGCCGACGCCACCACGGCCGGCGGCGTCAAGGCCGGGGCCGCCACCTCCGTGGCCGACTTCGGCAGCATGGACGACCTCGTCGCCGCCGCCGAGAAGGAGGGGACGCTCAACACGATCGCGCTCCCGCCGGACTGGGCGAACTACGGCGAGATCATCAAGGCCTTCGAGGCCAAGTACAAGATCAAGATCAAGAACGAGACCCCGGACGCCGCCAGCGCCGACGAGATCAACGCCGTCAAGTCCCGCAAGGGCCAGGACCGCGCCCCCGACGTCGTCGACCTCGGTGTCCCGTTCAACCAGAGCGGCGCCGCCGAAGGCCTCTTCGCGCCGTACAAGGTCGCCTCGTACGACAAGATCCCGGCCGAGCAGAAGGACGCGCAGGCGCGCTGGTACAACGACTACGGCGGCTACATCTCCATCGGCTGCGACGCCTCCCGCATCAAGGTCTGCCCCACGACCTTCGCCGATCTCCTCAAGCCCGAGTACAAGGGCAAGGTCGCCCTCAACGGCAACCCGAACAAGTCCGGCTCGGCCTTCGGCGGCGTGTACGCGGCCGCCCTCGCCAACGGTGGCTCCTTCACCGACATCCAGCCCGGCATCGACTTCTTCGGCAAGCTGAAGAAGAGCGGCAACTTCATCCCCGTCGAGTCCACCCCGGCCACGGTCGAGAAGGGCGAGACGCCCATCTCCATCGACTGGGACTACCTGAACGCCAGCTACTCGGGCGAGTTCAAGTCCAAGGGCCTCGACTGGAAGGTCTCCGTCCCCACGGACGGCGTCTACGCCCAGTACTACTCCCAGGCCATCAACAAGGACGCGCCGCACCCGGCCGCCGCCCGCCTGTGGATGGAGTACCTGTACAGCGCCGAGGGCCAGAACCTGTGGCTCAAGGGCTTCGCCCGGCCGGTGCTGCTGCCCTCGATGACCGCCGACGGTACGGTCGACAAGACCCTCGTCGCCAACCTCCCCCAGGTCGCCGGCACGCCGACGTTCCCCAAGTCCGCCGACCTCGACGCCGTCAAGGCCGTCCTCGCCAAGAACTGGGACAAGGCCGTCTCCTGATGCCCACCCAGACCCTGCCCGCACCGGGCGCCGCCGACGGCACACGCCGTCGGCGGCGGGCGCCGCGCGCCTGGCTCGGTACGCTGCCGCTGCTCGTCTTCGCCGGACTGTGCTTCGGACTTCCCGTCGGCGCCCTCCTGTACGGGGCCGTCACCCACCAGGAGCCGGGCAAGGCCACCTCGCTGACGGGCGAGAACATCACCACGACCCTGCAAGGGCCGTACCTCAACTCCCTCACGGGAAGTGTGGAGTTGTCCGCCCTCACCGCCCTCGTCGGCACCGTCCTCGGCATGCTGATCGCCCAGGCCGTCGTCACCTCGCGCGGCGGCGCGCTGCGCGAGTCCGTCCTCACCGCGTCCGGTGTGCTCGCCAACTTCGGCGGCATCCCGCTCGCCTTCGCCTTCGTCGCCACCCTCGGCATCTCCGGCGTGGTCACCGAGCTCGTGCACCTCGACTCGCTCGGCTGGAACCTCTACTCCTTCACCGGCCTGTCCGTGATCTACCTCTACTTCCTGGTCCCGCTGATGGTCCTGATCAGCGTCCCGGCGCTGGACGGCCTGCGCCCGCAGTGGCGCGAGGCCGCGCAGAACGCCGGCGCGACCGACGGGCAGTTCTGGCGCCACGTCGGCCTGCCGGTCCTCGCGCCCACCCTGCTCGGCGGATTCGTGCTGCTCTTCGGCAGCGCCTTCGCGGCGTACGCCACCGCCGCCGCGCTCGTCGGCGGATCCGTCCCGCTCGTCACCCTCAAGATCGCGGACGCGCTGTCCGGCAACGTCCAGGTCGGTCAGGAGAACGTGGCGCTCGCGCTGAGCCTCGACATGATCGTGATCGCCGGCCTGGTCATGGCGGTCTATCTGCCCCTCCAGCGACGGAGCACCCGATGGCTGCACTGACCCCCACCGCGACCGCCGCCCCGCGCGACGACACGCCGTCGGACGGGGGCGGTACGGTACGGGCCCGGCGCCCCCGCCGCCGTATCTGGCGGGGTGTGGTCCTGGCCCTGGCGGGCGTCTACTTCGTCGTCCCGCTGCTGGCCTCGTTCGTCTTCACCGTCCACACCCCCGGGCAGGGCGTGTCGTTCGACGCGTACACCGGCATCCTGTCCGCCGACGGCTTCACCCAGAGCCTGTTCCTCTCCCTGGGCCTGGCCGCCGCGACCATCGCCCTCGTCCTGCTGCTGACCGTGCCCGCGCTGATCGCGGTACGGCTCGGCGCGCCCCGGCTGCGGTCCGTCGTCGAGGTCGTCTGCATGCTGCCCCTGGTCGTGCCGCCGATCGCACTGGTCAGCGGGATCACTACCGTGCTGCGCTGGGGACCGGACCACCTGTCCACCACCCCCCTCTACCAGACGTTCATCGCCGTGCAGGACGAGTCGTTCCCGCTGGTGCTCGTCTTCGCGTACACCGTGCTGGCGCTGCCGTTCGTCTACCGCTCGCTGGACGCCGGGCTGAGCGCGATCAACGTCACGACGCTCGTCGAGGCCGCCCGTAACTGCGGGGCACGTATCCCGTACACCGTCCTGCGGGTCATCCTGCCCAACCTGCGCTCCGCGCTCGCCAGCGCGTCCTTCCTGACCCTCGCGCTGGTGCTCGGCGAGTACACCATCGCCGCGCTGCTCGGATTCCGGCCCTTCGCGGTGTGGATCGTCTCGATCTCCGGCTCCGAGGCGCAGACTTCGGTCGCGGTGTCCCTGCTCAGCCTGCTGATCACCTGGCTCCTGCTGCTGGTGCTGTCCCGCGTGGGGTCCCGCTCGGGGGCCGGCGCCGGTGTCGCCGCCGCCGCGGGATCCGCGCCCGCCGGCGGCTCC